>NZ_JBIRUZ010000007.1:0-427847 GCF_044386545.1 Streptomyces sp. NPDC020489
TGCACGATCGCGGCACCCGTGGTGGAAAGCGTGGCATCCTTGTCCGCCCCCGCCAACCGCGTGACGGTCCTCGGCAGACCCTTCGCCGCCTTCACCCCGCCGGTGAGATAGACCTGCCCGCCACGCCGGGTCAGCCCGGTGTCACCGAGCGGCCCGGACCCCAGCCCGGTCACCTTCCCCCCAGCCCAACGCCGTACCAGGGCCGACTCCCGCTCCTTGAGGCTGTCGCGCTGCACCCGCTCCAGGAACACATAACCGCCCCCGCCGTCCCGGCTGATGCGATACGGCACCGTGCCCGTGGCAGCCAGCCTCTCCTTACGGCCCCTCGCGTCGATCTCGACGAGCGTGCGCCCGGAAGCCGCAGCGATCCTCCCACCCCCGGCAGGCACCGCCGAGGTCACCTGCCCGGCCACCACAACCGGCGCAGCCGCCTCCCCGGTTGCCGCATCGACCCGGATCAACCGCGTCTTGTTCCGGTCCTCACCCGGGGACTGCGTCAACACCGCCGTCTCACCCGTGCCACACCCCGGGTTGTAATACGACAGCGAGGCATTGACTTTCAACTTCCGCACCGAACCGGTCACCAGGTCGACCACGGCCGTGAAACCGCCACGCGCCATCAACTTCGGATCATTGGTGAACGTACGCGGCGCATACACCACCACCGCCCGCTTCCCCGACCCGGTGACACACACATTCCCGATCCACTGATCCGCATCGAACCCCGGCTCAGCCAGCGACGCCAACGTCTTCCACGCGTAACCACTCTTCTCCGTCGCGGTCAGCAGATGAAAACCCTGCGCATCACCCGTCGTCGTCCAGGCAACATCCGCCGACGACCTGTAATCCAAACCGAGTACGTCGGCACGCTCACCCGCGGGCACCGAATCCGCACCCGGATCAGCCGACTTGACGGCCGCCTCGGCGCGGGCACCGGGCGAGGCACCCACCTCCGCCCAAGCCGTGGCCTGAAGCAGACCCGCCAGAATTCCGCCGGCGGCTATGAGGGCCAGCGGAGCTCGAGCTCGTCTGAGGCGTTGCCGTTGCGCTTGCCCTTGTCTTGGTCCTTGTCTGGGGCTCAACCACTCGTCCTTCCTGCTCTCCTGATACGCGTGCCGGGACGGCACGACTCGTCCGGCCCACGGGTGCGCGTGGCGGCGGGGCCGGAAGTTGGGGGGAGGGGGCGTATGCGGCGGAGGAGCGGGGACGGCGGCGTAGGACGTCTTCGTGTGGCGCGTCGTGGCACGTTGTCGTGTGACTCGTCGTAGGACGTCTTCGTGTAGCGCGTTGTGGAACGTCTTCGTGTGGTGCGTCGTACGGCGTTCCCGTAGGGGCGTTCTCGTGCTCGGAGACGAGTGCGTTGATCGTGCGTCAGGGACGCGCTAGGTGAAATCCCGCTGCTGAAGGCCCTGTTACGGCGATATTCGATCAGAGGGGGCGGCCATCTCTCAACGCGTGCACAGGAATTGACGTCATTACGCCAGGCTCGACGAGAAGGGTGACGAGGAGGGTGAGCGGAGACGCAGAAAGCCCCGCTTCCCTCTCCCTGGAGGGAGGAAAGCGGGGCTTTTCGTGCTCTGGGTCTGTCGGCCCTGTTCTCAGCCGGCCAGCCGCTTCTTCACCACGGCGGCGACACGGCCGCCCTCGGCGAGGCCGGCGACCTTCGGGTTCACGATCTTCATGACGGCACCCATGGCCCGCGGCCCCTCGGCACCCGCCGCCTTGGCCTCCTCGACGGCCTGGGCGACGATGTCGTTCAGCTCGTCGTCGGACAGCTGCTTGGGCAGGTACTCGGCGAGCACCTCGCCCTCCGCCTTCTCCCGCTCGGCGCTCTCGGCCCGACCACCCTGCGCGAAGGCGTCCGCGGCCTCCCGGCGCTTCTTCGCCTCCTTGGTGATCACCTTGAGGACCTCGTCGTCGGAGAGCTCACGCTTCTCCTTGCCCGCCACCTCCTCCTTGGAGATCGCGGCGAGGGCCATGCGCAGCGTCGAGGAGCGGAGCTCGTCGCGCTCCTTGATCGCGGCGGTGAGGTCTTCCTGGAGCTTCGACTTGAGCGTGGTGGTCATGTGACTGATTCTCGCAGGTGTGCGAGGCCGGACGCCCGTCGATTTCAGGGGCCGGCTCCAAGGGACGGCGGGCGACGGGGTACTTGCCGGGTCTGACACGATGGGACCCATGCGCGCGCGATACGGAGTACCTCTGTCGGTCGCGGCGGCTGGCGCCGCCGGTCTGGTGTATGCGGCGGGCTTCGAGGCCCGCTCCTTCCGTCTCCGGCGGGTGACGGTCCCCGTCCTGCCCAGTGGGATGCGGCCGTTGCGCGTCCTGCAGGTCTCCGACATCCACATGGTCGGCGGGCAGCGCAAGAAGCAGCGCTGGCTGCGCTCGCTGGCGGGTCTGCGCCCCGACTTCGTGATCAACACCGGTGACAACCTGTCCGACCCGGAGGGCGTGCCGGAGGTCCTGGACGCGCTGGGCCCGCTGATGGAGTTCCCGGGGGCGTACGTCTTCGGCTCGAACGACTACTACGGACCGAGGCTGCGCAACCCGGCGCGCTATCTGCTGGAGAAGATGAGCGGCCGCCACGGACTGAACGGCAACCCGCCCGCCGTGGGCGTGGTCCACAACCCGTGGGAGGACCTGCGGGACGGTTTCGACGCGGCGGGGTGGCTCAACCTGACCAACACCCGCGGGGTGCTGAAGGTCGAGGGCATGTCCGTCGAGCTGACCGGCCTGGACGACCCGCACATCAAGCGGGACCGGTACGCGGAGGTGGCCGGCGGACCGTCGTCCGCGGTGGACTTCTCGATGGGCGTGGTGCACGCGCCGTACCTGCGCGCCCTCGACGCCTACACGGCCGACGGCTACCCGCTTCTCCTCGCCGGCCACACGCACGGCGGGCAGCTGTGCATCCCCTTCTACGGGGCGCTGGTCACCAACTGCGACCTGGACACGGAGCGGGTGAAGGGGCTGTCGACGCACACGGCGGAGGGTCGGACGTCGTATCTGCACGTCTCGGCGGGGTGCGGGACGAACCGCTACACGCCGGTACGGTTCGCATGCCCGCCGGAGGCGACGCTGCTGACGCTGGTGGCGCGGGGTTAGGTGGGCGGAGGGGGTGGCTTCCGCGCGGGTGCTGGGCCCTGGGGTGACCCGCATGGGTGCCGGGCCCTTGGATAACCGGCACGGGTGCCGGACCGTGGGGGTAACCCGCACGGACCGCCCGTGTCGCCCCTTTTGTCCGATCTGCTTAGCGTGAGGGCATGACCGCCCCGATACCCAGGGACATCCCGGACCTTCCCGCGGTCCCGGGCATGCCCGCACTGCTGCCCTCCCCCGTCCCCGCCACGGCGGTGGTGGCCCCCGTGCGCCGCCCCCTGACCGCGGCGTACCGCCTGCTGGTCGCCCTCGTGGCCGCCGGGGCCGTGACGATCGACCTGATCCTCGGCAGCCCGACCCGCGTGCTGAGCTACTTCACGATCCAGAGCAACATCCTGCTGGCGCTGGTCTTCGTGGCGGCGGCAAAACGGGCATGGTCGGCCCGCCGCGCGCTGCCGGCGGCACTGACGGGCGCGACGCTGCTGTACGTCCTGATCACCGGCTCGGTGTACCACCTGCTGCTGGCCGAGGCGGCGAACCCGTTCTCGATGACAGGCGGCGCGACGGCTCCCACGGGCTGGCAGTCCCTGGCGAACCACGTCCTGCACACGGCGGTCCCGATCGCGGCGGTCGTGGACTGGCTGCTCCTGACCGCCCCCGGCCGCCTCCACCTCCGCCAGGCGGCGACCTGGCTCCTGTACCCCATGGCCTACCTGGCCTTCTCCTTCGCCCGAGGCGAACTGCTCCTGCCCGGAACACCGGGCCGCTACCTCTACCCCTTCCTGGACGTGGACCTGCACGGCTACAAGACCATCCTCGGCAACGCCCTCCTCCTCGGCCTCGCCTTCTACGCCCTCGCCGTCCTACTCGTCGCCCTCGACCACGCCCGCCCCAACCCGATCCGCCACCGCGCCCACCACCACCCCAAAACCGGATTTCGTCTCCAGCCACCAGTGGGCTAAAGTAAACGTCGTCGCCGCGACAAGCAGGACAAGCAGCGACATCGGGGTGTAGCGCAGCTTGGCAGCGCGCTTCGTTCGGGACGAAGAGGTCGTGGGTTCAAATCCCGCCACCCCGACAGCCAAAACAGCAGGTGAGGCCCTTACCGATTCGGTAAGGGCCTCACCTGTTTTCGCGTGCGTGTCTATCTGCGTGACTACCGCTTTGGGCTGCGCTCGAAGATGCCGTCCATGACCACGGCGCCGGTCTGGATCACGGGCCGGATCTGCTTGCGATAGACCTCCTCGGTGACCGCCGTACCGGAGTGTCCGACGAGCCGGGAGATCTCCTCCAGCGGGACGCCCCGGTCGGAGAGCAGCGACACGAAGCTGTGCCGGAGCTCCCGAGGAGTCCATTCGGCAGCGTCGACCCCGTCAACGCCTTTGAGCGCCTGGCGGAAGGCGCGGCGAACGTTGGCGGCGTCGAGTGGCTTGCCGACGGCCGAGGAGAAGACGAGGCCGTGTTCCTCCCAGGCGTCGTCGGCGGCGAGCCGATCCCAGCCCTGGTCTTCGAACTGCTGCCAGAGAGCTTCGACGCAGCGCGCCGGCAGGGCGAGGGTGCGCCGAGACTTTCGGGTCTTGGTGTCCCCGCTCCGCCTGACAGAGCGCCACACGGCGATGTGCGGAGGCTGCGGCGGATCGAAGTCGGGGCGCCCCTTCAGGAAGACGTGATCCCAAGTGAGGGCGCGCAGTTCCTCGGTACGGGCCCCGGTCAGCAGCGCGACGACGATGTAGGCGTACATCGAGGTTCCTTCGGCCCCCTTAAGTACCGCCTCAGCTTGGGTGAAGGTGAGTGCCTTAGACGGGCGCCCAGCCTGCCCCTGAGGTACCGAGCACAGCTCCACGACGTTGCGCTTCACCTTGTCTCGCGCCATGGCCCGCTTCACCGAGCGGTTCAGGCAGGAGTGAAGGCCCTGGAGTGTGCGAGTGCTGAGCGTCTTCGCCTTGATGGCCAGCCAGCGGTCTACGTCCTCCGCGCTGAGGTCACGGAGCTTGCGAGCGCCGAGTGAGGGAATGACGTGCTTCTGGCTAAGGAGCGTTGTGGTCTCGACGGTGCTCGGGTCGAGACCGGCCAGGCCGTAGGTAAGCCAGTCCGTCACCGCGTCTCTGACCGTGTAGTTGGTGGGAGCGATAGCGAGGCCATCTTCGTGATCCCGCAGCACCTCCTTGAGCTTGTTCTTCGCCTCCGTCTTGGTCTTGCCACTCCCCCGCTTCACGATTCGCTTGCCGCTCGGGTCGAAGCCGAGGTTCGCCGTGGCGATCCATCGCTGTCTCTTCTCATCCCAGTGCAGGCCACCATCACCGCGACTACGGCGCTTCGTCATCAGGCCGCTTCCGCAATCCGCGCACGGATGTAGTCCTGGACCGCGCTCTCTGGGATGCGCCGTGCACGCCCCTCCGTGATCGAGACCAGGCGCCTCGTACGGATCAGGTCGTAGACCTTGGTCCGGCTGAGCTTGAGCCGCGCCATGACCTCAGGAACGGTCAGTAGTGCGGCACTTGCTGCGGTCATGCTGCGACTCCTTCCAAAACGAGTCGATCTCGGAGAGCTTCACGGGCGGTTTCGCGGTTGAGTGCGAGGTCGTGGGCGATGGTGGCGGCGAGGGCGGATTCTCCGGGGGTGTGGCCGTGGCCGGCGTACTGCCAGTCGGCGAGGACGAGGACGGTGTCCGGCTCGATCTCGTCGAGGCCGAGGGCTTGGCGTTCCTGTGCGGCGCGGTAGTCGGCTCGGGTCTGCCGCAGTGCGCCGAGGGTGGTGGAGTAGCGGCGGGATTTGGAGCTGAAGTGGCCGCGGAAGCCGAGCATGTGGGCCCAAGCCCAGAGCCGGCGGTCGGGATACAACTTGTCGAGGTCGCGGCATGCGGTGATCAGGCGGCGGGCGTGGTCGGGCACGTCGTGGCGGTCGAGTTCGGCGAGTTCGCCGATGCGGCGGTCGAGGGTCCCGGTGTTCTCGGCTGCTTTGGTGGCGTACTTGGCGACGTAGGAGGCCACGGCCTGTTCCGTCAGCTCCGAGTCGTCGCCGAAGGCCTTGACGGAACGGATGTCGAGCTGTCGGCCCCACTTGAAGGTGCGGGCAGGTTGGTCACCGACCGGGGGGAGGCTGACGGTGGTGTAGGAGTGTCGGGCGGCGGCGCGGATGGCGTCGGTGAGCAGGTCGACGCTTGCCCAGGTGGGCGGGGTGTCTTCGGGGCCGTCGGGTCCGTCGAGGCGGATGACGGCGTGGAAGTGGATCGCGCCGCGTTTTTGGAATTCGGCGACCTTGCCGTAGGAGAGGCGGCAGGCCTCTTTGAGTTCGCGCTGTGAGAGGCCGGCGCGGGCGGCGATCTCGCGGCGGAGCCGGTTGGTGAAGCGCTGCCACAGCTCGCCCGCGTGATTGTTGAACAGCACCGCGCCCGCGTAGTCGTAGCGGTCGGGGTCGAGGGGGGTGCCGAGGGCGGGGTCGTCGTCGCGGTGGTGGCGTCCACAGCGGCAGCGTGCGTGGTCGGGTTGGTTGTGGACGGGGCCGAAGGAGGGGGCGGTGAGGGTGGCGAAGACCCAGGGATGGTCGCGGACGGCGCTGGGGATGTTGCGGTCGGGTGCTCCGGCGAGGCCGGCGCGGATGAGGTGGTAGGTGTCGCCGGCGTAGGTGTAGGCGCAGGAGGGGCAGCGGGAGGCACGGCGGTTGCCGCAGGCGACGCGGAGTCGGCTGCCGGGTTCGCCGGCGGTGGTGTAGTGGTGCAGCACCTGGCCGGTGGTCTTGTCGGTGTGGGTGGTCCAGCCTTGCAGGTGGATGGGGTCGGCGCAGCCTCCGGTGCGGTGGATCTGGTGTTGCCAGCGCTCGAAGTCGGGGGCGGAGGCCACCCGCAACAGGTCGTTGAGGGTGGCCGGGTCCATCAGAGGGTCAGGCACGGGCGGCCTCCCTGACCTGGTCGAGCAGGGCGGGGGCGGGGGTCCACAGGCCGCGCGCGCCAGCCCAGGGGACGGGGCGGGTCAGGCGGTGGACGTCGGTGAGGTGCCAGTGCCACTGTCCGGGGGCGGACCACAGGGTGCACATGCCGTCGTCGGGGTGGCAGTCGTCGAGGCGGGCCCAGCCCAGGACGGCGCTGATGGGCTGCGGGCGGTTGAGGAAGGGGCGGGCCATGACGGCGTACTTGGCGGCGGGGTCGGGGGTGGCGCCGGCGTGGAGGAGGAGCCAGCCCCGGTAGTCGGTGGCCCAACGCCGGTTCTCGATGCGCTTGGTGCCGTAGACGATGGCGGAGGCCCAGGGCTGCCACAGGGTCAGGGCCCGTACTTCGGCCCGTTCGGAGGTGGTCATGCGGCCACCTCCAGCGCGGCGGGTGCGAGGGCGCCCAGGACGGCGGTGGCGAGCGGGGGCGGGACGGCGTTGCCGATCTGCTGGAACTGCTTGGTGCGTGAGCCGGCCCACGGGTAGTTGGCGGGGAAGCCCTGGAGAACGGCGGCTTCCTCGAGGGCGAGGCGACGGATGGGCGTACCGTCCGCGTCGATCCAGGCGACGTGGTTCATGGCCTTGCCGAACAGCAGCGTCGAGGCGGGTTGGTCGAGGCGCCGGCGAGTGGCGGTGGGACGGCTGCCGACCTTGAGCAGCCAGGACCGAGCGCGGCCGGTGACCGCCCAGGACGGGCCGGTGGTGGGGAAGCGGCTGCCGCCGGTGGTGTGGTTCCCGCGGGTGTGGACGATGGCGGGCGGGCAGCCCAGGACGTCGCCCATCGTGCGCCACGGGAGCAGGCCGGTGCCGAACAGGTCGTCGGGGGTGCCTCCGTCGGCGTGGGTGGGCTCCGGAGGCAGAGCCGGATGGGTGCGGGAGGCGAGCAGGATGGCGCGGCGGCGGGTCTGCGGTAGGCCGAAGTCGGCGGCGTTGAGGATGCCGGTCCACGTCGAGTAGCCGACGCCGGCCAGGAGGCGGGCGGTGTGCTCGAACAACGGGAGTACCGCGGGGACTTGTTCCAGGGCGACCCAGTCGGGGCGCAGGTCCAGGGCGTAGCGCAGGGGCTCGACAACGAGGAGGGAGCGCGGGTCGGTGCAGGCGACGCGCAGCGCCGCGCGGGTGTCGTGGCCGTGGGCGAGGTCGTCCAATCCCTGGTGGCACAGCGGCAGGTCGTCGTTTCCGGCGCGCAGGCCGGCGGTGCTGAAGGTCTGGCAGGGTGCTGAGCCGATGAGGCCGGACACCTTCCCGAGAAGCGGGGCGGTGGGGTAGACGGCCACGTTGGCACGAATGGTGGTGTGGCCGGCGGCGGCGCGCGTCTGGCACACGGTGGCGTCGATCTCGATGCCCACCTCGCGGATGCCGATCTCGCGCAGTCCGGTGGACCAGCCGCCGGGGCCGGCGAAGAGGTCGAGGACGCTCATGCGGCCACCTCCACACCCGCTGCCGTGAGGTGGGGGCGCAGGGGCACGGTGCCGGTGCCGTGGCAGGTTGCGCAGTCGATGTGGAGCAGGGCGCGGGTGCCGTCACGGTGGCGGGTGCCGGAGGCTATGGCGGCGGTGGCGAAGCCGTCGCAGTTCGGGCAGATCCGCGTTGTGGTGCTGGTGGCCGGGTTGGGGCCGGGCATGATGGAGGTTCCTTCCGGTTGAGAGATCGGATAGGGACGGCGCCCGGAGCGGACGAAACTTGGCGGTAGAGGCCGCTCCGGGGGCCGGTCAGCGTCGGGTGTCACTCGCGAGGATCGAGCGGATGACCAAGGCGCAGATGGCGACCGACGCGCCGGTGATGGCGACCGCGAGCAGCATGGAAACGAGGACGGCGCCGACGACGAGCACGACGGCGGTACCAGCTCCGGCCACGGCGACGACGGCGCCGGGCGTGAGCTGGATCGTGGGCCGCGACGGCACCTGTGCCGGAGCCATGGGAGCGGGCGGCTGGGTCGGGGTGCCGGGGGTGACGCTGGTCGGCTGGATGACGGCGGGCGGGGTGCTCAGCCCGGTCGGTGTCGGGTTGACCGGGACCTTCGGTCGGATCATGGCGGAGTCTCCTTACTTAGTTGCGGTGTCGATGGCGGGGGCGAGGAAGCTGTCGGCGAGGAGGTAGCCGCCGATCAGCAGGACCAGGACGAGCCACCAGGGCGGGCGAACGAGCTTGACGCCGACCAGCCCGAGGCAGGCGATGAAGAACCACAGCGGCACAGACACGGTGTGATCTCCCTTCACCGGACGGGGCAGCGGTGGCCGCGTGCGGCGACCATGGCGGCCTCGTAGGAGTCGTAGGCGGCCGACCAACCGCAGTCCTCGGCTTCGCAGGCGGCGACGTACTTCATCTCGCCGGTACGGTGGTCAGGTCCGCCGCCGATCGCGATGGCGCCGACGCGGTGCATCTCGTTCCAGATCTGGTAGAGACCCATGAGGGGTCAACTCCTCTCCGATTCAGGTGAGTTGGGCAGTGATGGCGTCCGCCATGGGGGCGGGGATGCCGAGGCGGGCGCGCAGGGTGGCGGTGTCGATCGGGGTGCCGGTGCGAGCCGTGTGATCAGCGGCGATCTTGCGGGCGTGTTCGACCAGAGCGGCCGGAACCGGTACAGAGGAAGTAGGAGCGGGAGCCGGATCGGCGACGGACAGAGCGGGAGGCTCCTCAGCCGGCTGCACTGCCGTCTTGGGTTCCGGGGCCGACGCGGTTTCGCGTTCGACGTCGAGGACTGACGGGGCGGGGAGCGGGATCGTGTCATCGGTGTCAGCGAACCGGTCGGGGGCGTGGGCGAGGAGGGTGCCTCCGAGGAAGGCGAGGGCGGGCCAGCCGGCGACGCCGAAGCGCAGCCAGGCGGGCGGATGTTGAAGGTCGAGGAAGCCTGCGGTGGCGACGTTGGCGCCGAGCGATGCGAACAGGGCGATGAGGAACCAGCACCAGGCCAGCCGGGACGGGCCGTCCGCGCGCAGTCGTCGCCATGCGGCCACCAGGAGCAGGTCGACGGAGACGGGGTAGGCCCAGGCTTTCCAGCCGGTCTGGCCGGCGGCGGCGGCGAGGTCGTGCAGGTGGGCGAAGGACAGGGCACCGGCGATCACGGCCTGTACGAGCACGGCGTCCGGGCGGATCGAGCGGGTCACGGGTCTTCACCTCCTTCAGGTGGTTAGGCCAAGGTGGGGCGGGGATCAGGTCCGGCCGCCCCGTCCTGGCGGGTTCAGTCGGTAGGGGCTTCGCCGGAGCCGAGGCAGGCCAGGCACAGGCCGGTCTGCTTGCCGACCACGCGCTGACTGCGGCCGACCCGGACCGTGCGGGAGACCTCTCCGGTGCCCTCGCAGGTCCCGCACGGGGCGGGGCCCGGCTTCGGGGCGGTGGTCTTGCGGCGGGTGGCCGGCTTCTTCGCGGCGGTCACGGGGTCCACCCCTCGCCGGGGTATTCGGGGCCCTCGGTGGGGTCGTAGCCGGGCGGCAGGAAGCCGGGCGGCGGCTCCGGCAGGGACGCGGCGAGCGAGGGGCCGACGAGTTCCACGAACAGCAGGTCAGCGCCGCCGGCGTCGGCGTACAGGGCCAGGGAGCCGAGCATCCGCACGGTGCGGGCGAAGTCATCGCAGCGAGGGCACATGGCAGGCTCTCCCTCCTTTCGGGCATGGCTCGGGTAGGGATCTGGCGCGAAGGCGGTCGCGCCGACCGTGGAGCGGGGAGGGTTCAGGCGGCTTCGGTCACCGCGGGCGCCTCGACGGGCGCGAGGTCGAGCAGCGGGCGGAAGCGGACCAACTCCGGGAGATCCGGGACCAGATGCGCGTACTTGTTGCAGGCCGAGACGGCTTGCCGCATCGTCGTGTGCGGGGTACGGATGCGCACCCATTCACCGGTGGAGTAGCCGACCACGGCCATCCCGCGCCGTTCGTTGGGGATCTGGATGGCGGCGAACACGGCGTGGGGGGAGATGTCGCCGAACGCCATCTTGGCGGTGGATTCGTCGTTGACGCGGTGCACCATCCGCCCGGTGAGCTGGGCGCGGAGCATGGTGATGCCGTCGCCGAGTTCGGAGCCGAAGCGCTGGCCGTAGATGTCGAGGAAGATGCCGGCCGCACGGCCGAGTTGGGCGAGGCGGACCAGGGCTTTGACGATGCGGTCGCGGCGCGGGTCGTTCTTCTTCGTGCTCAGCGCGAGTTCGGCGATCTCGTCGATGGTGACCACGATCGGCACCGGCCGCAGGTCTTCGGGCAGGTCCCAGATGTTCGCGGCGATGTCCGCATCCGGGGTGTCCGCGCTGATGCGCTGCTCGCGGCGGATGACGTCGTAGATGACTTCCATCCGGGCGATGAGGGCTTCGAGGAGATCGGCGGCATCGTCGGGGTTGTCGACCAGCGCGGAGAACCGGCGTGCGAGCGGGCCCAGTTCCACGCCCTTCTTGCAGTCGATGCCGACCAGCGCGACCGGTTGCGGGGCGAGTTCCTTGATCAGGGTGCGTTGGGTGACGGACTTGCCGGTGCCGATCGCACCGACCGTGATCGAGTGCGGCACCTGTCGATAGTCGCGGTAGTGCACACTGCCGTCCTCGACCAGCGCGAGCGGAATCTTCAACAGACCACGCTCGACCGTGGCCGGCATCTGCACCCGCTTGAGGACGTCATAGCCGGTCAGCGTGACCTCGATGACACCCGGCTTGATCTCGCGGGAGCTGACCTGATGGACACCGAAGGAGTGCCGCAGCCGATCCGAGGCGGCGGCGAACTCGAACGCGTCCTGACCGGGCCACAGCCTGATCCGTAACCGCAGACCGGTGCGGGTCGGGCGGATCCACAACAGGCGCGGCACCCGCTGCGGCGGAACCGGCTTCTTCATCCAGCGGGCCAACGCCCGACGCATCCGCGAAGCGGGCATGGTCAGGTGACAGGCCTCCATGACCGAGGCGTAGCGCCAACGCACCCGCACCACGGCGAGGACGATGCCGAAGCTCAGCCAGTACCAGACCGGGCGGCGCCACTTCAGCAGCAGCGCCAGCGCGACCAGGACCGCTAACGCGATCAGCAGCTTGGTCACGGCGATCAGCCCTTGCCGTTCGAGCCGGCCGGGGTGAGCCGCTTCGCTGCAACCGCGATCGCACGGTAGGAGATGCCGTGCCCGAAGTCGTTCTCCCACGGACGGGCCACCAGCCCCGGCAGCTCAACCGGCATACCCGGCATGAGGTCGGTCTGAATGCCGTCCTCAGCGACCACGATCGTCACGGCGTCCGGACGACCGTCCACGATCACGGCGACGTTGACGTTGTAGAGCACCTTGCCCGACTGCTTGTCCACGGCGATCTCACCGGTCTCACGGTTCTTGACCTTCTTCTCCGGAACCTGGATCAGCATGACCGTCATCGCGGACGTGTCGACGGGAATCTGACGCATGAGCTTTGCTCCTAGAGTTGAGCGTCTTGACGTACTTAGTACGTCAACTTAGATTCGAGGATGCACCTGTACCACTTGGTGTGTCAAGTAGTGCTCTCGACTCTTGTCGGTCCGATGTGCTGCACTTGGTACAACAACCGCGGAGAGGGGCTATGACCGAGTTCACCGGGCGTGCGGCGTACTTGCAGATCGCCGACGAGTTCAAGGGCAAGATCCGGGATGGGGACCTGGCCCCGGGTGACAAGCTGCCTTCAGAGTCCGAGCTGATGACTCGTCACGGCGTCTCACGTACCGTCGCCCGGCAGGCGATCTCTCGTCTACGTGAGGATGGCTATGCCATCTCTCATCAGGGCAAAGGCAGCTTCGCAGCCCTGCCAGGTGAGGGTGTGGAGTCGAAGCGAAGCCCAGAGTTCGAGCAAATCACCAAGTACCTGTCGGAGGTTCGCCAAGACGTGCGCCGTCTTGCCGAGCGGATGGAACAGCTCGAAGATCTTGTGAAACAGCAGGGGCAAGTGAAGTAATCACTGCCTCGGCACGACGTGCCAGCGCGGTCATGTCGTCAACAAGTCCCTCGATTTGGCGGACCAGTTCCAGCCGTTCCTGCGGGGTCAGTGCCATCGTGTCCCCCTCTTCGCACGTTCGAGCCGACAGCCCCTCCGGTAGTCAGCAACGCTAGGACCGAAGCGATGCGCTACCCCGGAAAAACTCTCCGGGGTCGCTTGAGGAGACGGGGGGACGCTCGTTCCATGCGAGGAATGACGACGAACCTGACGATCGGCGAGCGAGTTGCTTGGTACCGCCGCCGGCGCGGAATCTCCCAGGAAGTCCTGGCTGGCCTGGTCGGCCGTACCGTCGACTGGCTCAGCAAGGCCGAGAACAACAGGCTAGAGCTGGACCGTCTCTCGGTCATCAAATCTTTGGCCGACGCGCTGGACGTGACACTCGGCGACTTGCTTGCCGAACCGACCCTCGTGGACTGGACGGCAGACAGCGGGACCCGTACCGTTCCCGCGCTGCGATCAGCGCTGATGAACTATCGACAGCTCACACCACTGTTGGGGGTGCCCACAGATGGTGAGCCGACGGCACTCGACGAGCTGCGAGCGAGCGTCTCCGAGGTGTGGGATGCCTACCAAGACTCGCGATACGGGTTCGCGACTCGCCGTCTGCCACTCCTGCTCGCCGACGTGCTCATTGCTGCCCAAGCGTACGAAGGCCGAGACAGGGAGCGAGCGCACGAGTTGATGGCCATGACTTACCAGAGCGCTGCCATGGTGCTCACCAAGGTCGGGGAAACGGATCTCGCCTGGATCGCGGCGGATCGCGGCCTTGCCGCGGCACAGCAGTCCGGGAATGAGGTCGTTACGGGATCTCTCTTCCGGTCCGTGGCGCACTGCCTGCTGTCCAACGGCAGGTTCGACGCTTCAGTGCAGCTTGTAGGCGATGCCTCGGACTACCTCCGACCAGGTCTCGAAGACGCCAGTCCGGAGTTCCTGTCGATCTACGGAACGCTCTTTCTCGCCGGCTCGATGGCAGCGGCCCGCGCCGAAGAGCGAGAGACGACCCGAGAGTTTCTCGCCGAAGCCGACCGGGCCGCGCAGCGGCTCGGGCATGACGCCAACCACGTATGGACTGCGTTCGGGCCGACGAATGTTGCGATTCACCGTGTGGCCACGTCGGCGGAACTCGGAGACATGCAGGTCGCCGTCGATCTCGGACCGCAGATTGATACCAGCGCCCTGCCAACCGAGCGGCGCACACGGCACAACCTCGAAGTGGCCCGAGCTCTCAGCGCGAACAACCGAGTCGACGACGCTTTGTCGATGATCCTTGAAGCGGAGCAGTGGGCGCCGGAACAAGTTCGGAGCCATTACCTCGCACGAGAGCTCGTGCTCACTTGGGTACGGAACCAACGTGGTCGACCGAGCCGTCCGATGGCAGAGCTGGCCAACCGGCTGCATGTCATCTGACATAGGTACGCTCGGCCGCATGGCCTTGAACGAACATGAAGCAAGGATGGCGCATCCGCGTATGGCAGCGGGTGCGCTCTTCTTTGATGCCGCAGGGCGCGTCCTGATGGTCGAGCCCACGTACAAGGACTACTGGGACATCCCTGGCGGGTACGTCGAGACGGGGGAATCCCCCCTTCAAGCAGCCACCCGCGAGGTGCGAGAAGAGCTGGGGATCACTCCTCCCCTGGGGCGCTTGTTGGCCGTCGACTGGGCACCCAGCGACGCCGAGGGCGACAAGGTCTTGTACCTCTTCGATGGCGGTCAGCTCAGCTCAGAAAGCCTTGCCGAAGTGACCTTGCAGGCGGACGAGTTGAAGGCGTTCGAGTTCCTGTCGCCCCAAGAGATCAGCAAGAGGGCGATCCCGCGACTAGCCCGAAGGATCTTGGCCGCAGTTGAAGCCCGATCAGGGGCCGCACCGATCTACCTCGAACACGGGCAGCAGCCAGGAAGCGCGGCCCCCTAACCCATGACGAAACGCGCTGACCCTGGCGCGGCGAGCGCGGTAGAACTTTCCCTACTTCATCAAGGCTCGCTGCGCTCGCGGCCGGCCATCCTCAGCCGCGGACGCCGACCGCCCCTTGCCTTGGGCCCTGGACCCGGTGACGCGGGTACGCCCGCGGGGAACCGCCGCCGCGATCCGGCCTAGGAGGGGAGAACCCTTCAGCACCCGTAGGGCCGCACAGCGCACGGAGCACGAGACACCCCATCAAGACCATTAGACCCGGGCAGCCCAACGAAGTCGGGATCGATCCAAGTACCGAGGGCCGCACACACGGGGCGGCGCCGGCCGGCCGCCGCCCCGCTGCCTCCATGCCTCCGTCACCGGCTGCGTGTCGCCGTCCGTCCGTCGCCGCCCTCAGCGGCCAAGAACCAAGCACCGTGCCATGAGGTACAGGGGATTGCCGCACAGCAGGCCAAAGACGCTTTGTGTTACCGAAGAGGCCGGATCGCGGCGGCGGTTCCCCGCGGGCTACCTCGCTACCGGGGCCGTTGCCCCGTGGCTGGGGCGGTCGGCTCCGCGACTTTAGCCAGCCACTTTGGCGCGAGCCTCGAAGATCATGGCCCCAACGTCGTGCTTTAACGGGCAGGTCCACAGACTGCCCGACTCGCCATGAGCTTACGGGGCCATGATCACTCGCGCCAAAGCAGCTCCCGGCCAAAGTCGCTACGCCAACCGCGCTCTCATGGCCTCGCTAGACTATCGTCTCGATAAAATCTGTCAGCGACTCCAGGTCATGCTGCCAATAAACCCAGAGGCCGTCCATATTCTGTGCCCTTTCCAGGCATGAGAGATCAAAGGAGCCGGCCAATACGGCAACCGTCATCACCTGGGTGCCGAAAAGTTGACGCCAAGTCTCAGACTTGCCGCCGCATTCACGAATCAGCCGCTTCCAAGAGTTTTTTGGGCCATTTGAAACCTTGCACTCGACCGCTAGAAGGCGTCCGTCTCTCAAGCGAATGGGAACATCGCATTTCGCTCCGGCCACCTTTCTTTCCTTTGAAAAGTGGCCACGTTTCAAGACATCCAGGACGTCGATGTCACCTCTTTGGCCATCTAGTACGTACCCGATGCTTTCTAGAGCCTCGGCGACTTCGGCTTCCTGACGCTTACTTGCCGTTCCTCGCCGACGTGTTCGCAATAGTTCCAAAGCCAGAAGCGCTGTGGTCGCCATGATTGCGGACTCGCGCTCCGTATCGTTCGGTCGCCGGCCCTCTGCGACCCAGGAAAAACGAACAGGATCCAGGACCTCGCGAATCACGTCAGCGGTTTCATCGCCAAGATCTGCTGGAACGGTTCGAAACTTTTGCCCAACGAGTGTCCAAAGATCCTCTTCGCTTACTGGAGGGGCACAAACATATCGAAGAATACGCCAAATAGTGGGGTCGTATATAAAAGCTTGGCCGTCCAGATTGAGGAGATCGTCGGTCACCTCTAGTGCTTCTCGGACCCGAGGCTCGACTTCTCGATACACATCCTCAAAGGCGCGGGGCCCTTCATCTTTACGCTCTTTCCGGAAGAGCTGCTCCGAACACGCTCGCCCTTCTACTAATTCCGACGTAGACCACTTCGAAGGGAACTTCCACGTCTGAGCCATCCCCCACTAACCTGCCATTTCTCGTTGCTTTCGCGCGGCAGCCCTATGCTCGCCGTTTGTCTGATGTTCCATGGCGGTGTAAGCCATCCATTTATGGAACTCAGGAGGCCAAGGCGCAGACTTGGGAGCGGCCTTCTTGTTCGAGCTAATGGATTGCATGAGCATCAGTCCCATTTTTTCCGCCACGTCGGCCTGTACAGCATTGCCGATCTGGCGAAACCTGCTGGCGACTGTGCCCTGGAACTCCCACTCTCGGGGAAACCCTTGTAGTGCTGCGCATTCACGCCAAGTGATCCGACGCAAGGTGCCGTCTTCAAGACGGACCCAGTCCGGGGTAGTAGCAGCGCGGATCGTTCGCGCCGGCATGTCGAGGTCAGCAAGAAAACGATCCTGCCTATAACCCCAATGACCGCTGGGTCGGTTGGCTTCAACAATTCCACCCGACTTAACACCTGTACCTGGACTCAGCCCTTTCAGTTCCTCCACCAGGGAACCAGAGGGATAAACGACATCCTCAGGCTTAGGAGTTGGCTGGCCAGAAAGAAACTCGCCAAGTGTCACCCACGGCTTCACATCGCCAATAAGGGTGTCCCCCACAAGCCTTCCATGTGTGGGTTCCGGGAAATCGGGAAGAATGCGATCCTTGGACGCAATCATAAACAGCCGGATCCGGCGTTGTGCAGCTCCGAAGTCGGCAGCATTGAGCAACTTGAAGCGCGTAGCGTAACCAATTTCTTCGAAGGAGGACCGGATGAGTCGTAGAACTCCTCCCGGTTCTCCATTCGGGTCTTTTGCCGTAACGAGGCCACGGACATTTTCAAAAAGAATTAGTCTCGGCTTCAGCTGTTCGGCAAGGCTGACGAACTCCAAAAAGAGCTTGCCCCGAGGATCCTCGATGCCCCGCTGTCGACCAGCAGAGCTAAAAGGCTGGCACGGAGGCCCGCCGGCCAGAACGTCAGGGCGCCACCGACTCGTTGCACCCTCCGGTCGCAAATCCGCAGCCTTGAGTTCTGCTGCAGGGACATGGAGAAGCCGGGCGCCTTCCAAGTGGAATCGCCCCTCATGGCCGCGCACCGGAACATTGGAT
Organism: Streptomyces sp. NPDC020489; assembly: GCF_044386545.1. Classification (NCBI taxonomy): domain Bacteria; kingdom Bacillati; phylum Actinomycetota; class Actinomycetes; order Kitasatosporales; family Streptomycetaceae; genus Streptomyces; species Streptomyces sp. NPDC020489. The sequence goes on from NZ_JBIRUZ010000007.1 coordinate 17,578, forward strand.
TCCTGTACCTTCTGCAGAGTCTTCATGCAGTTGGCGTCCATATCGGTCGCGCTGACAGTGTGGAACCCAGCACGTTCTAGGCCGAGGTCAAGCCCACCCGCTCCCGAGAAGAGCGAAACGAGTGTTGGCTTCCTTTCGCTATTAGGTGTAGTCAAGGGGCCCTCGCTGACTCTCAGTGGTTCGGACCGGCGGTGCAGCTGGTGGAGTTGCTGCCGCACTGGACGACTATGGATGCTACCGGGGCCAGCCGTCAGCGTGATGCGATAGGTGGCATCGTGTTGCAGGAAGGCCGATGCGCGCGTTGCCGACACTGGCAGAACGTCTGCGTATCCACAGCACACAGCAGCAGTTCAGGTAGCGCAGCGGGCAAGATGGTGTAACCTAACCGTTTCCTGACACTTCGTCATAAGAAGTCTCTGCGTCCCTACGCGGCTGAGCTGCCCCCGGGCTTCGCCGTCGTTTGTGGCTGCTGGCGGACACGTTCAGCCACGTGCTCGGCTGCGACGGTCGGATCCTCGTGCTCCCAGACGCGAATAACTGTCCATCCAGCGTCTACCAATTGGCGATCAGTGTCAGCATCCCGTTCTCTATTCTTGCTTATCTTGCGCGCCCAGTAATCACTATTCGTTACAGAGGCGAAGTAGTGTTTGGGACAGCCGTGCCAGAAACATCCATCAAGGAAAACGGCGACTTTAGCCCTTGTGAATACCAAGTCAGCTGTCCGGCGCAGATGCGGCAGTGGCCGAATGCTCACGCGATACCTAAGACCGCGCGCATGGATGGCGCGCCGAAGAGCCAATTCAGGACGCGTATCGCGACGTGGGGTGCGCTGCATCCTTGCCCGCACTTCATCGCTGGATGCCCAAGATATATAGGAACGACTCATGTTGCAGCCTAGCCAAGGTATTTAGTCAAAATGTAGTAGCCGTATCGACCGGCGCCTGCCGAACGTGTCTCTTGCAGGCTAACTGACAAGCCGAGCTGACCCGAACGGAGGTGCGTCATGGGCAATCGACGGGTAAGCGAAAGCTCTGGCGATCAACGAAACGACTGTAGAGAGCGCCCTTACTCGGAAAACTGGATCTTCTTCGCGGTCGGTGTGGTGCAGCACGCGGAAGTACAGCAACCGTGTCGGCCACAGCGGCCAACCCCTGTCTCGAGCCCCGTGGATGCTCAGAAGCCTTGACCGGGGTGACCGTCGCTGGATGCATCGGGGTGGTGCTGAGTGTCTAACTGCGTGACAACGCCGACGAACAACGGCGGACGAGCACGAACGTCTGCGGACCATCAGCCCAGGTGAGCGCCACGCCAGCCCAAGCCACCGCCCCCACCCAAGTTGCTTCGGGACGAAGAGGTCGTGGGTTCAAATCCCGCCACCCCGACAGCCAAAACATCAGGTCAGGCCCGGTGCTGAGAGATCAGCGCCGGGCCTGATTGTTTTGTAGCCCTGTTTTGGCAGCCAACTGAGTGTGGTGCCTTGAGATCCGGCTCCTGGTGGTTCCCCCCGGGGAGCGGTCGTCTGCCTCCTCTCGGCGCGGGCCTGCTCCGGGTGGCTGGTGAGGACGGCACCGAGTGGAACGGGATCCGTCTGGCGCGCAGGCGTGTGATCACCAACGTCGAGAGCATGCTCGCCGCGCGTCTCGAGTCAGGCGCCACACGGGCCGCCGATCAACCGCGGACCAAGGTCAACGGATTTGACCGTGGCCGTCACGCTCGTCGGCACAGTTGAAAGGTGTGTTGGTGGGGATCTGGCGAACCATCGTCTGGCATCCGCGCGGCTGTAGATCCTGGCTCACGACGCAGGGCTGTTGGCCGCGCTGCGCGAGGTCAACGGCGCCGGCGAGGCTCTGGGAGCCTGCTGGCGACGCGGGGCACGGAAGAGGTCGAGTATCGAGCCCGGCGAGACCGGTGCCGTGGAGCCTGGACTCGTTCATCGAGCGGGGCAGTCGTGTGATCGGGAAGCGCCTGGAGCGTCCTTGACTGGCCTCCGCGCCACACCCGCACCAGGCGTGGCGTGATGGGGCATGCCGCGCAGGGGCCACGTTGGTCACAGATACGCAAAACCACACCTCGGCAGGACCAGCAGCTATGGGATGTCACTTCCGACCCCGCCCTCGGGGCTCCTACTGCCGTAAAGGAACTGCGCAGATGACTCAGCCCGGAGCAGTGGTCCTGACCAAGGCCTCGCCCACGGTCTCGTTGGACAAGCACGGTGTGACCTCGGGGCTGATCCGGGTCAACCTCAACTGGACCTCGCCGCGGGCGACGGCAGAGCGGGAAGCCCGGGAGGTGAGTGGCGGTTGGTTCAGGAGGATGCGGGCCTCCTTGAAGGCGAACGCGGCCAAGGATGTGGATCTCGATCTGGGCTGCATGATCAGATGCAGTGACGGCAGCAAGACCGTCGTGCAGGCCCTCGGCAACGCATTCGGCGCAGTGGATCGCTTTCCCTACGTCGCGTTGGACGCGGACGATCGGACCGGCACCCGCTCCGCAGGCGAGAACCTGGTGATCAATCTCGACCACCAAGCCGAGTTCTCCAAGCTCTTGCTCTTCGTCTACATCTACAGCGGTTCGGTGGACTTCCGGGGTCTCGACGCAGTAGTGACCCTCACTTCGGATCGCGGCGACCGCTTTGAAGTGCGACTGGATGAATGCCCGCCGCAAGGCCATGCGTGTGCGATCGCCATGATCAAGCGTCAGAAGACGCAGCTCGTCGTGGAACGTGAGGTGAGGTGGTTCACCCCGCAGGACGGCCCTGCCATCCACGACGTGATCTCGCGTGCCTATCGGCTCGGCATGAAATGGACACCCGGACGGAAGTAGCTCGCCCGTCGCAAGCCGGTACCTCGGCGATCTCGCCACCGCTCCGGCGGCCGAGGAGATCCTCGACGGGGTCCTGGCGGGGTACGCGCTCTGGCGGGGTACGCCGACTGACCCCCGCCGGGTCACCCCAGCCCCCGGGTACTCCGGATACGCGCCGATTGCCCGCCCCCGGGTCCCCAAGACCCCCCACCCCCACCAACCCCGCCGCTCCCCCGCCACCCCCCGTAGCCTTGGCCGCAGGCGTACCCCCGAAAGGACCCCGCATGATCATCTTCGGTACCAAGGGCTATCTCTACCAGCTCGCGATACTCACCCTCGTGTGCGGGCAGTGCGGCAACCCCTCCGCGCACACGCTCCGCAAGCGCGTCACCAAGTTCACCTTGTTCTTCGTGCCGTTGTTCCCGTTCTCGACGAAGTACTCCACGCAGTGCACCTTCTGCGGTGCGGAGCAGAAGATCACCGGGGAGCAGGCGGAGCAGCTCCAGGCACAGGCGCAGGGCGCCGGTGGGCAGCAGGCTTACGGGCAGCCGCACCAGCAGCCGTACCAGCGGTGAGCGGTCCCGCCCGACCTCACTTGTTCCACGTCTCGTCGTACGGGTCCGGCGGCGCCGTCACCGGGCGGGAGCTCGTGACCTTCAGATACGGGATCGGGCCGTCGTTGACCGGGTCCTCGGTGCGCTCGGGCGTATAGGTGCCGGTGACCTCCAGCCAGGCGTCCGGGCGCAGGACGGGCGGGATCGTGCCGGTGAGCGCGATCTTCACCGGCTGGGCGTCCGCCGCGCAGCAGTTGAGGGCCATGCGGACCAGGTAGGCGTGCCCGGCGGAGTCCATCGCGACAAAGCCGGTGACCTTGATCTCGCGGCCGGCCAGGGACTTGCCGTGGTCGTAGACCGCGCGGCCCGCGTAGTCGGCGACCCCGAGGCGCAGCGGGCCCTCGGCAGGCAGGTCCTCATAGCCGTAGGCCTGCTGCAGAGCCGTACCCGTGCGCATCGCGCTGTACGAGCCGAGGGCCGGCGGGGCGACCAGGACGAGGGCGAGGAGGGGGAGGATCAGGAGCCAGGACACCCGGGGTTCCGGATGGTGGTCCTCGCCATGGCCACCCTCGTCCCCCTCATGCTCCTCGCCCTTGCCTCGCCGCTCGTACCACAGCGTGGCCGCCGCCGCGGCGATCAGGACCGCTCCGGAGAGCAGGAGCAGCGGGCGCAGGCCCGCCTTGACGTAGCGGAGGTAGAGGTCGGTGCTGCCCGCGTGCAGCAGGGTCGCGCCGAGCAGGAACATGACCGCCGACTGCGCGTGCCGGTTCACAGCAGCACCGCCCCGACGGCGACCGACACCAGGACGGCCAGGACGAACGTGGCGGGGGCGAACCGCAGCGCGAAGCCGCGGCCGAAGGTGCCGGCCTGCATCGCGAACAGCTTCAGGTCGATCATCGGGCCGACCACCAGGAACGCCAGCCGCGCGGTGAGCGAGAACTGCGACAGCGAGGCCGCCACGAACGCGTCCGCCTCCGAGCAGATCGACAGCAGGACGGCCAGTACGGCGAGGGCGAGCACGGAGACGACCGGGTTCCCCGCCGCCGTACGCAGCCACTCCTCCGGTACGACCGCCTTCAGCGTCGCCGCCGCCATCGCCCCGACGACCAGGAAACCGCCGGCGTGCATCACGTCGTGCCGGACCGAACCCCAGAACGCCACTCCCCTGCCCTGACCCTCGTACGACGCGCGGGCCGGTGGGCGCAGCCAGTCGGCGCGGCCCACGCGCAGCCACAGCCAGCCCATCGCGCACGCCACGACGAGGCTGGCGACCAGACGGGCGAGGACCATCTCGGGGTCGTTCGGGAACGCGACCGCCGTCGCCGTCAGCACGATCGGGTTGATCGCCGGGGCGGAGAGGAGGAAGGCTAGCGCGGCGGCGGGTGTGACGCCCCGGCGGACCAGCGCCCCGGCCACCGGGACGGACGCGCACTCGCAGCCCGGCAGCACCGCGCCCGCCGCGCCCGCGACCGGCACCGCCAGGGCGGGGTGCCTGGGCAGCACACGGGCGAAGAAGGACGCCGGTACGAACACCGCGATCGCCGCCGAGAGCAGCACCCCGAGCACGAGGAACGGCAGTGCCTGCACGACCACCGCCACGAACACCGTCATCCAGCTCTGCATCACCGGGGCGGCGAGCGCCCCCCTGATGGGGCCCTGCAACAGGAGCACCAGGAGGAGGAGCATCGTGAGCAGGAGGGGGGAGTCGAGGTGACGCCCCTGCCGGTCGTCGCGGAGGCGTCCCTGCCGGTCATCGCGGGGGCGCGCCTGCCGGTCCTCCAGGGAGCGGGTCCGCTGATCGTCGGGCGGGGGCGCGCCAGGCAGGGCCGGGGGTGCCGGCGCGCGGTTCGGCGGCGGCTTGGTGGTGGCCACGGGCGAGGTACCTCCCGAAGGGTGCTGGTTTCCCTCCCCTCCAGTACGGCGGGCGGGGGGCGGACGTTCAGTCGCGACCTCGGTGGTCTGTGGCACCTCCCGTCCCGGTGCGGCACTCTTCTCCCTTGTGGGGAGCGTTCCGAACCAGGGTCAGCACAGTGCTGCCGCCACGCACATGGTGGTCTGCGGCGACGACGGGCTCGCGCATCGGCTGGCCGCCGAGTTGCGGGGCGTGTACGGGGAACAGGTCACGCTGGTCGTGCCGGCGTCCGAACGGAGTGTGCGGCCACCGGTCGTCGGGCGGGCACGGGCCGCCTCGGCGGCCCTGCTGGACCGGATGGTGAGCGCCGCCGGCGGAGGTGGTCGGGCCGGTACGGGTGAACCCCCCGGTGGGGAAAGGCTGTTGGAGGCCGGCGAGGCGACCGAGGCGGTGCTCGCCGACGCCGGGGTGGAGCGGGCCGCCGCCCTGGCGCTCGTGTACGACGACGACGAGACCAACATCCGTGCCGCGCTGACCGCCCGGCGCCTCAACCCCCGCCTGCGGCTCGTACTGCGGCTGTACAACCGGCGGTTGGGCCAGCACATCGAGGAACTCCTCGACCAGGCCGCGGCCCTGGCCTCCGGCGACGGCACCGACGCCGACTCCCCGTCCGGCTCCGCCCTCGACGCCTCTACGACCGTCCTGTCCGACGCCGACACCGCCGCGCCGGCGCTCGTGGCCAGTGCCGTCGCCGGGACCAGCAAGGTCGTACAGACCGACGGGCTGCTGCTGCGGGCGGTGGAGCGGGCACCCGGAAGCGGCGGTGCCGGGCTCGCCACGCTGGCCCTGCTGTCCGCGAACGGCAACGGCACGGCGGGGCCCGACGGCTCCGCTCCGGGCGGCACCGGCGAGCACGGGCCCGAGCTGCTGCCGGACGCGGAGGCGGTACGGGCGGCCGAAGGGCGCGGGACCGTGGTGCTGGAGCAGGTGTCGTACGCGGCGCCCGACGGCTCCGCGGGCCGCGGCGTCGTGCCCCCGTTCGCCTCGCTCTTCTCGCGGCGGCTTCGGTGGTCGCTGGCCGGGATGGTGGGGTGCGTGGCCGCGCTCGCCGTCGCGCTGACGGTGGTGACCGGGGAGCATCCGCTGTACGCGACGTACATGACGCTGCTCGATCTCTTCGCCATCAACGATCCCGCGCTCGGGGCGTCGATCGGGCGTCAGGTGCTTCAACTCCTCGCCGGACTCGTCGGGTTGCTCCTGCTGCCGGTGCTGCTCGCCGCCGTGCTGGAGGCGCTGGGGACGTTTCGGACCGCGTCTGCCCTGCGCAAGCCGCCGCGGGGGCTGAGCGGGCACGTGGTGCTGCTCGGGCTGGGGAAGATCGGCACCCGGGTGCTGACGCGGCTGCGGGAGCTGCACATCCCGGTGGTGTGCGTGGAGTCCGATCCGGAGGCGCGGGGGCTCGCCACGGCTCGGCGGTTGCGGGTGCCGGTGGTGCTCGGTGACGTCACCCAGGAAGGGGTGCTGGAGGCGGCGAAGGTGCACCGGGCGCATGCGTTGCTCGCGGTGACCAGTGCGGACACGACGAACCTGGAGGCCGCGCTGTACGGGCGGTCCGTGCGGCCGGACCTTCGGGTGGTGCTGCGGCTGTACGACGACGACTTCGCCACCGCGGTGTACCGGACCCTGCGGGCCGCGCATCCGCAGGCCTCCACGCGGAGTCGGAGTGTGTCCCATCTGGCCGCGCCCGCGTTCGCCGGGGCGATGATGGGGCGGCAGATTCTGGGGGCGATCCCTGTGGAGCGGCGGGTGTTGCTGTTCGCGGCGATGGAGGTGGGCGGGCATCCGGAGCTGGAGGGGAAGACGGTGGGGGAGGCGTTTCGGGCGGGGGCGTGGCGGGTGCTGGCGTTGGACACGGCGGTGTCCGGGGGGCGGGAGGAGTCGGTGGTGGCGGGGGCGTCCGAGGAGGTCGGGGCGGGTGGGGGGTTGGTGTGGGATCTGCCCGACACGTATGTGCTGACGGGGGCGGATCGGGTGGTGCTGGCGGCTACGCGGCGGGGGTTGGCGGAGTTGTCCGGGCGGCGGGGGCGGCGGGAGCCTGCCGGGGCGTAGGTGGGGCGCCGGGGAGTTTTTCGCCCCCGCCGCCCCTACCCGTCCCGTCCCTCAGGGGGCTCCGCCCCCTGGACCCCCGTCGGCCCTGAACGGGCCTCGTCCTCAAACGCCGGACGGGCTGAGAGACAAACGCCGGACGGGCTGAGTCAGCCCCGCATGTGCCTCTCCGCGAAGTCCAGTTCCAGCCTCACCTGCTTGATGCGTTCGTCCACGACCAGGGAGCCGTGGCCCGCGTCGTAGCGGTAGACCTCGTGGATGGCGCCGCGGGCCTCCAGGCGCTTGACGTAGTTGTCGATCTGGCGGATGGGGCAGCGGGGGTCGTTGACGCCGGCCGAGATGTAGACCGGGGCCTTGACCTGGTCCACGTAGGTCAGGGGTGACGATGCCTCGAAGCGTTCCGGGACCTCTTCCGGGGTGCCGCCCAGCAGCGTGCGGTCCAGGGCCTTCAGGGCCTCCATCTCGTCGTGGTACGCGGTGACGTAGTCGGCGACGGGGACGGCCGCGATGCCCAGGGCCCAGGCGTCGGGCTGGGTGCCGAGGCCGAGGAGGGTGAGGTATCCGCCCCAGGAGCCGCCGGTCAGGATCAGCCGGTCGGGGTCGGCCAGTCCCGAGGTGACGGCCCATTCCCGGACCGCCGCGATGTCCTCCAGCTCGATCAGGCCGACCCGGTGCTTCAGGGCGTCGGTCCAGGCCCTGCCGTAGCCCGTGGAGCCCCGGTAGTTGACCCTGACCACCGCGTATCCGTGGTCCACCCAGGCCGCCGGGCCCGCGGCGAAGGCGTCGCTGTCGTGCCAGGTCGGGCCGCCGTGGATGTCGAAGACGGTGGGGAGGGGGCCCGTGGCACCCCGCGGCTTCTGGACCAGGGCGTGGATACGGCCGCCCGGGCCCTCCACCCACACGTCCTCCACCGGGACCGAGCCCGGGGACTTCAGGCCGGGCGGGTCCAGGACGATCCGGCCGGTCGTGGAGCGGACCGTGGAGGGTTCGGCGGCCGAGGACCAGAGGTACTCCACGCTGCCATCGGGGCGGGCGGTCGCGCCGGAGACCGAGCCGGGCGGGGTGGGGATCCTGCTCAGTTCGCGGGTCGTCAGGTCGTAGCGGAACAGCTCGCTGCGGGCCTCGAAGCTGTGGGCGATCAGCAGGCCCGAGCCGTCCGGGTACCACTCCGCGCTCACGTCGCCGGGCAGGTCGAGGGCGAGGTCGCGCTCCTCGCCCGTCGCCACGTCCCAGACCAGCGGTTCCCAGCGGCCCCGGCGCTGGTGGCCGATGAGCAGGCGGGTGTCGCCCTCCACCGGGGCGAAGCCGAGGACCTCCAGGCCCAGCTCCAGGGTGCCGTCCTTGGTGTCGTCGAGCTCGGCGACCGCCGTGCCGTCGGGGCGGACCACGCGCAGCGCCGAGTGCATGGCGTCGCCGTGCTCGGTGTGCTCCAGGGCGATCAGCGTGCCGTCGTGGGAGAGGTCGCCGACGCCCGCCGACTCACGGTGGCGGTAGATCTCCACCGGCTCCTCGCCGGTGCGCACGACGTGGATCGTCGTACCGTCCTCGTCGGTCGAACGGCCCACCACCGCCGTGCGGCCGTCCCTGGCGAGGGCGAGGCCCGCCGGGTAGGAGGCGTCCAGACCGGGGGCGGCGAGTTCGTCCTCGCCGCCGGTGAAGGGCTGGCGGCGCCAGACGCCGAACTCGTCGCCGTCCTTGTCGTCGAACCACCAGATCCACGCGCCGTCCGGGGACAGGACGCCGTCCGTCGTGCCGTTCGGCCGGTCGGTGACCTGGCGCTGCTCGTCCGTGGCCCGGTCCCAGGCATACAGCTCGTACGTCCCCGTCGCGTTCGACACGAACAGGGAGCGGTCCGGTGCGTCCTCCGCCCAGTCCGGCAGGGACACCCGGGGCGCCCGGAAGCGCTTCTCCCAGTCCGGCGTGGCTGCGTTCTGCTCGGGCGAGACGGACCCGTTGCTCTCAGTCATGGCCCCATAGTGCCTGGCCCCGCCGACAATGCGCCGCCGAGGTCCCCAGCCTGTGGACAACCAGCACGCATCACACCCTTTGAGCCGGTCGCCGACACGCGTCACAGCCCTGAGCGGGCCGGGCTCCCGGCGCCCCGGGCACCCCCGGCGGTCCCGACCCCGCGGGCGGCCAGGACCGGGCTGCCCCGTACCGTTGAGGTGTGTACCGGTTTCTGCTGACGCCCCGGTGGTGGGGGATCAACGTCTTCGTGCTGCTCGCCATCCCCTTCTGTGTGTTCATGGGGTCCTGGCAGCTGAGCCGGTTCGAGGACCGGATGGCGGACCATGACCGGGCGACCTCGCGGGCGGCGTCGGACGGGCGGGATGCCGCGCGACCGCTGGCGGAGCTGCTGCCGGTGGACAAGGAGACGTCCGGGGACCAGGTCACCGCGACCGGGCGGTACGGCAGGCAGCTGCTGGTGCCGGGGCGGGAGCTGGACGGCAGGCGCGGCTACTACGTGCTGACCCTGCTGCGCGTCGACGGCGGCAAGGCCCTGCCGGTCGTGCGCGGGTGGCTGCCCGGCACCGCCGACGCGGCGAAGGCTCCGGCCGCGCCCTCGGGCGAGGTCACCGTCAGGGGCTCCCTGCAGGCGTCCGAGCAGCCCGGTGAGAACGGGGTCAGCGCGCAAGGAGGGCTGCCGGCGGGGCAGACGTCGGCGATCAGCGCGGCCTCGCTGGTGAACCTCGTGTCGTACGACGTCTACGACGCCTGGGTCACGCTGAACACCGGGGACTCCGGGATGAAGGCGGTGCCCGCGGCGGCGGCTCCGGACACCGGGCTGAACCTGAAGGCGTTCCAGAACCTCGGCTACACCGGCGAGTGGTTCGTCTTCGCCGGGTTCGTGGTGTTCATGTGGTTCCGGCTCCTGCGGCGCGAGGTGGAGTTCGTACGGGACGCCGAACTCGGACTGCTGCCGGAACCGGAACCGGAGCGAGAAGCGGGACCGGACCGGGAGGGAGAACCGGGACCGGACCTGGAGAAGGATCCGGCCTCGGGGCCCACGCCGTCGCCCTCCCCCGCGCCGGACGGGCAGCGGGCCTGAACCCCGGCCCGCGTCACGTGCCGTCCGCGGCGAGCGCCGCGCGCGGCTCCCGGCGGCGCGGGACGCCCGTCACGTCGTAGGGGCCAGCAACCCGGTCCAATACACCGTCCCGGCGCACGCGTTCGTCACCGTCGCCGAGGTCGACGGGGCGCCGCCCTCCGCCAAGCCGGTGATCATGACGCTGCCGTCGAGGGTGCCCTCGGTCCTCGTCATCTGGGTGGTGGTGCCGGTGTCGCCGCCCGTGGAGGTGCCCCCCGTGTCGCTGGAGTCCTCCGAGGGGGTCGGCGTCGGGGTCGGGGTGGGGCCGGTGTCGGTGGGGCAGGTCTCCGAGGGGACCCAGGCGAACTTCACGTGGTAGGACGCGCCGGGCTGGAGGACCAGCGAGGCGAGCTCGGTGGACGGGTCGGGCAGCGAGACCGCCGCGTCACCGGAGACGTGCCGGACCGGGAAGACCTTGGCGGCGTCCGCGGCGCCGGAGACCGACGTGGTCACCGAGCCGGGGCCGCTGACGGTGCAGGCCGCGGCGGAGCCGTTGGTGAAGGTGAACGTGCCGTACACCGCGCCGGCCGAGTCGGCGGGGTCGATGCTCGCGGTCGGCACGCCGAAGGAGGCGGGCGTGCACGCGGGGACGCCCGCCGTGCTGCTGGCCGAGGGGCCGGCGCTGTCGCCGCCCCCGGTGCCGGTGCCGGTGCCCTTGTCCTTGTCATCCCCCTTGGACTCGCCCTTGCCCTTGTCCTCGACCTTGTCGGAGGAGCCGCCGGAGGTGCTCTCGCCACCGTCCGGGTCCTTGCCCTGGCTCGGGCCGCCCTGGTCCTGCGAGTAGTGGGCGTTGGAGGTGGACGCGTCGGAGCCGGTGGCGCCCGAGACGTGCAGCAGGGCGGGGACCGCGGTGCCGACGAAGAGGGCGGCGGCCGCCGCGCCGACCAGTACCTGCCGCTTGCGGGCCCGGCGGGCGGGGACCGCCTGGCGCAGATGGTCCAGGGTGCCGTCGCGCGGCTCGATCTCCTGGACCGCCTGGTGCAGCAGGTGGCGCAGTGTCAGCTCGTCCGAGTCGAGCCCTGTCGAGGAGCTCTGATCGTCCAGGCCGTGGTTCACAGTTCCGTTCCCAGCAGTTGGTTGCTTCGGTGTGGGCTGACCGCCCGTGCCGCCCGGCTCACGCCTGCCCCACCGCTCCAGACGCTCGGGGGGATCCCCGGACGGCTCGTGCGGGACGTGCGGACGGCGTCCGTCGTTCTCCCCGGATCCGGAGCCGCTCATACCGGGGCCTCCATGGCGACCCGGAGGGCGGCGATGCCGCGAGAGCCGTACGCCTTCACCGAGCCCAGGGATATCCCGAGGGTCTCGGCGACCTGCGCCTCGGTCATGTCCGCGAAGTAGCGCAGGACGAGGACCTCGCGCTGGCGGCGCTGGAGGCCCTTCATCGCCTTGATGAGCGAGTCGCGCTCCAGCTGGTCGTAGGCCCCCTCCTCGGCGCTCGCCATGTCCGGCATCGGCTTGGACAGCAGCTTCAGTCCGAGGATGCGGCGGCGCAGGGCCGAGCGGGAGAGGTTGACGACGGTCTGCCGCAGATAGGCGAGCGTCTTGTCCCGGTCCCGGACGCGTTTGCGCGCCGAGTGGACCCGGATGAAGGCCTCCTGGACGACGTCCTCGCAGGAGGCGGTGTCGTCGAGGAGGAGGGCGGCGAGGCGCAGCAGGGAGCTGTAGTGCGCCCGGTAGGTCTCGGTGAGGTGATCGACGGTGGTGCCGGCTGCCGCGACATCCTCGGCGCCGTCACGCTGGCTCGGTATGCGGGCAGGCCGCGCTGCGGGCATGGGCGCGATCACCGGCATGCCACCGGCAGCACCGGCCATGCGGGGTCGTACGGCCGGTGGGCGCGGCGGCCGGAGAGCCGTGCCGCGCGAGACCGCTGTGAAATCGAGAACCTCTGCCACGCCAGTTGGACACCGCTACCCCCGTAAGGGTTGTACGGGCCGGGCGTCACTTTTGCGTCGGTCGACGAAGCGCTGGACGAGACGGCCTCCCGTCCGCTGTCAGGCAGCACAACCGACCGTGCGTCAAACGCCCTCATGCCTACCCGCTCTTCCCCTATATCCTGAATGACCGAGGTGTCCCCACACCTCGTACCGCATCCCCGCGACGTCCTGAAGGGCGTTCGCAAAGACGCTCCCCGCCCTTCACGCGGTTGCGAAGGACGGGGAGGAAAATCTTCGGACGACAAGGGCGCCCGCAGCAAGTGATCCAGGCCATCGACCCGCTCACACTTGGTTCACCGATCTTACAAACCGGGACGGTTCAGCCGCCGGTGAATTCGGCCGCGATCAACTCGGCGATCTGGGCGGTGTTCAGCGCGGCGCCCTTGCGCAGGTTGTCGCCGCAGACGAAGAGCTCGAGGGCGGTGGGGTCGTCCAGCGCCCGGCGCACCCGGCCCACCCAGGTCGGATCGGTGCCGACGACGTCGGCGGGGGTCGGGAACTCCCCGGCGGCCGGGTTGTCGAACAGCACGACGCCCGGCGCGGTGTCGAGGATCTCCCGCGCCTTGGCGACGGTGACCTCGCCCTCGAAGCGGGCGTGGACGGTCAGGGAGTGCGTGGTGACCACCGGCACCCGGACACAGGTGACCGCGACGGGCAGCGCCGGCAGTCCGAGGATCTTGCGGGACTCGTCCCGCACCTTCATCTCCTCCGAGGACCAGCCGTCCTCGCGCAGGGAACCGGCCCACGGCACGACGTTCAGCGCGACGGGCTCCGGGAACGGCCCGGTGTTGTCGCCCACGGCCCGCCGTACGTCTCCGGGGTGGGTGCCCAGTTCCGTACCGGCGACCAGGGACAGCTGCTGGCGCAGGGTCTCCACGCCGGCCCGCCCGGCCCCGCTGACGGCCTGGTAGCTGGAGACCACCAGCTCGCGCAGCCCGAACTCGGCGTGCAGCGCGCCGAGCGCGACGATCATCGACAGGGTCGTGCAGTTGGGGTTGGCGACGATCCCGCGCGGCCTGACGCGGGCCGCGTGCGGGTTGACCTCGGGGACGACGAGGGGCACCTCCGGGTCCATCCGGAAGGCGCCCGAGTTGTCGACGACGACGGCACCGCGCGCGGCGGCGATCGGCGCCCACTGCGCGGAGACCTCGTCGGGGACGTCGAACATGGCGACGTCGACGCCGTCGAAGGCGTCCTCGGTGAGAGCGATCACCTCGACCTGCTCGCCGCGCACGGCCAGCTTGCGGCCGGCCGAGCGCGGGGAGGCGATCAGCCGGATCTCACCCCAGATGTCCGCGTGCTGGGACAGGATCTGGAGCATGACCGTGCCGACGGCCCCGGTCGCCCCCACGACCGCGAGCGTCGGCCGCGGCGACCCTGTCCCGGCCATCAGCGACCCGTGCCCCCGTAGACGACGGCCTCGTCGCTGTCGGAGTCGAGCCCGAAGGCGGTGTGCACGGCGCGCACGGCCTCGTTGACGTCGTCGGCGCGGGTGATGACCGAGATGCGGATCTCGGAGGTCGAGATCAGCTCGATGTTCACGCCCGCGTCGGAGAGCGCCTCGAAGAAGGAGGCGGTGACGCCCGGGTTGGTCTTCATGCCCGCGCCGACCAGGGAGATCTTGCCGATCTGGTCGTCGTAGCGCAGGGAGTCGAAGCCGATGCCGGCCTTGTGCTTCTCCAGCGCGTCGATGGCCTTGCGGCCCTCGGTCTTGGGCAGCGTGAAGGAGATGTCCGTCAGGCCGGTGGCCGCGGCGGAGACGTTCTGCACGATCATGTCGATGTTGATCTCGGCGTCGGAGATCGCGCGGAAGATCGTGGCGGCCTCGCCCGGCTTGTCCGGCACGCCCACGACCGTGACCTTGGCCTCGGAGGTGTCGTGCGCGACACCGGAGATGATCGCCTGCTCCACCGGCTTGTCCCCTTGCTTGATCGGCTCACTGCTGACCCACGTGCCCTGGAGTCCGCTGAAGCTGGACCGGACGTGGATCGGGATGTTGTAGCGGCGGGCGTACTCCACACAGCGGTGGAGCAGCACCTTGGAGCCGGAGCTGGCCAGCTCCAGCATGTCCTCGAAGGAGATCCAGTCGATCTTCTTCGCCTTCTTCACCACGCGCGGGTCGGCGGTGAACACGCCGTCCACGTCGGTGTAGATCTCGCAGACCTCGGCGTCGAGGGCCGCGGCGAGGGCGACGGCGGTGGTGTCGGAGCCACCACGACCCAGGGTCGTGATGTCCTTCTTGTCCTGGCTGACGCCCTGGAAGCCGGCGACGATGGCGATGTTGCCCTCGTCGAGGGCCGTGCGGATCCGGCCCGGCGTGACGTCGATGATCCGGGCTTTGTTGTGGACCGAGTCGGTGATGACGCCTGCCTGGCTGCCGGTGAAGCTCTGGGCCTCGTGGCCCAGGTTCTTGATCGCCATGGCCAGCAGGGCCATGGAGATACGCTCTCCGGCGGTCAGCAGCATGTCGAACTCACGGCCGGCGGGCATCGGGGATACCTGCTCGGCGAGATCGATCAGCTCGTCCGTCGTGTCGCCCATCGCGGAAACGACGACGACCACCTGGTGGCCGTTCTTCTTCGCTTCGACGATCCGCTTGGCGACGCGCTTGATGCCCTCGGCATCGGCTACGGAGGAGCCTCCGTACTTCTGCACGACAAGGCCCACGTGCGCTCCTCGCTCAGTTCAGTCTGTGTGTTCGCAGTCCACACATACGCATATGTACTGCGGTCGGCTCAGTCTATCGAGCGTCCGAAACCACCCATCGTGAAACCACATGGTGAGACCGGTCCGCCCAGCACGACCCTGCCCATCCCCACCGTGAACACTCGGCAAAGTGGGCCAGGTCACCCGTTGACGCTCTCCGTAGTCGAACGCTAACTTCACGTCGTCGTCGCCACACCAGGAGCACACGGCTCCCCCGGGACTAGCGACGCGCGAAGGACTCCCTTCCCTTGACGACTGCGACCGTCTCCGAGATCCAGCACGTCACCCCCGCCGACCTCTTCGAGGTCCGCCCCTTCACCGCCCACTGCGAGGTCATCCGTGCCGCGGGCGACCACGCCGTCATCGGCGTCTCCCCCGGCAACAGCTACTTCTCCGCCCGCCGGGTCCTGGACCTGGCCCGCTGGTCACTCGCCCTGTTCGAGCGGGTGGACTTCGTCCACACCGACCTGCACGTGGCCGAGATGTACGAGGCCTCCGGCTATCCGGCCGAGGACGCGCGCCGCAAGGCGGTGAAGAACCTGCGCGGCGTACGGGCCAAGGTGCTGGGCGCCGTGCGGGCGGTGGACCCCGGCGGCGCCCGGCTGCGCGCCCACGCCCTGTCGGACCTGCGCGCCAACCCCGCCTACCGCGACCTGCACGAGCACCTCACCGCCCGCCTCGGCACCGACGACGAGTTCCGCACGACCTGCGAGAAGCTCGTCGGCTCCTTCCTCGCCGGCCGGGCCGAGGACGTCACCGAGACCCAGCGCGAGGTGTGCATGGCCTACGTCTGCGCCGAGGCGCCCCTCTTCCTCGACACCCCGGCGATCCTGGGCGTGCCGTCCTCCTTGAACTGCTACCACCAGCTGCTGCCGATGGCCGAGCTGCTGTACGCCCCCGGCGCGGGTCTGCGCGCCTCCCGCAACCAGGGCCACGCGATCGTCACGCCGGCCGAGGAGGTGCAGGTTGTCGTCCGTTGAGCCGCTCATCGACTTCCCGTTCTCCTGGCGCGGCGACCAGCTCCCGTCCGAGGTCGAGGAGTTGCGCACCCACGCGCCCGTGCGCCGGGTCCGCACCATCGCCGGCGACGAGGCCTGGCTGGTGTCGTCGTACGAGCTGTGCAAGCGGGTCCTGGAGGACCCGCGGTTCAGCCTGAAGGACACCTCGGCGCCGGGGGTGCCCCGGCAGTACGCGCTGACGATCCCGCCCGAGGTCGTCAACAACATGGGGAACATCACCGGCGCCGGGCTCCGCAAGGCCGTGCTGAAGGCCCTGAACCCCAAGAACCCGGGGCTGACGGAGTGGATGCGGTCCTGCGCCGCCGAGCTGGTCGACGGCCTCGTCCGCGAGGGCGCCCCGGGCGACCTGCGGGCCGGTTTCGCGGACCCGTACTCGGCCGGGATGCACTGCCGGCTGCTGGGCATTCCGTACGCGGACGCGCCGAGGCTGACGCGGAGCCTGGACATCGCGTTCATGAACTCCGCCTGTCCCGTGACCGGCGCCCGGCTCAACTGGGACCGGGACATCGCGTACATGACCGAGCGGCTGGACGACCCGGCGACCACGGGCCTGATGGCCGAGCTGGCCGCGCTCCGATCGGACCCCGCGTACGCGCACCTCACCGACGAGATGCTCGCCACGGTCGGGGTGACGATGTTCGGCGCGGGCGTGATCTCCACCTCCGGGTTCCTGACCATGGCCCTGCTGTCGCTGATCCAGCACCCCGAGCTCCAGCAGGAGCTGGTCGCCCGCCCCGAGCGGATCCCGGCGGCCGTGGAGGAGCTGCTGCGGATCAACCTGTCCATCGGGGACGGGCTGCCGAGGCTGGCGCTGGAGGACGTGACGCTGGGGGACGTCGAGGTGCGCGCGGGCGAGCTGGTCCTGGTGCTCGTCGAGGGCGCCAACTTCGACCCGGCCGCCTTCCCCGACCCCCACACCGTCGACCTCGACCGCGCCAACAGCGCCGCGCACCTCTCCTTCGGCGGCGGCCGGCACTACTGCCCGGCCACCGCGCTGGGCCGCAGGCACGCCGAGATCGCCCTGTCGGTGCTGCTGGAACGCATGCCCCGACTGGCCCTCGCGGTCCCCGTGGAGCAGCTGGTGTGGCGGACGGGGTTCATGAAACGGCTCCCGGAGCGGCTGCCGGTGCTGTGGTGATCGCGGGCTGAGCAACTCGGCGACCGGCCGTCTTTAAAGTTCAAGCATTAGGGTTCGCCTGTGCGCGTACTGCTGGTGGAAGACGATGAGCCGGTCGCCGAGTCGCTCCGGCGCGGACTGCTGCGCTACGGCTTCGAGGTGGCCTGGGTCACCACGGGCGGAGCGGCCCTCGCCCACGAGGAGCCCTACGACGTCGTCCTCCTGGATCTCGGCCTGCCCGACACCGACGGGCTGGACGTGTGCCGGGCGCTGCGCGAGCGCGGTGACGTGCCGATCATCGTGATCAGCGCGCGCAGCGACGAGACGGACCGGGTGGTCGGTCTGGAGCTCGGCGCGGACGACTACGTCTCCAAGCCGTTCGGGGTCCGGGAGGTCATCGCGCGGATACGGGCGGTGCTGCGGCGGACGCAGCCGCGCGCCGGGCAGGCCGCGGCCGGTCCCGACCGGTACGGCGACCGGCTCACCGTCGACCGCAAGGCCGCCCGGGTCCACCTGGACGGCGAGGAGGTCCCGCTCGCCCCCAAGGAGTACGACCTGCTGGCGTTCCTCACCGAGGAGCCGGGCGCGCTGATGTCGCGCGAGCAGATCATGGAAGCGGTCTGGGACGCGAACTGGTTCGGGCCGACGAAGACCCTGGACGTCCATGTGGCGGCGCTGCGACGCAAGCTGGCCGGGGCGATCACCATCGAGGCGGTCCGGGGCGTCGGTTTCCGGCTGGAGATCGTCAAGGACCCCGGGGCCTCATGAACCGCCAGCTCATCCGGAGTTACATCCTGCTCGTCGCGGTGGCGATCTTCCTGTTCACGGTGCCGGTCGCCTTCACCCTCACCAAGCAACTGCGGGACGACACCCGGCAGTCCGTGCTGCGCGAGGCCCACACCATGGCGCTGCTGCTCGGCAACGGCGACCGGGCCTCGTGCGAGGCGCTGTCGAAGGTGGCCAGGGCGTACGGCGACGTGCAGGCGACCCCGACGGCCGCGTGCGACCCGAAGCTGCCGCGGCCCACCCCGGACGCGGCGCTGACCCGGGCCGTGCGGGACAACGAGCCCACCACCGACTGGGGTTCCGACGTCGTCTGGGGCAGCCATCTGACGGTCACGGTCCCCGTCGAGGGCGACGCGGCCGTACGGATCGTCTACGCGACCTCGGACATGACCAAGCGGCTGTGGCAGATCTGGGGCTTCCGGGCGGCGCTGGCCGTGCTGGTGCTGGCGGCGGCCGCGGCGATCGGCGCGTTCGCGGCCAGGCGCATCACCGCGCCGCTGCGTGAACTCAACGCCATGGCCAGCAGGTTCGGCGACGGCGACCTGACCGCCCGCTCGCCCGTGACGGGCCCGCCGGAGACACAGACGCTCGCGCGGACCCTCAACCAGGGGGCGGAACGCCTGGACACCCTGGTCGCCTCGCAGCGGATCTTCGTCGCGGACGCCTCCCACCAACTGCGCACCCCCCTGACGGCGTTGCGCCTGTCGCTGGACAACATCGCGGACGGTGTGGACGACGAGTTCGTGCGCGAGGACGTCGAGCAGGCGACCGCCGAGGTGGTCCGGATGAGCCGGCTGGTCAACGGGCTGCTGGTGCTGGCCCGGGCGGAGGCGAAGGTGTCGGCCGCGGAGCCGCTGTCGCTGCCGGACATCATCGCCGAACGCCTCGCGGTGTGGAGGCCGGCCGCCGACGAGCGCGGAGTCACCATCGCGCTCAGGGGGAGTGATGTCGGCGGCCGGCTGCTGGTGCTGGCCAGCCCCGGCCATCTCGACCAGGTGCTGGACAACGTGCTCTCGAACGCGTTGGAGGTCTCCCCGGACGGCGGGAGGATCACCGTCCAGGTCGAGACGCGGGGGGACGAGGTCGTGTTGTCGGTCCTCGACCAGGGGCCGGGCATGTCCGACGCGGACAAGTCCCGTGCCTTCGACCGCTTCTGGCGCGGTCAGGGGCTGACCGGGCGCTCCGGCTCCGGGCTCGGCCTCGCCGTCGTCAAGCAGTTGGTGACCGACGACGGCGGGACCGTGACGCTCGGGGACGCGCCCGGCGGCGGGCTGTCGGTGCGGATCAGCCTTCGGGCATCGCCGAGGAGTGGTGGTTGACGATCTTCCACTCGCCGTCGCGCTTCTCGTACTCGTAGGTGTAGCGGGCCTTGACGACGCGCTTTTCGCCGGTGTCCGGGTCGGTGAGCGTGAACTCGTAGACGCCGCTGTCGAGGGCCGAGTTGTGGTCGAGGATGTTGACGTGCGTCTCGATCTTCTTGCCGACCGGCTTGTTCTTGAGGAAGTGCTCGAAGTAGTCGACGATGGCGCCGTGGTTGCTGCGGACCTTGTTGGAGACCGTGGGCAGCAGCACCGCGTCCGTGCCGTACCGGGCCGCGACGGTCTCGGGGTCGCCGGTCCGCAGGGCCTTGTTCCAGCCGTCGAACTGCGCGGCGATCTCGGCCCGCGTCGGCTTCTTGGACTGCTTCTCCGGCCCGGCGACCCCGACTCCGGCGGCGAAGGTACCGACGGCGACGAGGGCTCCGGCGGCGACGACGGCTACACGCTTGGTTATCGGTCGAGGGGTCATCTCATCTCCCGTACGAGCAAGGGGGCTTGCTTCCTCCGCGCTCTGTCGCGGCCCCTTGCGGGGTTCCTGTGGAGGAAGTGACTCCAGACTCGCGTGCCGCCGGTTAGCGACCGTGCAGGTGTCGTACAGGGGACGTCCAGGGATGATCCAACTCACGGTCGGTGAGCGGGCGGTGACACCAGGTCAAGGGCGTACCCTCCCCGCCCGGAGGCACAGCGGAACCGCGCCGTGCCGTGCGCGGGGACGGGGTGGCCGGGTGGGCGACACAGTGCTGCTGGCCGGGATCGTGCTGCTCGGATCCTCGGTCCAGTGGCTCACCGGCATGGGCTTCGCCCTGGTCGCCGTACCCGCGCTCGTCCTGCTGCTCGGGCCCACGCAGGGAGTCGTGCTCGCCAACTGCGCGGCGGGCGTCATCTGTGTCGTGGGCCTGGCGGGCGGCCGGCGGCACGTCCGCCTCGCCGCCATGGTGCCGCTGTGCGCCGCCGCCGCCTGCACGGTCCCGGCGGGCACCTGGATGACCCGCCGGCTCCCCGAGTCCTGGCTGCTGCTGGTCATGGGCGCGCTCGTGACCGCGGCCGTGCTGGTGATCATGCGCGGGGTGCGGATACCCGCGCTGCGCGGCACCCGGGGCGCGATCGCGGCGGGCGCGGCAGGCGGCTTCATGAACGCGGCGGCCGGGGTGGGCGGACCACCGGTCTCCCTCTACGCCCTCAACGCGGGCTGGACCGTACGGGAGTTCGTCCCCAACGCCATGTTCTACGGGGTCGTCGTCAACGCCTTCTCCGTCGCCTCCAACGGGCTTCCGGAGCTGACCGGACCGCAGTGGACGTCCGTCGCCGCCGCGATGGCGCTCGGCGGGGTCGTCGGCAGGGGGCTCGCCACCCGGATACCCGAGGAGCGGGCCCGTCTGCTGGTCCTCCTGCTCGCCCTGGCCGGCGGGATCACGGCCGTCGGCAAGGGCCTGTGGGGGCTGTAGGGCTGTGAGAGCGGTACCGGAGGCGCTACGGCCCTACTGCACCGGCCGCAGCCCCAGGGGGCCCGCGATCTCCTCCGCCATCACCCGGCCGGCCTCGAACTCCAGGGTCTCGTCACCGACGCTCTGGTCGGTGTCCAGGCCGTCCAGCTCCGCCAGGGGCTGGTTCAGGCGGACGTGCGCCACCACGGACTGGAGCGCGCGCAGGGTCGCGGACGCGGTGGAGCCCCAGTTGGAGAAGTAGGAGAACTGCCACCACCACAGGGCCTCCGAGGTACGGCCGGCCTTGTAGTGGGCCATGCCGTGGCGCAGGTCGGTGATGACGTCCGTGAGGTCGTCGGAGATCCGGGCCGGGACCGGGGCCTTGCGGGGCTCGTAGGGGTCGAAGACCTCGGAGTAGACGTCGATCGGGTCCAGCAGCCGGGCCAGGTTCTCGCGGAGCTCGTCCACGTCGGCGTCCGGGCCCGTGTCGGGCTCGTAGCGCTCGTCCGGGACGATGTCCTCATGGGCGCCCAGGCGGCCGCCGGCCAGCAGCAGCTGGGAGACCTCCAGCAGGAGGAAGGGGACGGCCGAGTCGGGCTCGTCGCCCTTCGCCACCTCCATGACGGCCACCAGGAAGCTCTCGACCTGGTCGGCGATCTGGACCGCGAAGTCGTCGGGGTCCGGTGCAGTCGCGTGCAGCGTGGCGTCAGACATCTAGGAGTCGTCTCCCCTCGAAGGCGCGGCCGAGGGTCACCTCGTCCGCGTATTCCAGGTCGCCGCCCACCGGGAGGCCGCTGGCCAGGCGGGTGACCTTGAGGCCCATGGGCTTGATCATGCGGGCGAGATACGTGGCCGTGGCCTCGCCCTCCAGGTTCGGGTCCGTGGCCAGGATCAGTTCCGTGACCGTCCCGTCGGCCAACCGCGCGAGAAGTTCTCGTATACGCAGGTCGTCGGGACCGACACCCTCGATCGGGCTGATGGCGCCGCCCAGGACGTGGTACTTGCCGCGGAACTCGCGCGTGCGCTCGATCGCCACGACGTCCTTCGGCTCCTCCACCACACAGATCACCGAGGGGTCGCGGCGGCTGTCGCGGCAGATGCCGCACAGCTCTTCCTGTGCCACGTTCCCGCAGGTCGCGCAGAAGCGGACCCTCGCCTTGACCTCCATCAGGCACTGCGCGAGACGGCGTACGTCCGTCGGCTCCGCCTGCAGGATGTGGAAGGCGATCCGCTGCGCGCTCTTGGGACCGACGCCGGGCAGCCGCCCCAGCTCGTCGATGAGGTCCTGGACCACGCCTTCGTACACGGACTGCCGTCCTTCCTGGGTTCCTGGGGTACGTACGGTAGTTGGCGGACGCCCGTCTTAGAAAGGCAGACCCGGGATGCCGCCGCCGCCCAGCGCCTGGGTGAGCGGGCCCAGCTTCTGCTGCTGGAGGGTCTGGGCGTTGTCGTTGGCCGCCTGCACGGCCGCGACGATCAGGTCGGCGAGGGTCTCGGTGTCCTCCGGGTCCACCGCCTTGGGGTCGATCTTCAGGGCCCGCAGTTCACCGGAGCCCGTCACCGTCGCCCGCACCAGACCGCCGCCGGCCTGGCCGTCGACCTCGGTCCGCGCGAGCTCCTCCTGCGCGTTCGCCAGGTCCTGCTGCATCTTCTGGGCCTGCTGGAGCAGCTGCTGCATGTTGGGCTGGCCACCACCGGGGATCACGATCAGCTCCCTGCTGTTCTCCGCCTGGATCCTGCTGTGCACTTACGTCTGTCACGAGCCTACGTGGTCTGCGCAGCCATCGCTCCAGCACTCTTTCGAGTGAGACGCCGTCGAGCCCTATACCTGATCACGGGCCACGTCCGAGCGGAAAAGCGGTGAAAGCCGTCCCTTCGCCACCCATTGGGCGGTAGGAAGGGTCCGGCGCGTCAGCATCATGCGTCACACAGCGTGCTCGTTCGTGTTCGTCGTGGTCAGTAGGGAGTGCCGGGTGGGTCAGCCGGAGATGCAGCCCGAGGATCCTCCTCAGGACGGGCGGAGCGGGGAGGCGGCCGGGCCGCGGCCGGGCGACCTGACGGGGCGGACCCTCCCCCTCGGGGACTGGGGCGAGCCCGCCCTCCGTCTCGACGAGCTGTACCGGTGGGTGGAGCGCGGGGCGCTCGACACCGCCGCCTGGTACCTCGCGGACCGGGTGTGGAAGCGGCGGGGCGCGCGGGCGCTGCGCACCGGTGCCGCGGCGGGTGCCGTGGCCGGGGCCTCGCTGCCCCTGCTGGACCTCACCGGGGTGGTCGGCGGGGGCGCCCCCTGGGGATACCTGGCCCTGCTCCTCGCCGTCGCCTGCGTGGCCGTGGACCGGTTCTTCGGGGTGACGTCCGGCTGGATAAGGGACGTGGCCACCGCACAGGCCGTGCAGCGGCGGCTCCAGGTCCTTCAGTTCGACTGGGCCTCGGAGAGCGTGCGGGAGGTGCTGGGGCCGACCGAGGGGACCGCCGGGGAGGCGGCCGAGCGGTGCCTCGCGGTGCTGCGGCGGTTCTCCGAGGACGTGACCGAGCTGGTGCGGGTGGAGACCGCGGACTGGATGGTGGAGTTCCGCACGGGGTCGGCGCCGCTGGGGATCCAGGCGGCGGTGGCGGGCGGGTCGCGGGCGGACGGGAACGTGGTGCAGGGACGGTTCCCCTTGCCGCCCGGGGCGGGGGGTGCGCGGCCGAACATGCCTCGGCAGCGGCCGCCGGAAGCGCGGTAGCCTGCGGCGCTTGGGCGGGGGGCGGGGTGGGGGTGGGGGTGGCGCGGTTGTCTGCGGGTGCGTTGTGGTTGAGCGCGCAGTTCCCCGCGCCCCTGGGGGTGTGCGGTGGCGCGGTTGTCTGCGGGTGCGTTGTGGCTGAGCGCGCCGTTCCCCGCGCCCCTGGGGGGTGTGCGGTGGCGCGGTTGTCTGCGGGTGCGTTGTGGCTGAGCGCGCAGTTCCCCGCGCCCCTGGGGGGTGTGGGCGCGCCGTGGGGGGTCCGTTCGCTAGGTCAGGGATGCCAGTTCCAGGGCTACCAGTACGTCCACCACCGCGCACCATTCCGCGAAGGTGGGGGCCACCGTGCCTCTCAGGCGGGGCAGCGTCAGGTGGGTGAGGTCCCAGAGGCCGTGGAGGAGCCAGCCTGCTGCCACCAGCCAGCGGCCCAGGTCCGGGGTGAGCAGGAGGCCCGTCACCGCCAGCGCCCCGAAGGCGACCGCGCCGGTGGCCTGGAGCGGCAGCCCGGCTCTGCCGTGCGGAGTGCCCCGCACCGCACCCCACAGCAGTACCGCCAGGGCCAGGCCGATCATGGTGCCGGCCGGGGAGACCAGGTCCAGGGCCTGGAGGGCGAGGACCAGCACGAGGCCGCCGCCGAGGACCGGCCAGGTCGCCCTCGGGGTGCCGATCTGGTGGATCACGACGTAGAGCAGCGGCAGGAGCGGGAGGACCTCTCCGAAACCCGTCACCGTCTCGTCCAGGGTGTCGGAGGCGCCCGCGGCGGCCTGCGCGGCCCAGACGGCGACGGCGACACAGGTGGGCCAGCGGCGGACCAGGGGATGGGTGCTCACGCGGCGTACTCCCCGCGGCGGCGGAGCAGGACCGCGAGCATCAGCGGCAGCATCGCGAGGTGCTCCCACGTCATCGCCGCGTCCGGGGTCACGAGGTCCCGGGCGAGCAGGGGGACGAGGACCAGGGCCGGGAGGAACATCGCCGCGCACATCTCGGCGATGCCCGGCCAGGCGTGGCCGCGGCGGCGCATCCACCAGGTCATGCCGGCCGACATCGTGAACGCCATCTCCAGCGTGACCAGTTCGGGATGGCCGGACATGCCGTAGTCGATGTCCGTGAGGGCCAGCGCACCCCGCAGGGCCGCGCCGAGGACGAGCATGCCGGCCAGCATCGCGACGATCATCTCGACGTAGTGGCGGGCCAGTCCGTGGTGCCGTCGGTGCTCCATGACGCCTCCTGAGAGGTACGGGGGTGGGGTATGTCCTGACGCCTCTCAGACTGGCCTCGGCGGTACCGGCGCCAGTAGTGCCGGAACCGCACGTCCCCGTATGACATCTGTCATCCGCGCGTCCCGGCCCGCTGCCAGAATGGGCGCGTGGAGAACGGGGCGGGGCTCACGAGTTTCCGGCGCTACACGTGGTGGGCCGTACCGGGGACCGTTCTGTGCGTGCTGGTCGTGGCGTACGGGGGCTGGGCGCTGGACGGTGACGTGCCGCTCTGGGCGAGGGCGCCGGTGGTGCCCGCGCTGGCCGTCGACGCGGTGGCGGCGGCCGTGCTGCTCGGCGGCGCGTTGGACCGCGCCCCGGCGTTGCGGCCGCTCGCGGGCTGGGTGCTCACCGCGTGCGTCGCCTCCGCGGTGCTGGCCGCGCTGCCGCTGGCCCGGCACGACTACGGGCTGTGGGCGGTCGCCCCGGCGGTGACCGTGGCGATCGTCGCCGCGTATCTGCCGGCGGCCGGCAGGCGGTGGCTGATCGGGGGCGCCGTCGTCGCGGCGCTGCTGCCGGGCAGTGCCGTGAACCTGGCCGCCGGGGACGAGGACCCCGCGTACGCGGCGCTCTTCCCGGCCGGCCTGACCGCGTTCACCGTATGGACCGTGCTCGGGCCGCTGTGGGCGTGGCGGATCGCGGGGCGGCTGGACCGGGCGCGGCGGCTGGAGGCGGAGCTGGCGGTGAAGGACGAGCGGCTGCGGTTCGCCTCGGACCTGCACGACATCCAGGGACACCATCTGCAAGTCATCGCCCTGAAAGCCGAGTTGGCGTCCCGGCTCGCCGAGACCGACCCGGCGCGGGCGGCCGCCGAGATGCGGGAGGTACGGCAGTTGTGCGCGGACGCGCTGCGGGACACGCGGGCCGTCGTGCGGGGCATCCGCCGCACGCCCCTGGACGACGAGATCGCCAACGCGACCCGGGTGCTGGCGGCGGCCGGCATAGACGCCCGGATGAGTCTCGAACCGGCGGCGTCCCAGGCCGAGTTGGCGGACCCCGCGCGGCAGCTCCTCGGCCTGGTCGTGCGGGAGGCCACCACCAACGTGCTGCGCCACAGCGACGCCGGGCGGGCCGAGGTCGACTACCGCGTCGACGGCGACGTCGCCCGGCTGCGGGTCGGCAACGACGGCGCCGGTCCGGCCGCTCCCGGCGGCTCGGACGGGACGGGGCTGCGCGGGCTCGCCGAGCGACTGCGGTGCGCGGGCGGGGAGTTGACGTGGGGGCGGCAGGACGGCGACCGTTTCGTGGTGACCGCGACCCTGCCCGTACGGGGAGCCGAGGAGTGATCCGGCTGCTCCTCGCCGACGACGAGGACCTCCTGCGCAGCGCCCTCGCCGCGCTCCTCGCCCTGGAGGACGACCTCACGGTGGTCGCGGAGGCCTCCACCTCCACCGACGCCGTACGGCTCGCCCTGGAGCACGGGCCCGACATCGCCGTACTGGATCTGGAGATGCCGCCCACGGACGGGCTGCGGGCCGCCGAGGAGATCCGGGCCGCCCGCCCCGACACCCGGGTGGTCATCGTCACCCGGCACGCCCGCCCTGCCGTGCTGCGGCGTGCGCTGGCCGCCGGGGTGCGCGGGTTCGTGCCCAAGACGACCCCGGCGGCGCGGCTCGCGGAGATCCTCCGGGACATCGCCGCCGGCCGCCGGTACGTCGATCCGGACATCGCCGCGTCCGCGCTGACCGAGGACGCGTGCCCGCTGAGCGAGCGGGAGTTGGAGGTGCTGCGGGCGGCGCGCACGGGGGCGTCGGTGGCGGAGATCGCCGAGCAGGTGCATCTGGCCCAGGGGACCGTGCGCAACTACCTCTCCGCGGCGATGTCCAAGCTCGGCGCCTCCACGCGGCACGCGGCCGCCCATCACGCCTGGCAGCAGGGCTGGATCTAGCGCCGCGACCGGGACAGGGGACCTCGGGTCACTGCTTCGTGTAAGTCAGCTTCTCCCCGTTGCCGGTGTTCACCCGCTCCAGGGTGCCGTCGGGCAGCAGGGTGACCTCGCTGGCCGCGCCCGGGGTGCAGGAGGAGGCGGGCTCGCCGACCGTCACCGTGGACGGGCCGATCTCCAACGGGCCGTCGGCGTCCGGCTTCTCGGCGAGGTCCGCCTCGAACACGCAGTGGTAGTCGGGGCCGTCGGCGACGAGGGAGAGGACCGTGTCGCCCACCTCGCCCTGCTGGATGGTGAGTCGGCGGGTGTGCGAGCCCTCCGAGTTGTTGATCGTGCCGGTCCAGGTGCCGAGGTAACCGGCCGGGATGCCGCCGTCCTCCGGCGCGCTCGTCGTGGGCGTCGGCGCCGGGGTGGTCTCGTCGGTGGACGGGCCCGGTGTCGTCGGCGCGGTCGAGGTGGGCGTGGGCGTCGGCGTGGCCTTGTCGTCGTCGCCCCCGCTCATCAGGGCGTACACCGAGCCGCCCGCACCGAGCGCGACGACCAGCGCGACGACGATCAGGGCCGCGGTGGAGCGGCCGTTGCGGCGCGGCGGCTCCTGAGGCGGGAGGTAGCCCGGGACGGGGCCGTAGGGCGGGGTGCCGGTCCCGCCGCCGTAGTACGGCGCGGGGGCGCCGGGGTGGGAGGGGTGGCCGTACGCCGGGGTCTGGGGCTGCTGGGGGTGGTGCGGCGGGTAGGCGTACGCCGGCGTCTGCGGCTGCTGCGGATGCTGCTGGGGGTGGCCGTACGCGGGGTGCGAGGGCGGCGGTGTCCGCGGGGCGCCCACGGGCGGGGGCGGCGGCGTGGGGGTGCCCTGGCCCGCGCCGGCGACCAGGGTGGGCAGGTGGTTCACGGGCGCCCCCGGGACCGGCGGCCGGCCAGGAGAGGGCGGGGTGCCCTCGGCGGCCGCGGACGCGTGCTCGGGAGGGGCCTCACCCGAACCGGAGGCGGAGGCGGAGGCAGAGGCGGCGGAGGCGGCGGAGGCGGCGGAACCGGGTGCGGAGCCCGAGCCGGACCCGTCCCCCGGCGCGCCCTTCGGTCCGCCCGGTCCGTCCGATCCCCCCGGTCCGCCGGTCCCCCCGGGCCCCTCCGGGTCCTCGGTGTCCAGCAACTGAACCGCGTGCCGCCCGAGTTGGGCGACCAGGGCGCTCGGCAGCCAGGGGTCCCGCGAACGGCCGTCGGCCACCGTGTCCTCGGCGCCCGTCCGCTCCAGGACCTGGTCCAGCGTCGGCCGCCGCGCCGGGTCCTTCTTCAGGCAGTCCCGGACCAGCTCGGCGATGCCCTCCGGCACGCCCTCCAGGTCGGGTTCCTCCTGGGCGATGCGGAACATCAGGGCGTGGACGCCGCTGCCCCCGGCACCGAAGGGGAGTCGGCCGGTGGCGGCGTACGCGAGGACCGAGCCGAGGCAGAAGACGTCGCAGGCCGGGGTGATCCGGTCACCCCGGACCTGCTCGGGCGCCATGAACCCGGGCGACCCGACGAGGGCGCCGGTGCGGGTGAGCCCGCCGTCGGTCACCGTCTCCAGGGCCCGTGCGATACCGAAGTCGATGACCCGGGGGCCGTCGATGGTGACCAGGACGTTGGAGGGCTTGAGGTCCCGGTGCACGATCCCGGCCGCGTGGATGTCCTTCAGCGCGTGCGCGAGACCGGCGGCGAGGATCCGCACCGACCGCTCGGGCAGCGCCCCGTGGTCGTGCCCGACGACCTGCTGGAGGCTGGGTCCGGCCACGTACCCGGTGGCGACCCAGGGCACGGGCGCCTCGGTGTCGGCGTCGAGGACCGGCGCGGTCCAGTACCCGCCGACCTGCCGGGCGGCCTGCACCTCCTGCCGGAAGCGGTTGCGGAACTCCTCCTGCGCGGCCAGTTCCTCGCGCACCAGCTTGACCGCGACGGTACGGCCCCGGTCCGAGCGGGCGAGATACACCTGCCCCATGCCGCCGGCCCCGAGCCGCGCCAGCAGCCGGTACGCCCCGATCCGCTGCGCGTCGCCGGCCCCGAGCTTCTCCATCGCAAGGCCCTCCCCCGAAAGTCCCCGTGTGCACCCCCTGTGCAACAGCCCACGATAGTGCCGCCCCAGCGGCTGGTGAGCGGACCGGTGTCGACGGTTCCGTAACGGAGCGGTCCGCGGCGGTCACACCGGGCCGCGCCCGGGGCGGTGCCCGCTGCCGTCCCCGCGGCCACGCGACAACCTGTCGCGGAAACCCCGCGTCCACAGACAGGACGCCGATACCGCTTCCGTATCGCGGACATTTACGCTCGGGCGCATGACCCCTCAGCCCAACCCCGAGGTCGGCGCCGCCGTGAAGGCCGCGGACCGTGCGCACGTGTTCCACTCCTGGTCCGCGCAGGAGCTCATCGACCCGCTCGCCGTCGCCGGTGCGGAGGGGTCGTACTTCTGGGACTACGACGGCAAGCGGTACCTGGACCTCACCTCCGGCCTCGTCTACACCAACATCGGCTACCAGCACCCGAAGGTCGTCGCCGCGATCCAGGAACAGGCCGCCACCCTGTCCACGTTCGCGCCCGCCTTCGCGATCGAGGCCCGCTCGGAGGCGGCCCGGCTGATCGCCGAGCGGACACCGGGCGACCTGGACAAGATCTTCTTCACCAACGGCGGCGCCGACGCGGTGGAGCACGCGGTGCGCATGGCGCGGTTGCACACCGGCCGGACCAAGGTGCTCTCCGCCTACCGCTCGTACCACGGCGGCACCCAGCAGGCGATCAACCTCACCGGTGACCCGCGCCGCTGGGCCTCCGACGGCGCCGCCGCCGGCGTGGTGCACTTCTGGGCGCCGTACCTGTACCGCTCCCGCTTCTACGCCCAGACCGAGGAACAGGAGTGCGCCCGGGCGCTGGAGCACCTGGAGACGACGATCGCCTTCGAGGGACCGGCCACCGTCGCCGCGATCATCCTGGAGACCATCCCCGGCACCGCCGGGATCATGGTCCCGCCGCCGGGCTACCTCGCCGGAGTGCGGGAGATCTGCGACAAGTACGGGATCGTCTTCATCCTCGACGAGGTGATGGCCGGGTTCGGACGGACCGGTGAGTGGTTCGCGGCCGACCTGTTCGACGTCACGCCCGACCTGATGACCTTCGCCAAGGGCGTCAACAGCGGATACGTGCCGCTCGGCGGGGTCGCCATCTCCGCCGAGATCGCGGCGACCTTCGGCAAGCGCCCCTACCCCGGCGGTCTGACGTACTCGGGGCACCCGCTGGCCTGCGCCGCCGCCGTCGCCACGATCAACGTGATGGCCGAGGAGGGCATCGTCGAGAACGCCGCGCGTCTCGGCGCCGAGGTGGTCGAGCCCGCGCTGCGCGAGCTGGCGGAGCGGCACCCGTCGGTCGGCGAGGTGCGCGGGGTCGGCATGTTCTGGGCGCTGGACCTGGTGAAGGACAAGGAGACCCGCGAGCCGCTGGTGCCGTACAACGCGACCGGTGAGGCGAACGCCCCGATGGCCGCGTTCGGCGCCGCCGCCAAGAAGCACGGCATCTGGCCGTTCATCAACATGAACCGCACCCATGTCGTGCCGCCGTGCAACGTCAGCGAGGCCGAGCTGAAGGAAGGCCTGGCCGCACTGGACGCGGCGCTCTCCGTGGCGGACGAGCACACGCGGTAGCCGCGCCGTCGCCGTGGCGGACGCTGGGCGACAAAACCCGGGAAACCCGAACGCGTAAGGTGGCGTGCCCGTAGAGATACGTGTACGTGTACGAGCACGCCACCCGATCGCCCCAGGGAGAGGCCCGACGATGCCCGGCAGCAGCGGCAACGGCGCCGTGACCCGCAGCACCCTGCGGCAGCAGATCGCCGACGCGCTCCGCGACGAGGTGCTCGCGGGGCGCCTCCAGCCGGGTCAGGCGTTCACGGTCAAGGAGATCGCCGAGCAGTACGGCGTCTCCGCGACCCCGGTGCGCGAGGCGCTCGTCGACCTCTCCGCCCAGGGGCTCCTGGAGGCGGACCAGCATCGCGGTTTCCGGGTCCACGAGTACTCCCTGGACGACTACCGCGGCATCATCGAGGCCCGCAGCCTCGTCATCGACGGCATGTTCCACGCGCTGGACGGCGGCCACAAGGGGTTCATCCACGACCCCGACAACTCCCGCGTCCTCGCCGCCCTGACCGGGGTGCGACGCCGGGGCGAGGAGGCGCAGCGGGCCGCCCTCGCCGGTGACGTCACCGTGCTGATCGGCTACGACCTGCGCTTCTGGCGCGAGTTGAGCAGCGTGTTCGGCAACCCCTACCTCGCCGACTTCCTGCACCGACTGCGCGTGCAGTCCTGGGTGTGCGCGGTGCAGCACCTGCGCCGGCTGACCGAGCTGCGGGGCGAGCTGTGGGCCGAGCACACCGCGCTGGTGGACGCGCTGGTGCGGCGGGACACCGCGGCGGCGCGGGAGGTCGTCGCCGCGTACAACGCGCACTCGCTCGCGGTGGTCGAACGTCTGGCCGGACGTCAGCACCCGTCCTGAGCCGCCGGACGTGGGCGGGCCCGGTGTGGGTATGGGACCTTCAGCAGATCGGCCGACCTCGCCCCGGGGGAAGCCAGGGCACGCCGGACCGACTACTCTTCCCTGACCGCTTCGCTACACCGTGCTATGCGAGGAGCCCTTCTTGGCCTGTGACCTGTGGCTGGTACCGCTCGTCGACGTGTTGTGCCACACGCCCGACAATCCGTTCGCCGAGGAACTCGCGCAATACAACAAGGTGCTCGCCGAGGCCGGGTTGCCACCGGTGCCGGTGTACCAGTACATGCCGGGCCTGTCCGGCGAGGTCGCCCCCGTGGCGGGCTTCGACTACGACGCGCTGCACTTCCTGCGCCGCGCCTATCTCCTTCAGGTGTGCGGCCTGCCGGTCACCCCCGTGGACGAACTGGGCGGGGACTACGAGCAGTTGCTGGAGATGTTCGAGGCCACGGCCCAGCAGTCGCACCTGGTCTGGCACTACGACCACGCCGGCGCCTACGTCCCGGTGGACTTCCCGCACCCGCTGGCCAACGACGAACTCCTGGCGAGCGGCGGCCCCTTGGGCTCGGCGCAGTCGCTGCTGCGGGAGCTGGAGCTGGTGGCCCCCGCGATCGGCATCGATCCGGCCAACCCGCCGGCGGCCCCCCTGCCGCCCGCGGGTCCGACGGAACTGGAGGAGCCGGCCGTCCCCGCGCCCTACGACCCGAGCCCCTTCGCCCGGGAGCGGCACGTCTGGCTGGGCCTGCACGCGGCGGCGACCCGGAGCCTGGCGCAGGGTTCGATGATCGTCTTCAGCTGAAGGGTCAGCGCCCCAGCTGGGAGAGGCCCTTCTGCACGTCCTCGTAGTTCATCACCGGGGTATAGCTGATCTTCGCACCCAGGTTCATGAAGAACGGCTCGCTGATCACCGGCATCTGCGAGCTGTCCTGCATGTCGAAGAACAGGTAGGCGGTGCGCTGACCGTTGTCGGTGGTGAAGTAGGCCGCCTCGGGCTTGATCTGCTCCAGCGAGCTCTCGATCAGCTTCGGCAGCGTGCCGTTGCCGATGGCCTCGTTCGCCTTCTCCGTGTCCATGGACACCTTGAGCAGCACGCGCATCACACTCACCTTCTTCCGTCGGTGGATACGCGGATGCCCCCATCGTATGCCCGGTTTGCACCCTTACGCCCGCGCTGCGACGGGACCACCGCTGCCCCGCCCGACGGGCCCGGGAACAGGCCATGAGCCGGTCAGGGAGGTCCCTGACCGGCCCATGGGTGCCTCCTAGATGAACGAGTTGATCTCGATCGTCTCGTCCCGGCCCGGGCCCACGCCGATCGCGGAGATCGGGGCGCCCGACATCTCCTCGAGCGCCTTGACGTAGTTCTGGGCGTTCTTGGGCAGGTCGGAGAAGGACTTCGCCTTGGTGATGTCCTCGGACCAGCCCGGGAGGGTCTCGTAGACCGGCTTCGCGTGGTGGAAGTCGGTCTGGGAGTACGGGAGCTCCTCGACGCGCTTGCCGTCGATCTCGTAGGCCACGCAGACCGGGATCTCCTCCCAGCCGGTGAGGACGTCGAGCTTGGTGAGGAAGAAGTCGGTCAGGCCGTTGACGCGGGTCGCGTAGCGGGCGATGACCGCGTCGAACCAGCCGCAGCGGCGGTCGCGGCCGGTGGTGACACCCCGCTCGCCGCCGATCCGGCGCAGCGCCTCGCCGTCCTCGTCGAAGAGCTCCGTCGGGAACGGGCCCGAGCCGACACGGGTCGTGTACGCCTTCAGGATGCCGATGACCCGGCTGATCTTCGTCGGGCCGACACCGGTACCCGTGCAGGCGCCGCCCGCGGTCGGGTTCGACGACGTCACGAAGGGATACGTGCCGTGGTCGATGTCCAGCAGCGTGCCCTGGCCGCCCTCGAAGAGCACGACCTTGTCGTCCTCCAGGGCCTGGTTGAGGATCAGGACCGTGTCGGCGACGTACGGCTTCAGGCGGTCCGCGTAGGACAGCAGCTCCTCCACCACCTGGCCGACCTCGATGGCGCGGCGGTTGAAGACCTTGGTCAGGAGCTGGTTCTTGCCGTCGAGGGCCGCCTCCACCTTCTGGGTCAGGATCGACTCGTCGTAGAGGTCCTGGATGCGGATACCGACGCGGTTGATCTTGTCCGCGTAGGTCGGGCCGATGCCGCGCCCCGTGGTCCCGATCTTCCGCTTGCCGAGGAAGCGTTCCGTCACCTTGTCGACGGTGACGTTGTACGGGGTGATGATGTGGGCGTTGCCGCTGATCAGGAGCTTGGACGTGTCGACGCCTCGCTCGTTCAGCCCGTTCAGCTCGGAGAACAGGACCGACGGGTCGATGACGACACCGTTGCCGATCACCGGAGTGCACTCCGGGGTCAGGATTCCGGAAGGGAGCAGGTGGAGGGCGTACTTCTGATCGCCCACGACTACCGTGTGGCCGGCGTTGTTGCCGCCCTGGTAGCGCACCACATAGTCAACGGATCCGCCGAGCAGGTCCGTCGCCTTTCCCTTGCCTTCGTCACCCCACTGAGCACCGAGCAGCACAAGTGCGGGCACGCGCGTACACCCCTTCCGGGCGGGGCATGTCCAGGGTCGGGGGCGTACGCGACACGGCCTTGTGCCTCGTACCCCGGCGACCTTCTTCGGCCACCGTTCGGCCGTCGTCGGCCGCGAACCGTCGGACCCGGATGCCCCGGAATAGACGAAGCCCCTGGCGCAATAGCGCAAGGGGCTCTTGCACAAAGATGCTACCCGAGGAAGCGAGGCAGGACCGAGGTGGCGACTTCAGCGTCTTCCGATCAGCTGTTGGTGGTCGTCGATCCGGTCGCCCGCAGGACGGACGGGGAGTCCGTCCGTATCGCGAAAGACGTGCTCAGCGCGGGTGCGGCGGGCACGAAGGTGTGCCTGCCCGAGAGCCCGGAGGAATTCGCCCGCGCGCTGGCCCGGCGCGGCTCCCGGCGGCCGGTGGTCGTCGGCGACGACCGCGCGCTGCTGCGGGCGGTGTCCCTGCTGCACCGGCGGCGGGAGCTGGCCGGATGTGTGCTGTCGGTGGTGCCGGTGGGCGGTGCGCTCACCGTCGCCCGGTCGCTCGGCGTGCCCCTGGGCGCGGTGGCGGCGGCGCGGGCGGTCCTCGACGGCGCGGAGCGGCGGCTCGACCTGCTCGTGGACGACAGCGACGGCGTGGTGCTGGGCGCGCTGCGCCTCCCCTCCCCCGCCGCGCGCGAGGAGGAGCCGGCGGGACAGGAGGGACAGGAGGGCGGCGGCCGGCCCTGGCTGCGGACCTGCCAGTCCCTCGTACGGACCCTGGTGCCGCCGCGGCCGCTGCGGACCGCCCATCCCGCGCCCGTGACCGGTCCCGCCCGGCTGCGGGTCGAGGTGGACGGCGAGATCCTCGTCGACCTCGACCAGCCGGTGGAGGCGGTGTCCGTGACCCCGCGGGGCGCCGGGACCGTGGCGGTGGAGGTCCGGCCGCTGTCGGTGGGCGCCGAGGCCTCACCGCTGCTCGCGCTCGGGCGGCGGGTGACGGTGTCCGGCGCGGACTTCCGCTACCGGGCGGACACGGGTGTGTGGGGACCGGTACGCAGGCGCACGTGGACGGTGTGGGAAGGGGCCCTGGGACTGACCCTGCCCGGAGCGTGAGCCGGGGTTTCCCTGCTGCCGGAGGCGGGGCGCTCAGGGGTGGGCCTCCCGCCACGCGGCCATCGCCCTGTTCCACTCCTCCCCCGACAGCGCCGTCAGCGAGGCCGGGAACAGGCCGTCCTCCTCCTTGGCGATGTGGTGGCGCAGTTCCCGGACCGCCTCGGTCAGCGTGCGGACGTCGGCCGGGTCGGTGAGGTCCAGGGCGGGCAGCAGCGCGGCGAGTTCGCGGTGCTCGGCGACGAGGGCGTCGATGTAGTCGGCGTACTCCGGGTCGGCCCGCATCACCGCGAACAGTCCCTCCTCCTCGCCCCGCCAGTGACGGCCGAGTTCGTGTGCCATCACGCCGACCAGCTCCCGCGCCCGCCCCGGTTCCCCGCGCTCCAGAGCCCGCAGCGCGTCCCCGGCGGCGTCGGTGACCCGCTCGTGCTCGGCGATGAACTCCTTGATCAACGGAATCTCACGGCAACCGCAGTAGTGGCACATGGGGTTGTTGTAAGGGGCCCGGGCCAGGACGGGGCGCAGCAAAACGCGGGCGCGTCGCCCTGTCGGCCCCCGCTACGGTGCCGTCTCCTGATCACGGCCGGAAGGACAGAGCCGGACGGCTGCGTGAGCGCGCCGGTCTCCTGCGGGGCCGGATGCCCGTCCAGGGACCTAGGGGCGGGCGGTGGGGCCGGGGGGCCGGTCGCCGAACGTCTGCTCCCGGTGTGTCCGCCAGCGGTCCATCATGGCCGCGACCTCTGTCTCGATGAACTCGAAGAACGCCAGGGTCTCGGCCATGCGGCGGCCGGCCGGGGTGTCCTCGCCGAGGCTGGCCACGCCGTCGCGCAGGGCGCCCTCCCAGCGCTTGATCATCGTCTCGCGGTTGGTGAGCGCCTCGTACCACTGGTCGCCGTGCACCCGGTACCGCTCGCGGCGTGAGCCGGGTTCCCGCTCGCGCGACACCATGTGCGTCTGGGCCAGGTAGCGCACCGCCCCGGACACCGCGGCGGGGCTGATCCGGAGCTGTTCGCCCAGCTCGGCCGAGGTCATCGTGCCGTCGTCCGAGGAGAGGAGCGCGGCGAAGACCCGGGCGGGCATGCGCTGCATGCCGGCCTCGACGAGTTGCGCTGCGAAGGACTCGACGAACTTCGACACGGCCTCCGCGTCCCGCCCACCAGGTGTCGCCGTCATGCCGTCATCCTATCCGGACTTCACAGCCTTCCTTAACTTCACAAATTTCTGAAGTAAGCGTACGTTCGGGGCCATGACGAAGGCAATCAGCGTCCGCGGCCTCCACAAGGCCTTCGGCGGGACGCACGCGCTCGACGGGCTCGACCTGGACGTCGAGACCGGCGAGGTGCACGGCTTCCTCGGCCCCAACGGATCCGGCAAGTCCACCACCATCCGCGTCCTGCTCGGCCTGCTGCGCGCCGACTCCGGCAGCGCGCGGGTGCTCGGCCACGACCCGTGGGCGGACGCCGTCGAGGTGCACCGCAGGATCGCGTACGTGCCCGGCGACGTCACGCTCTGGCGGAACCTCTCCGGCGGCGAGGTCATCGACCTCTACGGCCGGCTCCGCGGCGGCCTCGACCCGGCCCGCCGCGCCGACCTGATCGACCGCTTCGAGCTGGACCCGACCAAAAAGGGCCGCACCTACTCCAAGGGCAACCGCCAGAAGGTCGCCCTCGTCGCCGCGTTCGCCTCGGACGTCGACCTGCTCGTCCTCGACGAGCCGACCTCGGGTCTCGACCCGCTGATGGAGGAGGTCTTCCAGCGGTGCGTGGCGGAGGAACGCGACCGCGGCCGTACGGTCCTGCTCTCCTCGCACATCCTCAGCGAGGTCGAGGAGCTCTGCGACCGGGTCAGCATCATCCGGCGCGGTCGCACGGTGGAGTCCGGGTCCCTGGCCGACCTGCGCCACCTCACCCGCACCAGCGTGACCGCCGAACTCGCCGGTCCGCCCAACGGACTGGCCCAGCTGCCGGGCGTCCACGACCTCGACGTCCAGGGGCGCCGCGTCCGCCTCCAGGTCGACACCGACCGGCTGGACGGCGTACTGCGCTCGTTGAGCGAGTCGGGCGTGCGGTCGCTGACCTCGACGCCGCCCACGCTGGAGGAGCTGTTCCTGCGGCACTACCAGGACGAGGCGGCGGCCCGATGAGCACCCTCACGGGCACCGGCGTCCTGCTGCGCTTCTCGCTGCGCCGCGACCGGCTGACGACCCCGCTGTGGGTCGGCGTGAACACGCTGATGGTGCTGTCGATGCCGGCCAGCCTGGAGTCCCTGTACGGCACGCCCGCGGAACGCGCCGACCTCGTCCACCAGGTGTCCGCCAACGCCTCCTTCCGCGCCCTGATCGGCCCCGTCCTCGACACCTCGCTCGGCGCGCTGACGGCCTGGCGGGTCGGCGTCTACGCGGGGCTGCTGGCGGCGGTCACGAGCCTGCTGATCGTCGTACGGCACACCCGGGACGAGGAGGAGAGCGGCCGCCAGGAGCTGATCGCGTCCGGCGCGGTGGGCCGCCGGGCCTCGCTGACGGCGGCGCTGCTCGCGGCCGGGATCGCCAACGCCGTCCTGGCCCTGCTGGTGACGGCCGGGCTGGCCCGGCAGGGCGTGGTGGGCGCGCTGGCCCTCGGTCTCGGGCTGGCCGCCGTGGGCATGGTCTTCGCCACGCTGGCGGCGATCGTCGCGCAGCTGACGGAGAGCGCGCGGCTGGCACGCGGTCTGACGGCGGGCGCCCTGGGCGCGGCGTTCGTGCTCCGCGCGGCGGGCGACGCGGCGCGCGAGGACGGCTCCTCGGCCCTCACCTGGCTGTCCCCGCTGGGCTGGCTGTCCCGGCTGCGCCCGTTCGCCGGGGAGCGCTGGTGGGTCCTGGCGCTGTTCGCGGCGGCGGTGGCCCTCCAGGCGGGGGTGGCCTACGCGCTGGCGGGCCGCCGGGACGTCGGCATGAGCTTCTTCCCCACCCGCCCCGGCCCGGCCACCGGCCGCCTGGGCACGGCGGGCGCCCTGGCCTGGCGGCTCCAGCGGGGCAGCGTGTACGGCTGGAGCGCGGCCTTCTTCGCCGTGGGGGTGGTCTACGGCGGTCTGGCGGACGGCGTCGGCGACCTCGTCGGCGACAACGACAACGCCCGGCGCGTCTTCGAGCGGATGGGCGGCCACAGCGGCCTCACCGACGCCTTCCTGGCCTCGATGACCGGCATGATGGGCCTGATCGCCGCCCTGTTCGTGGTCGGTTCGGTGCTGCGGCTGCACGGCGAGGAGACCTCAGGCCGCGCGGAGCCGGTGCTGGCGAACGCGGTCGGACGGCTGCGCTGGGCCTGCGGCCATCTCGCGGTGGCCTTCGGCGGCTCCGCCCTGATCCTGCTCCTGACCGGCGTCGGCTTCGTCGTCGGCCACGGCGGTCAGGCCGGTCCCCTCATCGGCGCGGCCCTGGTCCAGTTGCCGGCGGTGTGGGTGGTCGGCGGTGTCGCGGTCGCCTTGTACGGCCTGCTCCCGCGCGGCGCGACGGCCGCCTGGGCGGTCGCCGGAGCGGTCCTGCTGATCGGCTGGGTCGGCCCGGCACTGGACGCCCCGCAGGTGCTGCTGGACGCCTCACCGTTCGGACACCTGCCGAAGCTGCCGGGTGGGGAGATGCGGTGGGGGCCGGTGGCGGTGCTGACCGGGCTGGCCGTGGTGCTGGTGGCCGGTGGTCTGTCGGGGCTGCGGCGCCGGGACATGACGACGTGACGCCGTGCCCCGCTGGTGGCGGGGCCGGGCCGGGCCGGGGCGCCTCAGACCGTGACGTCGAGCCCTTCCAGGCCCCTGATCACGAAGTTCGGCTTGCGCTCCGGCTCCTTGGCGAGGGCCAGGGTGGGGGCGCGGTCCAGCAGGGCCGTCATGGACGCGGCCAGCTCGATACGGGCGAGCGGGGCGCCGATGCAGTAGTGGATGCCGGCGCTGAAGGAGATGTGCGGGTTCTCCTTCCGGGCCAGGTCGAGCCGCTCGGGGTGCGCGAAGACCGTGGGGTCGTGGTTGGCGGAACCGAAGAGCATGGCGATCTCGGCGCCGCGCGGGACGGTGGTCCCGTCGATCTCGATGTCGTCCAGCACCCAGCGCTCGAAGAGCTGGAGCGGGGTGTCGTAGCGCATCAGCTCTTCGATCGCGGCCGGGACCAGGGAGCGGTCCGCGCGGAGGGCCGCGAGCTGGCCGGGGTTGCGGAACAGGGCGTACCAGCCGTTGACGGTGGCGTTGACCGTGGCCTCGTGCCCCGCGTTGAGGAGCAGGACGCAGGTCGAGATCATCTCCTGCTCGGTGAGCCGGTCGTCCTCGTCGTGGGCGGCGATGAGCCCGGAGACGAGGTCATCCCCGGGATTCCTGCGTCGCTCGGCGATCAGCTCCCGCAGGTACCCGGAGAACTCCACGGAGGCCTTGACCGCCCTCGCGGCCACCTCCTCCGGCGGGTTCAGCTCGTACATCCCGCAGATGTCCGCCGACCAGGGCCGCAGCGGGGCCCGGTCCGCCTCCGGGATGCCCAGCATCTCGGCGATGACCGCGACCGGGAGCGGCTCGGCGACCTCGGTGAGCAGGTCGCCGCCGCCCCGGTGGACGAGCCCGTCCACCAGCTCACCGGCCAGCCGGGCCACGTACGGCTTGAGCTGCTCGACGGTACGCGGGGTGAACGCCTTCGACACCAGCCGCCGGATCCTGGTGTGGTCCGGCGGCTCCAGGTCGAGCATCCCGTGGTCGTTGAGCGTGTGGAACGGCTCGTGCTCGGCGGGGGGCGCGCTGCGCCCGAAGTCCTCGTGCCGGAACCGGTGCTGGTACGTCCGCCCCAACCGCCGGTCCCGCAGCAGCGCGGACACGTCGGCGTGGTGCGACACCAGCCACTGGTTCGTCGGCTCGAAGTACGCCACGCGGCCCTTGGCGCGCAGCTCGGCGTACGCGGGGTACGGATCGGCGACGAACTGCGGGTCCCACGGGTCAAAGGCAGCCATGACCGGACGCTAGCCCGACGACCACCCGTCTGACCAGGGGTGACTCAGGGGAGTGCGGGACGCGTCGGTGAGCCGCGGTGCCTCCCGCCGGCCCGGTCGGGTCAGACGACCGGGGACGCGGTGAACTGGTAGGTGCGGTCGCCCTTGCCGTCGTTCGACCAGTTGAGGTGGAGTTCGCCGTCGCCCAGGCCCTTGCTGGAGCCGATCCGGTAGCTGAGGGTGGGGGTGGTGTAGGAGCCGTTGTAGTTGCCGGTGGAGTCACTGTTCTCCAGCTTGGCCTCGATGCCCCCGTAGTTGGCGGACTTCTTGACCGGGTCGGTGCCGGACTGCGACTTCTTGATCTGCACCTTGAAGTAGGCGTCCTCGAACTTCGCGGTGTCGTCGGCGGAGGCGTAGACCGGCCCGTCCCAGCTGACCTTGGCGTAGCTGTAGACGGTGGAGCCGGAGCGCTTGGCGCACATCGTGACGGTGACGTCCCAGTTGTCGGCCCACGGGCCCGAGTACGACGGGTCGTCGATCGACTTGGAGCTGCTGGTGCAGTGGTAGCTCGCGGCGGCCGCCGGGCCGGCCGTCGCGACGGTGGCACCGCCGGCGAGGGCGGCGACGACGATCGCGGTGGAGGCGGAGCGCGTGAACGTGCGCATGCTGTGTCCTTCGCTGAGCAGGAGATGTCGGACTTCAGCAGGGTCGTGGTGGGGGGTGCCTTCGAGGACGAGGCAGGACAACCGCTTTACGAACAACCGTTCGCTTCCCGTGCTGTGATCCTGATCCAACCAACGCCCGCCAACAGGCCGCCAACGGATCGCGCCCTCGCCCTCACCGTTCGCCAACCTCCGCCGATCCCCCACGTCCTCGCCACTCCCCGGCCCCCGGCCCTCCCCCTCTTCTCCCTATCCCGGCGTCACCAGCCGCGCCTCGTACGCGAACACCGCCGCCTGGGTCCGGTCCCGCAGCCCCAGCTTCACCAGGACCCTGCTGACGTGCGTCTTGATGGTCGACTCGGCCACCACGAGCCGCTCGGCGATCTCCGCGTTCGACAGCCCCTGCGCGATCAGGACCAGCACCTCCGTCTCCCGCTCGGTCAGTTCGCCGTACGCCGCGTGCGCGGACGCCATCAGGCGCGGGGAGTCGGAGAGCTTGGAGAACTCGTTGATCAGACGCCTGGTGACCGAGGGCGCCAGCAGGGCCTCGCCGGAGGCCACCACCCGTACCCCGTCGGCGAGTTGGCGGGCCGAGGCGTCCTTCAGCAGGAAGCCCGAGGCGCCCGCGCGCAGCGCCTGGTAGACGTACTCGTCCAGGTCGAACGTCGTCAGCACCAGCACCTTCGCCGTACCGTCGGCGGCGACGATCTCCCGCGTCGCCTCGATGCCGTTCAGCTCGGGCATCCGGATGTCCATCAGGACGACGTCCGGGGCGAGTTCACGGACCCGGTCGACCGCCTCGCGGCCGTTGACGGCCTCCCCGACGACCTCGATGTCCGGCATCGCGTTCAGCAGGACGGAGAAGCCCTCGCGCACCATCATCTGGTCGTCCGCGATCAGTACGCGGATGGTGCCCGGTGTCATGCCTCACCGTCGCTCGCCAGGGCGACCGGCAGGAACACCGCCACCTCGTAGCCCCCGTCGTCGGTCCGGCCCGCCGTCATCTCGCCGTTCAGCATCGACACCCGCTCCCGCATCCCCGTGATCCCGTGCCCGGCGCCGGGCGAGGGCTTCAGCAGGGCCCTTGCGGGCGGCGGGTCGTTGACCACGCGCAGTCCCAGCCCGCCCAGCACGTATCCGATCTCCACCCGGGCACTCGCGCCCGGCGCGTGCCGCAGGGTGTTGCTCAGCGCCTCCTGCACGATCCGGTACGCCGACAGCTCGACCCCGGGCGGCAGTTCACGCACCGCTCCGGTCACCGTCTTCGTCACGCTCAGACCGGTGTCGCGCACGTTGGCGAGCAGCGCGTCCAGGTCGGCGAGGGTGGGCTGCGGGGCGTCGGGGGCCTCGTAGTCCTCGGCGCGGACCACGCCCAGCACCCGGCGCAGTTCGGTGAGGGCCGCGACCGCGTTCTCCCGGATCGTCGCGAAGGCCCGCTCCAGCTCCGGCGGCGGGTTCTCCACCCGGTAGGGGGCCGCCTCGGCCTGGATCGCCACGACCGACATGTGGTGGGCGACCACGTCGTGCAGTTCGCGGGCGATGGTGGTGCGCTCCTCCAGCAGGGTGCGCTTGGAGCGCTCCTGGAGCGTCACCGTCTGCTGGGCGGTCACCTGCCGCTCGGCGCTGCGCCGGATGTGCCACACCGTGACGACGAGGAGGAGCAGCGCGGAGACGACCAGCACGGGCCCGGTGTTGGTGGAGTAGTGGCCCCCGCCGAAGAAGGTCTCGGCGACGAAGCCGTAGAGCGCCGTCAGCAGCCACATCCATGCCGCGGTGCGCGGCCGGGTGCGTATCGCCACGACCGTCATCACGGTCACATGGGAGATGAAGCTGCCGGGCAGCCAGGGCCAGTTGCTCCAGGACGAGCCCAGGACGGCGACGGCGAACGTCGAGGCGAGGGAGAGCCAGAAGGCGCCGCCCGGCCGGAGCATCGTCAGCAGGACCGGGACCAGTGCCAGGAACCCGCACAGCAGCTGCGTCCCCTCGCCCTGGCCGTCCGCCCAGGCGGCGAGCATGGCCATCAGGCCGAAGCCGGTCACCACCGCGTGCGGGGTCCAGGCCGCGTACTCCCGCAGCCGGTCGGGGAGCCGGCGGGTGAGCGGGCCGTCCGTGCGCATCCGGGGCAGCGGCCGGTATTCGAAAGCGTCGTGGATCAGGTCCTGGCGCAGCCCGCGCAGGGCGTCCAGGGCGGCCCGCACCTCCGGGCTGCGCGGCTTGTACGCGTCGTAGCCTCCGCCGTGCGGGGCGGTCGTCTGCGTCTCGGTCGTCTCGGTCACATACACAACCGTAGGCCGAGGCCGCGGCCGGGGTCGTCCCCAGCGAGAGGGGTCCTCCGGCGTCCCCCTCAGGTACTACGGGCCCGTGTCGTCGCCCCCCGGCACCACGGGCCCGTGCCGTCCGCGACCCCCCGGGGCCCGCCGGGGGCGGGAGGAGGCACCCCGGTTCCAGGCCCCCGCGAGGCCGCCGCTCACCACGCCAGCTGCGCGATCTCCTCCGCCACCACCGCGCACGCGTCCGCCGCCGGGTCGATCAGCGGGAAGTGACCGACGTCCGCCAGCAACGTCAGCCCCACCACCTCCCCCGCCTTCGCCGCCGCGTCCGCGTAGGCCTCGGCGACCGCCTCCGGCACGTCCACGTCGGCGCGCCCCTGGACGAGGGTCGTCGCGATGCCCGTGGGCAGCAGCAGCGCGGGGTCGGCGTACGGCCGCCGGTCCTCGAAGTGCGCCTGGCCGCCGAGGAGTTGCAGCGCCGCGCCCCCGCACACGTCCAGCTTGCCCGCGGCCTCGAAGTCCGCGATGGGGGCCAGCGCCACCACGCCCCGCAGCGGCGCGGGCCGGTCGGTGCGCCACGGCGCGTCCGCGGGCAGCAGGTGCCGGGCCGCGGCCCACAGGGCCAGGTGCCCGCCCGCCGAGTGCCCGGTGACCACCGTGCGCCGCGGATCGGCCTGCGGCAGCCCCTCCCGTACGAGACCGGGCAGCGCGTCCAGCGCCGCGGCGACGTCGTCGAAGGTGTCCGGCCACCGCCCCGCGACCTGCCCCCCGCCGGCCCCGCCACCCGGTCCGCTCTGCCCCGGCAGCAGCGCACCCCGCCGGTACTCCACGTTGGCCACCGCGAACCCGCGTC
Source organism: Streptomyces sp. NPDC020489 (assembly GCF_044386545.1). Lineage (NCBI taxonomy): Bacteria > Bacillati > Actinomycetota > Actinomycetes > Kitasatosporales > Streptomycetaceae > Streptomyces > Streptomyces sp. NPDC020489. The sequence goes on from NZ_JBIRUZ010000007.1 coordinate 60,988, forward strand.
GGGCCAGGAAGTCCGCGAACGGCGTGATGTGCCGCCGGTCGTAGGGGGCCCGCCACGCGCCCCCGTGCAGGACGACGACCAGCGGCGCGAGGGACACCTCGCCGCGGGGGGCGTAGAAGTCGATCACCTGGTCGGGATGGTCCCCGTAGGCCGCGCTGACGTCGGGGTCGACGGGCGGGTGGGAGAAGGCCGACTCCTCCTCGGCGGCGGCCCGGGCTGCGGCGGCGTCGTCCGGCATGCTCCAACCTCTCAGCGATGAAACGGATTTGGACGAGACAGAGGCGGCGGACCTGGAGAGAGTTCGGCCGTTGGCGGGGACGGTATCAGGCCGGTGACGTGCGCGGACACGGGGATGTCACGCTCGGTGAGGGGTAAACGGTTCTGCTGTTTCGTTACGCTGGTCCCGCTCGTACCCGGCAGCCGGCCCGTCCCCCGCGGACGACGGCCGGCACGCCGCGTACGGCAGACCCGCCCGCCCCGCGACCATCCCGTACGACCACGCCCTGGAGGCCGCCCATGCCCCCCGAACCCGGCACTCTCCGCCCCGGAGGCCGCACCGCGCGGGTGCGCGCGGCCGTGCTGCGGGCGGCCGGTGACGTCCTCGCGGAGCGGGGTTTCGCGCATCTCGACCTCGCCGACGTGGCCCGCCGGGCGGAGGTCGGCAAGACGACCGTGTACCGGCGCTGGGGCTCGGTCACCGCCCTGGTCGCCGATCTGCTCGCCGACATGGCCGAGCAGTCCCTGCCGCGCGAGGAGACCGGCTCGGTGCTCGGCGACCTGACGGCCAACGCCCGGCTGGTGCAGCGCACCCTCGCCGACCCCCGCCAGGGCGCCCTGTTCCGCGCGGTCATCGCGGCGGCCACCTGCGACGACCGTACGGCCGACGCGCTGCGCCGCTTCTACGACGTCCGGGTCGCCGAGTGGGCCCCGTGCGTCCGACAGGGCGTCGCGCGGGGCGAGTTGCCGCCCGGCACCGATGCCGGGGACGTCGTGCGGGCGGTCTCGGCGCCCCTCTACTACGCGCTCCTCACCGCCGGCACGCCCCCGGACCCCGAGGCCGCCGACCGCGCGGCGCGGGCCGCGTTCGCGGCCGCCTCGGCAGGCGCCTACGTCACCTGACGCACCCGCGGGGGCATGGCCGGACCCGGCCCCGCCCCCGTGACCCGCCTCAGGCGACGACCTCGCCCAGCACCCGGGCCGCCCGCTCCACGTCCGCGAACCCGACGTACAGCGGGGTGAAGCCGAACCGCAGCACGTCCGGGCGGCGGAAGTCACCGACCACCCCCCGCTCGATCAGCTGCCTCATCACGTCCCCGGCGTCCGCGCAGCGCAGCGCCACCTGGCTGCCGCGCTCCGCGTGCGCGACCGGCGTCAGCGACTCCACCCGCCCCTTCGGCACATACGCGGCGACGCACTCCAGGAAGAAGTCCGTCAGGGCCAGGGACTTGGCCCGCACCGCCTCGATCGAGACGCCCTCCCAGACCTCCAGGGCCGCCTCCAGCGCCAGCATGGACAGGATGTCCGGCGTACCGACCCGCCCGCGCAGCGCACCCGCCGCGGCCTCGTACCCGGGCTGCATCCCGAAGGGCTCCGCGTGGGAGTTCCAGCCGGGCAGCGGGGAGTCGAAACGGTCCTGGAGACCGGCGCGCACATAGAGGTACGCCGGTGAACCGGGGCCGCCGTTCAGGTACTTGTAGGTGCAGCCGACCGCGAGGTCGACGCCGTGCTCGTCCAGCCCGACCGGCAGCGCGCCCGCGCTGTGGCACAGGTCCCAGACCGCGACCGCGCCGGCGGCCCGCACCGCGGCGGTCAGTACGGGCAGGTCGTGCAACCGGCCCGTGCGGTAGTCGACATGGTTCAGCAGGACGGCCGCCGTCCGCGCGCCCAGCGCCTCCGGCACCTCGGCCGGTGGCACCGGACGCAGTGTGCAGCCGGTCATCCGGGCCGCCGACTCGGCGATGTACCCGTCCGTGGGGAAGGTGGTCGCGTCGACCACGATCTCGTCCCGGCCCTCGCCCGCCATCCGGACCGCCGCCACAAGTGCCTTGAAGACGTTGACACTTGTCGAGTCGCCCACGACGATCTGCCCGGCCGCCGCCCCCACCAGCGGGGCGATCCGGTCACCGATCCGCTCGGGCGCCGTCCACCAGCCGCTCTCGTCCCAGGACCGGATGCGCAGCTCGCCCCACTGCCGCCGTACGACGTCCTCGACCCGGCCGGGGACGGCGGCCGGCAGCGCGCCCAGCGAGTTGCCGTCCAGGTAGACGCCCTCGTCGAGCACGAACTTCTCGCGCAGGCCCGCCAGTTGGTCCCCGGCGTCCAACTCGCCTGCCTTGAAAGTCAGTTCAGACATGGGACCGTGCCGTCCACAGCTCGGGGAACACGTTCTTCTGCGCGCGCTTCTCCAGCCACGCCACCCCGGCCGAACCGCCGGTGCCCGCCTTGGCGCCCATCGCGCGCCGGGTGGCCACCAGATGGTCGTTGCGCCAGCGCCACACCAGCTCGGCGACGTCCGTCAGCGCCTCGCCCAGCCGGGCGACCTCGTCGAAGGGGTCACCGGCGTAGACGGCCGTCCAGGCCGCCTCCACCTCGGGCGACGGCTCGTAGCGCCGCGACACGTCCCGGCTGAGCACCGCCTGCGGGATCGCGTGCCCGCGCCGCGCCAGCAGCCGCAGCACCTCGTCGTACAGGCTCGGCTCGTGCAGCGCCTTCTCCAGCTCCGCGTGGACCCGGGGCGCGCCCCGGTGCGGGACGAGCATGGACGCGGACTTGTCGCCCAGCAGGAACTCCAGCCGGCGGTACATCGCCGACTGGAACCCGGAGCCCTCGCCGAGGGCGGACCGGTAGGAGTTGAACTGGGCCGGGGTGAGCTGTCCGAGCGGCTTCCAGGAGGCGTTCAGCGCCTCCAGCTCGCGTACGGAACGTTTCAGCGCGTCGATCGCGACCGGCACGTCGTCGGAGCGCAGCGCCCGCGCCGCGGTCTCCCACTCATGGACGATGACGGTGAACCACAGCTCCATGACCTGGGTCGTGACCAGGAAGACCATCTCTCCGGGATCGTCGGAGAGGGTGTGCTGGAGATGGGTGAGCACGTCCGCCTTGACGTAGTCCTCGTACGGCGTGGTGCCTTCGAAGTCGAGATGCGGGGTCTCTGGCTCCTGGATCTCGTGAGCCTCGTGGGACATCGCTGTCTCCTGTGGTGTATCCCGGGTAGCGGTCCGCCCCTGCCGTTACCGACACGGGGGCCCCGGTCCCCACCCCGAATCCTCGACGGTCACCCCCGGAAAGTGCAAGGCCCGACCTGATCACACGGCCGGGCCCGCACCACAGGCCCTAGCCCAGCGTCTGGGCCGCCGTCGGCGAGGAGTCCTTCAGGAACTGCGAGCAGCGCTCGTACTCCTCCTGCTCACCGATCGCCCCGGCGGCGCGGGCGAGGGCGTGCAGGGCGCGCAGGAAGCCCCGGTTCGGCTCATGCTCCCACGGCACCGGGCCGTGGCCCTTCCAGCCGCTGCGGCGCAGCGAGTCCAGACCCCGGTGGTAGCCCGTACGGGCGTAGGCGTACGACTCCACGACGCTGCCCCGCTCGAAGGCCTCGTCGGCCAGCTGGGCCCAGGCCAGCGAGGACGTCGGGTACTTCGCGGCGACATCGGCGGGCGGGGTGCCGCCGGCCAGCAGCTCACGCGGCTCCGGGTCGTCGGGGAGGTGGGTCGGGGGCGGTCCCCCGAGGAGGTTCTCGTGAATCGACATGGGTCAAGTCTCCTCCATGCCCGCACCGGCCGAACGGCCGCCGGGGGCGTAGCGGGGCTACCCGAGTCGTTTCCGCGCCGGCCGCCCCTCCAGCGGCGGCGCCGTGACCGATCCGTGGTGCAGGCACTCGGGCCGGGTGCACCCCGGCGGCAGCGGCCGTACGGTCGCGAAGGCCACCCCCGCGCCCAGCACCAGCAGCCCCGCGCACACCGTCATCGCCGTGCCGAACGCCTCGTCGAAGGCGCCCGGCGACCGGTACGCCTCCTCCCCCATCCCGGCGACCAGCGGCAGTGACGCCACCGCGATCAGGCCCGCGGCCCGGGCCGCCGCGTTGTTGATCCCGCTGGCCAGCCCCGCCCGCGCCACGTCCACCGACGCCAGGACCGTCGCGGTCAGCGGCGCCACCAGGGCGACCATGCCGAGGCCGAGCACGAGCAGCGCGGGCAGCACGTCCGCGACGTAGTCGGCGTCCGGGCCGACCCGCAGCATCAGCAGCATCCCCGCCGCGCACAGCAGCGGCCCCACGGTCAGCGGCAGGCGCGGGCCGACACGGTCGGCGAGGGCGCCGGAACGGGCGGAGAACAGCAGCATCAGCGCGGTCGTCGGCAGCAGGGCCGTACCGGCGCCGAGGGCCGAGTAGCCGGATACCACCTGGAGCTGGAGGGCGGCCAGGAAGAAGAACCCGCCGAAGGCCGCGTAGACGCAGAGCGTGACCAGGTTGACGGCCGTGAACTGCCGCGACGCGAAGATGTCCGGCGGCATCATCGGATCGGGCCGGCGCCTCTCCACGACCACGAAGGCGACCCCGCAGGCCACCCCCGCGACGGCCGCGAGGACGACGGTGAGGGAGGCCGTGCGCGCCTCGATCAGGGCGTACGTGGTGAAGGCCAGCGCGAGTGCCCCGAGGACGGCGCCGAGCACGTCGAAACGCGTGTGGCCCCGCCCTCCCCCACCCGACTCCGGGACATGGCGTACGGCGATCGGGGCGCACAGCAGCGCCACCGGCACGTTCAGCAGGAACACCCAGCGCCAGCCCGGACCGTCCACCAGCCAGCCGCCCAGGAACGGCCCGACCGCCGCGCCGATGCCGCCGAACCCGGACCACAGACCCACCGCCCGGCCCCGGTCGTCGGGGTGGAAGGAGGCCTGGATGAGGGCGAGCGAGCCGGGGGTGAGCAGGGCGCCACCGACGCCTTGCAGGGCGCGGGCGGCGACGAGTACGCGGGCGTCGGGCGCGAGACCGCACAGCAGGGAGGCGGCGGCGAACCAGACCACCCCCACGACGAAGATCCGGCGCCGCCCGTAGCGGTCCCCGAGCGAGCCCCCCAGCAGGATCAGCCCGGCCAGCGTCAACATGTACGCGTTGACCGTCCACTGGAGGGCGGCGAGGTCGGCGTCCAGGTCACGGCCGATCCGGGGAAGCGCGACGTTGACGACGGTCGAGTCCAGCATCGCCATGCTGGAGCCGAGGACGGTGGTGAGCAGGATCCACTTGCCTTGCGGCGAGGCCAGCCGGACATCGGACATGCCCCAGATATACAACGAGCCCGGTGCCATGGCACCGGGCTCGTGGTGATCTCGCGGCTACTTCAGCTTCGTGCCCGTGGAGCGCAGGTGGGCGCAGGCCTCCGTGACGCGCGCGGCCATGCTCGCCTCGGCCAGCTTGCCCCAGGTGCGCGGGTCGTAGGTCTTCTTGGAGCCGACCTCGCCGTCGACCTTCAGGACGCCGTCGTAGTTGCGGAACATGTGGTCCGCGACCGGGCGGGTGAAGGCGTACTGGGTGTCCGTGTCGATGTTCATCTTGACGACGCCGTTGTCCAGCGCGGTCGCGATCTCCTCGGCCGTGGAGCCGGAGCCGCCGTGGAAGACGAAGTCGAACGGGGAGGCCTTGCCGTACTTGGCGGCGACGCCCTCGTTCAGCTCCTTCAGCAGCTCGGGCTTCAGCACGACGTTGCCCGGCTTGTACACACCGTGCACGTTGCCGAAGGAGGCGGCGAGCAGGTAGCGGCCCTTCTCACCGAGACCGAGCGCCTCGACGGTGCGGATGGCGTCGTCGACCGTGGTGTACAGGGAGTCGTTGATCTCGTGCGAGACGCCGTCCTCCTCGCCACCGGTCGGGGTGATCTCGACCTCGAGGATGATCCGCGCGGCGCGGGCGCGCTCCAGCAGCTCCTGCGCGATCGACAGGTTGTCGGCCAGGGTCTCGGCCGAGCCGTCCCACATGTGCGACTGGAACAGCGGGTTCTCGCCCCGGGCGACCCGCTCCTCGGAGACGGCGAGCAGCGGCCGCACGTACCCGTCGAGCTTGTCCTTCGGGCAGTGGTCCGTGTGCAGCGCCACCGTGATGTCGTACTTCTTCGCGACGATGTGCGCGAACTCGGCCAGCGCCACCGCACCGGTGACCATGTCCTTGTTGTGCTGACCGCCCAGGAACTCGGCGCCGCCGGTCGAGATCTGGATGATGCCGTCGCTCTCGGCCTCGGCGAAGCCGCGCAGCGCCGCGTGCAGGGTCTGCGTCGAGGTGACATTGATGGCCGGGTAGGCGAACTTGCCCGCCTTCGCCCGGTCGAGCATCTCGTTGTAGACCTCAGGAGTTGCGATGGGCATCTGACCGCTCCTTGATTGTGCGGGTTGGCTGGATCCTTACGGCCCTGACCTAGGGTGCGACGTCATCGTCGGCCCCATCCTTCCAGACTTGACCGGATGGTCCGGCCCTCCTGTCCAGCCTGTGGATAACTCAGTCGAGCCCCAGCTCATCCTTGGAGAAGGCGAAGCGGTAGGGAACCCCCGCGCCGGACTCGATCTTCTCGGCGGCGCCGGTCGCGCGGTCGACGATGGTGGCCACGGCGACGACCTCGGCGCCCGCCTCGCGGACGGCCTCGACCGCGGTCAGGGGGGAGCCGCCGGTGGTGGAGGTGTCCTCGACGACGAGGACGCGACGGCCGGCGATGTCGGGACCCTCGACCCGGCGCTGGAGACCGTGCGCCTTGGCGGCCTTGCGGACGACGAAGGCGTCCAGCCTGCGGCCGCGCGCGGCGGCGGCGTGCAGCATCGCGGCGGCCACCGGGTCGGCGCCCATGGTGAGGCCGCCCACCGCGTCGAACTCCAGGTCTGCGGTCAGGTCCAGGAGCACCTGACCCACCAGCGGGGCGGCCTCGCCGTCGAGGGTGATGCGTCGCAGGTCGACGTAGTAGTCGGCCTCCAGACCCGAGGAGAGGGTCACCTTGCCGTGCACCACGGCCTTGCTCTTGATCTGCCGCAGCAGGGTGCCGCGTACGTCGTCCGTCATGCCTGCCAGCTTAGAGGCGGCGCCAGCTCCAGGTCGTCGAGGCCTCCAGCGGCTCCAGCGGCGTGACCAGGCGGGGATGGGTGTTGAGGCCGTTCGGCGGGCCCGTCTGCGGCTCCACGCAGACCGCCTCGGCCTGTTCGTCGTACACGACGACCCACTCCTCGCGGCTGGTCACCCTCAGCTCCAGCTGCCCCGGCCACGTCAGCGTCACGTCGACGCCCCCGGGCATGCCGAAGCAGTCGTCCCAGGGGCCGGGCCCGGGGTCCAGACGCCTGCCGGTGGGCAGGTGGTCCGCGCCGCGCTCCTCCTGCCAGGCGGCGGAGAAGGCCAGCTGTGCGTCCGCGCCGCCGAGGTTCCGGTTGAACCAGGGGTGCCAGCCGATCTGGGCCGGGAAGGAGGAGTCGTACGTCTCGACGGACATGGTCAGGGTCAGCGCGTCCGGGCCGAGCGCGACCTGCTGGGTGACGCGGCCCGGGTAGGGCCACGGTTCGACCAGGTCGTACGTGATGACGGCCTCGTCCGCGGAGGTGCGCGCGGTCCGCCAGGCGCCGTCGCGCGCGGTGCCGTGGATGGCGTGCGGCGGGGAGTTCAGCGGCATCTGATGGACCGTCGCCCCGTCCCGGAACCGGCCGTCCCTGGTCCGGCCGCACCAGGGCACCATCGGGAAGCAGCCGAAACGGTCGCCCTGCCGCAGCAGTTCGGTGCCGTCGACGCGCAGCCCGCCGATCCGGCCGCCGTTGCCCGGCAGCACGGTCACCTCCGCGTCGCCCGCGGTCAGCGTGATGGGTTCGCTACTCACGGGACGACCCTACTGGGGTGATCAAGGGGGTACTTCAGGCCACCCGCCGCCACCGGTCCTCAGCGCCGTCTGCGCAGCACCCGGCCGGCGACGATCGCCGAGGCCACGACGAGCGCCGCGGCGGGGGCGGCCCAGCGGAGCGCGGAGTGCGGGGCGACGGTCTGCGGGGCGGGCACGGGCGCGTAGCGGCCACGCGGCGGGGCGTGGTCCACCTCCTCCGCGCTCCGCCCGATCATCGTCCGCCGCGCGTGCGCGGCCTCGGCGGGGAGGTCGGGGGTGAAACCGGCGGGGGCGGGAGTGTCGTCGGCGTCCGGAGCGGGCGCCGGGGTGTCGGCGGGGGGCGGCGGGGCGGTGCTCTGTGGCGTCGCGGGGCCGGCCGTGCCGGTGTCCTCGGTGGGCGTCGCGCGCGGGGTCTGCGTCTCCCCTCCCGGCTCCGCGTCCGCCAGGTGCTCCGCGAAACGGTTCAGCAGACGGGTCACGGCCGAGGTGACGGCGTCGGGCGGGAGTTCCCGGACGCGGCCGTCCGCGGAGGCGGTGCCGGCGAAGGTGAGCGTGGCGCCGCCGTCGGTCTCGCGCACGGCGAGCGTGAGGGCGAGGCTCACCTTGCCGGTGCCGCGCGCCTCGGTGGCGTCGGCCTCGACGGCGTAGGACCCGTCGTCCCGGGCCGTGAGGCGGGCCGCGCCGCGGTAGGTGATGGTGTGGCCGCCGAAGCGCACCTTCAGCCGCCCGGTGACGGGCTCGGCGCCGGCGTCCTGCTGGAGCCCGGGAACGGCCCGGGCAACCCGAAGGGGATCGGCCAGCGCCTCCCTGAGCCGCTCCGCCGGAACCGGAACGAACACCTCATGCTCCATGTCTGCGGAGCCTACCCAGTGGGTGCCGCGGTGCACCTTGGTTGGTCGAAAGTGACGGCGCGTCTGGCGGACCGGTGCGTGTCAGTACCGCGGATGCACCAGCGTCGACGGCCTCAGTCCCGCGACCCGGGTCCGCTGCGCCGCCCTGCCGTCGGCCCGCAGTCCCGCCTCCGTCAGCGTCCGCAGCGCCGGCTCCCGGTCGGCGAGCCGCAGCACGGGACGCGGCCCGGTCGAGGCGAGCACGAACCCCCAGTCCTGGGGGGCCCGGCTCGCGCCCGTCGTCCGGTCGGGCCCGGCGGCGAAACCGGCGTCGCGGCCGCGTACGCGGTAGGCCGCCGTCCGCAGTCCCGCCGCGCGGATCGTGGTGTCCACGGTCCAGAAGGCGCGGGCGCGGGTGGAGACCGGACCGGCGTGCACGACCAGCCGGCCGCCGGGGGTCAGGGCGCGTCTGGCGAGGCCGTAGAACTCCTGCGAGTACAGCTTGGTGCTCGCGGTGATGCCGGGGTCGGGCAGGTCCGCGATCACCACGTCGTAGGCGTTCCTCGGCGCGTCCCGCAGCCAGCCGAAGGCGTCGCCCGTGGTGACGTGCACGCGCGCGTCGGCGTACGCGTGGCCGTTGAGGGCGGCGAGGGCCGGGTCCTCGTGGGCGAGGCGCACCACCACGGCGTCGAGTTCGACGACGTCCACCCGGTGGACGTCCGGATGGCGCAGCACCTCGCGGGCGGCCAGGCCGTCGCCGCCGCCGAGGATCAGCACGCGCGCGTGCTCGCCGTACATCGCGGGGTGGACCAGTGCCTCGTGGTACCGGTGCTCGTCGTGGCCGCTGACCCGCAGGCGGCCGTCGAGGAAGAGGTCGAGGGGGCGGCCGTGGGTCCCGCCGGTGAGGACGACCTCCTGGACGCCGGTCTGGAGGGCCACCCGGACGTCGGGGCCGTAGACCGCCTGGCGGGCCGCCCGTTCGAAGTCGTCGACCAGGACGGCGGCGGCGGCCAGGACGCCGAGCACGGTCAGGTTGGTGATCACCAGCAGCCAGCGGGTCCGGCGGGTCAGGTCGCGGCGGAAGAGGCCGAGGACCAGCGCGCCGCCGACGATCGCGTTCACGGTGCCGGTGATCAGGGCGCCGGTCAGCTGACCCAGGAGGGGCAGCAGGAGGAAGGGGAAGGCGAGGCCGCCGACGAGGGCGCCGACGTAGTCCGCCGCGAACAGGTCGGCCACCGCGCCGCCGGCGTCCTGGCGGCGGATGCGCTGGATCAGCTCCATCAGCAGCGGCACCTCGGCGCCGATGAGCAGGCCGATCGCCAGCGAGAACGCGACCAGCAGACAGCGTGAGCCGTTGGCCCAGACGCCGCCCCAGTCGCCGGTCCAGGCGAACACGGCGTACAGGGCCATCGCGCTGCACCCGCCGACGAGGGCGAGCGCGGCCTCGATCGCGCCGAAGGCGGCGGCCGCGTGCCAGCGCAGCCGCTTGGCGAAGAGCGAGCCGATGCCCATCGCGAAGACCATGACGGACAGCACGACGGAGGCCTGGGTGACCGAGTCGCCGATCAGGTACGAGGCGAGGGCGACCAGTTCGAGCTCGTACACCAGTCCGCACGCGGCGCAGACGAAGACGCCCGCGAGCACCAGGAACCTGCCGATCCCCGGCCGTACGGGAAGCCGCGCGGGCCCGGCCCAGGGCGGCGTGGTGCCGGGTGGGGCGGGCGCGTGGTGTTCGATCACCTTGCGACGGTACGTCACGCAGGGTGCACGCTTCGTCACCCACACGTGTGGAAATGACGGCCGGGTGGGTACTGAGGGGTTTGGCGGGCGAGGGGGGTCGCGCGGGGTTCGGTGCGCGAGGCGTGGGGTGACGGGTGTGGGTGAGGGGCGCGGAGTCAGGGGCGCGGGATGACGGATGAGGGGCGCGGGGGGTGGGGCGCGGGGGGTGGGCCGGCACCCGCTCGGGGCGGGCGCGTCGGGGGTCCCGGTCAGACGCCCGTCGCGCTGAGGCGGCCCGCCGGGACCCGTACCCCCACCCGGGTCCTGGTCGTCACCAGCTGTCCGTCCTGGGGGTAGGCGTGCCAGGTGCGCCACAGCACCTGGTCCTCGTGGCGCTGGGCGAGCAGCGCGGTGAAGGCGTGCGGGCTGCCCGGGAAGACGCCGGCCAGGCCGTGCGGGTGGTCGGAGACGAGGGCCAGCAACTCCTGGGCGCGGCCCGCGAACTGATCCGGTGACAGGACCTCCACCCGGGCCGCGAACTCGTACTCCCAGTCGCCGATCCGCTTGGCGACGCCGAGCGGCAGCGGGGTGCTGCTGCCCGCGATGCATGCCACCGTCTCCGAACAGGTGCCCCGCTCCTCCTCCAGGAGGACCTGGTGGGACGCCCCGAGAAGTCTCAGCTCCAGTTTCGCCCCGTCGAGGACGAGGTCGAGCGTGGCCAGTGCGGGAAGCGGCTCGCGCCCCAAAGCCCAGGCGAGGTCGGCCGCGCGCGTGTCGGTGTACGAGGTGTTCAGGGTCGTGAGCATGGATCGGCTCCGCAAGCACGCAAAGAAAGGAGGGGGGAGGTGTGTTCCGGCGCACCCGGGTCGACACCGGCGGGGATTCGGCCCGGTCGGCCCGGTCGGAAGGTCAGCAGGGGTGGCTCTGGGACGTCCGAAGGGCCGCCGAGTCAGGTGATTTAGAGAGAATCATGAACTGTGGCGCCGACACAGCGTTTTTACCCAACTTCGTGGGGTTTCCATCCCTCAGAGGGCCCCACAGTTCAACTGTTCAACCACGGCGCACGCCATGCCCGCCAGCGCGTGCGCCGGAGCACCGGGACGCTCGCGGCACAGCGGGAGCCGGGCCCCACCCCCGTGCGGGCCCGGCTCCCGTGTTCCGGATGCGGGCAGCTCAGCTGCCCCGTGTCAGCTGCCTCCACCGCATCCGCCCCCGCCTCCCCCTCCGCGGGACGACGACCCCCCGCCGTCGCCCCCGCCGCGCCGTCACCCCGTCATCCCGTCACCGCCGCCCCCCGTCCCCGTCCCCCGCGGCCCGCGTTCAGCTGCCGCCGCCTCCGCAGCCGCCGCCACCGCCGCAGCCGCCTCCGCCACTGCTCCCGCCCCCGCAGGACGAGCTGCTCCCGCAGGAGGAGCTGGAGGAGCCGCACGAGGAGCCGCTGGAGCCGCTGTCGGCCCACCAGCTGCCGCCGGCGCTGCTGCTGCCGCTGCCGCGCGACACCCGGCGGGCGCGAGAGCTGTGGGAGTTCCTGCTGGTGGCCGCCGCGATGATGCACACCACGAACACGATGCCGACCAACGCCAGGATGATGCCGATGACCATGGCGTCACCCTCCTTCCGTTTCCCCGAGACGACCCCCCGTGGGCGCCTCGCGTTGTGCGTGCCGGGGAGATGCCCTCCTGCGTCGACGGCCAAAGCAGAGTTGAGCAACTCCAGAGCTTGGGCGCAGGATGGCCGCCACGGCCTCTCCTTCACCGGCGGGAAGACGGTGCGGGTGCCGACGGCCGCGACACGCGCGAGGAGTGGGCGAGGACATGGGCGACAGGGCGCTGCTGAACAGCAGGCTGGACGGATTCGGCACGACGATCTTCGCGGAGATGTCGGCACTGGCCGTACAGACCGGGGCCATCAACCTCGGTCAGGGCTTCCCCGACACCGACGGCCCCGAGACCGTGCGGGAGGCAGCGGTGCGGGCGCTGCGCGACGGGCGGGGCAACCAGTACCCGCCGGGTCCCGGCGTCCCCGAACTGCGCACCGCGGTCACCGACCACCAGCGCCGCTTCTACGGCCTGACCTTCGACCCCGACACCGAGGTCCTGGTCACCGCGGGCGCCACCGAGGCCATCGCCGCCGCGATGCTCGCGCTGCTGGAGCCGGGGGACGAGGTCATCGCCTTCGAGCCGTACTACGACTCCTACGCGGCCTGCATCAGCCTCGCCGGCGCCCGGCGCGTCCCGCTGACGCTGCGCGCGCCCGACTTCCGCCCGGACCTCGACGCGCTGCGGGCCGCGGTGACCGACCGCACGCGCCTGCTGCTGCTCAACTCGCCGCACAACCCGACCGGGATGGTGCTCACACGCGAGGAGCTGACCGCCATCGCCGAACTGGCGGTGGAGCGCGACCTGATCGTGGTGACGGACGAGGTGTACGAGCATCTGACGTACGACGACGCCGAGCACGTCCCGCTCATCTCGCTGCCGGGGATGCGCGACCGTACGGTCTCCATCTCCTCCGCGGGCAAGACCTTCTCCTTCACCGGCTGGAAGGTCGGCTGGATCACCGCCTCCGCACCGCTGGTGGCGGCCGTCCGCACGGCCAAGCAGTTCCTGACGTATGTGTCGTCCGGGCCGTTCCAGTACGCGATCGCGGAGGCGCTGCGGCTGCCGGACAGCTACTTCACCGGTTTCCGCGAGCAGTTGCGCGCCAAGCGGGACATCCTCTCCGAGGGGCTCGCGGCGGCGGGCTTCGAGGTGTTCCGCCCGCAGGGCACGTACTTCATCACCACCGACATCGCCCCCCTCGGCGAGCAGGACGCCCTCGCCTTCTGCCGCGGCCTGCCGGAACGCTCCGGCGTGGTCGCCGTCCCCAACTCCGTCTTCTACGACGACAAGCAGGCCGGCCGCAGCCAGGTCCGCTTCGCCTTCTGCAAGCAGGACGACATCCTGCGCGAGGCCTCGACCCGCCTGCAGCGCCGGGCGTAGGGCCCCGCCCCGGTCGGCCGGGCGCCGTCGCACGGCCGCCCCGGCCGCCCTTGGGACGCACCGCCGTCCCGAGCCGTTCGGCCCGGCCCGGTCGCCCACTCTCGCCACCTCGCCGCCGTCCGGTCCGCGGGGTCCCTCGGCGTGCCCGCGTCCACGGTGGCGTCGGCGGTCCGATCGCCCAAGGCGCGAGAGCCTCTCCAGCGGCTCACAGGTGGGACCGGAGCCGGGCCCGCCACCGTGGGAGGAGGCACCGGCCTCGCAGGAGCCGGGGCGGGTCGGTCGAGGGATCGGCCACGAGCGCTGGGGGAAGCACATGAAGCGGACCGGGGATGAGTGAGCGCGAACCGGTGACCGGCCCCGGCGCGCAGGGCACCGCCACCCACTGCCCGTACTGCGCGCTCCAGTGCGCCATGTGGCTGCGCACCGACGACACCGGCCGCCCCACCGTCGCCCCGCGCGACTTCCCCACCAACCAGGGCGGCCTGTGCCGCAAGGGCTGGACCGCGGCGGAGCTGCTCGCGCCCGGGCGCCGGCTCACCACCCCGCTCGTCCGGCGCGCACCGGGCGGTGAGCTGGAGGAGGCCGGCTGGGACGAGGCGCTCGCGCGGGTGGTCGCCGGGGTGCGGGAGATCCAGCGGGGCAGCGGCCGGGACGCCGTCGCGGTGTTCGGCGGCGGGGGGCTGACCAACGAGAAGGCGTACCTGCTCGGCAAGTTCGCGCGCGTCACGCTGGGCACGGCGAACATCGACTACAACGGCCGGTTCTGCATGTCCTCGGCCGCCGCGGCCGGGCTGCGCGCCTTCGGCCTCGACCGGGGCCTGCCGTTCCCGCTCTCCGACGTGGGCCGGGCCGACGCGCTGCTCCTGGTCGGCGCCAACCCCGCCGAGACCATGCCGCCCTTCGTCCGTCACCTGGACGCCGCGCGGGCCGCGGGCGGCGCCCTGGTGGTCGTGGACCCGCGGCGCACCGCCACCGCCGCCCGCGCGGATCTGCATCTGCGTCCCGCCCCGGGCACCGATCTCGCCCTGGCCAACGGCCTGCTGCACATCGCGGTGGCCGAGGGGCTCGTCGACGAGGCGTACGTCGCCGAGCGCACCGAGGGCTTCACCGCCGTACGGGAGGCCGTCGCCACCTACTGGCCCGAGCACGTGGAGCGGATCACCGGTGTCCCGGTCGCCGACCAGTACCGTGCCGTGCGGCTGCTCGCGGGGGCCGGGCGGGCCCTGGTGCTGACCGCCCGCGGCGCCGAGCAGCACCGCAACGGCACGGACACGGTCAGCGCGTTCGTCAATCTGGCGCTGGCGCTCGGCCTGCCCGGCCGGGAGGGGTCCGGGTACGGGTGCCTGACCGGGCAGGGCAACGGGCAGGGGGGCCGCGAGCACGGGCAGAAGGCGGACCAGCTCCCCGGCTACCGCCGGATCGACGACCCCCGGGCGCGTGCCCATGTGGCCGGGGTGTGGGGCGTGCCGGCCGACTCCCTGCCGGGTCCCGGTCTCAGCGCGTACGAACTGCTCGGCTCCCTCGGCACCGCGGGCGGGCCGCGCGGCCTGCTGCTGTTCGGCAGCAACCCGGTCGTCTCGGCGCCGCACGCGGGCCTGGTGGAACGGCGGCTGCGCGGCCTGGACCTGCTGGTGGTCGCGGACCCGGTGCTCAGCGAGACCGCCGCGCTCGCCGACGTCGTACTGCCCACGGCGCAGTGGGCGGAGGAGGACGGCACGATGACGAACCTGGAGGGCCGTGTCATCCGTCGGCGCCGGGCGTTCGCGCCGCCCGCGGGGGTCCGCACCGACCTGTGGGTCATCAGCGAGCTGAGCCGCCGGCTCGGCCGGCCCACCGGCTTCCCGGACAGCGCGCCGGAGGTCTTCGCGGAGCTGGGGCGGGCCGCCGCCGGTGGCCCCGCGGACTACTCGGGGATCACCTACGACCGTATCGACGCCGAGGGCGGGGTCTTCTGGCCCAGCCCCGAGGGCGCCGCCCCCGCAGGGGGCAGCCCCCGGCTGTTCCTGGACGCCTTCGCCCACCCCGACGGCCGGGCCCGCTTCGTCGCCGTGCACCACACGCCGCCGGCGGAGGAGCCGGACGAGCGCTACCCCCTGCACCTGACCACCGGGCGGATCATGCAGCACTACCAGAGCGGTGCCCAGACCCGCCGCGTCCCGGAGCTGGCCGCCGCCGTCCGCGGCCCGCACGTGGAGATCCACCCCGATCTCGCCGCCCGGCACGGCATCGCCGCCGGGGACCGGGTCCGGCTGGTGAGCCGGCGGGGCAGCACCGAGGCGGCCGCCCGGCTCACCTCGGCGGTGCCCCCGGACACCCTGTTCATGCCGTTCCACTGGGGTGGGCGGCAGCGGGTGAACTCGGTGGTGGGCGACGCGCTCGACCCGGTGTCGCGGATGCCGGAGTTCAAGGTCAGCGCGGTACGACTGGAGCGTGTGGGATGACGCCGGCGCACATCGTGGTCATCGGCAACGGCATGGCGGGCCACCGGGTCGCGGAGGAGATCCACCGGCGCGATGCGGACCTGCGGATCACGGTCGTCGGCGGTGAGCCGCGGCACGCCTACAACCGGGTCCTGCTCACCAACCTGCTGGCCGGGCGGGCCACGGAGGAGTCCATCGGGCTGCCCGCCCTGCCGTCCGGCGTCCGGGTCCTCACCGGCAGGGCGGCCGTCGCCCTGGACCGGCCCCGGCGGACGGTGACCCTCGACGGCGGGGACGTCCTGACGTACGACCGGCTGGTGCTGGCCACCGGCAGCTCGCCGTTCGTGCCGCCGCTGAAGCGGATCGTGCGCGACGACGGCGGGCTCGTGCCCGGCGTGGTGCCCTTCCGCACCCTGGACGACTGCCGGCGGATCCTGCGGCTCGCCGTGCCGGGGGCCCGCGCGCTCGTCCTGGGCGGCGGGCTGCTCGGCGTGGAGGCCGCGCGGGGACTGGCCGAGCGCGGACTGGACGTCACCGTGCTGCACGCCGCCCCGCACCTGATGGAACGCCAGCTCGACGGGCCCGCCGCCCGGGTCCTGGCCCACACCCTGGGCGGGCTGGGCATCGACGTGCTCACCGGGATCGACGTGGTCGGCGGGCAGCGCGGTGCGCGGTTCACCGGGGTCGAGCTGGCCGACGGCCGGACCGTGCCCGGGGACCTGCTGGTCGTGGCGTGCGGCACCCGGCCCGACATCGCCCTCGCCCGGTCCGCGGGGCTCGCCACGCGCCGCGGGGTGCTGGTCGACGCGTGGATGCGCACCGACGACCCGGCCGTGTACGCCGTCGGTGACTGCGCCGAGCACGCCGGCACCGTCTCCGGGCTGGTCGCCTCGGCGTGGGACCAGGCGAGGACCGCGGCCGCGGCCCTGACCGGCGACCCCGAGGGCCGCCCCTACCGGCCCGCCCCGCCGGTGGCCCGGCTCAAGGCGGCGGGCATCGACCTCGCGGCGCTGGGCGACCCGGACACCGGGGACGAGCCGGACCCGGGGCGCGAGGTCGTGACGTTCACCGACAGCCGGCGGGGCGTCTACCAGCGGGTCGTGCTGCGGGACGACCGGGTCACCGGTGCGGTGCTGCTCGGCGACACCGCGACGGCCGGGATCGTCACCCGGCTCTTCGACCGCCGGGAGACGGCGCCCCGCGACCGCAGGCTGCTGCTCTTCCCCGAGCTCGCCGACACCGCGGGCACCCCGGCGGGCGGTCCGGCGGCGCTCCCGGACGACGCGGTGGTCTGCCAGTGCAACGGGGTCACCAAGGGCGCGCTGCTGCGCTGCCGGGCCGACGGCGCGCCCGACCTGGCCACCGTCGCCCGCCGGACCAGGGCGACCACGGGCTGCGGCGGCTGCACTTCGGACGTCGAGGAACTGCTGCGCCCGTCGGCCGCGGCGGACCCGGCGGGACCCTGAGCGGAGTCACGTCGCCACGCCGGGCGCCGGGAAGCCGTACCCGCACGGCTGTCGAATGCTCGCGTTTATCCCGTTCACCCTGCAATGTGCGGGTGTGACTCACGCCCGTACCCTCGACGCCACCCTCGCGCCGTCCCCCGTCACACCGCCCGGCCCCACCGGACGGACCGCGCCGCGCGCCTCCCGCGCGGTGACGCTCGGTACGGCGCTCGGCCTGTTCGTGCTCGCCCGCCTCACCGGCGCCGCCGTGCTCGCCGCGACCGCCCGGGCCACCGGGCAGCGGCCCCTCACCCTGCTCGCCCGGTCCTGGGACTCCCGCTGGTACCTGGGCATCGCCGAGCACGGCTACGGCCGCACCCTGCACCTGCGCCCCGACCTCGTCTTCAGCGACCTCGCCTTCTTCCCGCTCTACCCGACGCTGATCCGCGCGGTGACGACGCTGACCCCGCTCGGCGGCGGCGCGGCGGGCCTGCTGATCGCCTGGGCCGCCGCCGTCGTGGCCGCCGCCGGCCTCTACGCCGTGGGGCTGCGCCTGCACGGCCGGGCGGTGGCCGCGGCCCTCGTCGTGCTCTGGGGCCTGCTGCCGCACTCGGTCGTGCTGTCGATGGCGTACACCGAACCGGTGCTGACCGCGTTCGCCGCCTGGTCGCTGTACGCCGTGCTCACCGGCCGCTGGCTGTGGGCGGGGGCGCTGGCCACGCTGGCGGGGCTGGCTCGGCCGAACGGGTTCGCGGTGGCCGCGGCGGTCCTGGTGACGGCGGCGTACGAGATCGTCCGGCGGCGCGGAAAAGTTACCCACAGGCTGTGGACGGGCGCGGCGCTCGCCCCGCTCGGCTGGTGCGCGTACGTGCTGTGGGTCGGCCACCGCAAGGGCGACCTGCTCGGCGGCTACTTCGAGGTGCAGCGCCTGTGGGGCTCACGCTTCGACTTCGGCCGGGGCTCCCTGCGCTTCGTGCGCCACCTGCTCCTGCGGGAGGACCGCATGCTCCACCCGATGGCCCTGCTGATCGTCGCGGCCGCGGTCGTCCTGTACGCCCTGCTGCTCCTCGACCGCCCCCCGCTGCCCCTGCTGGTCTACAGCGGCGTCCTGCTCCTGATCACCCTCGGCGGCTCGGGCTTCTTCGAGTCCAAGCCCCGCTTCCTGCTTCCGGCGTTCCCGCTGCTGCTGCCGCTGGCGCGGGCGCTGGCGGGCACGGCGAGAGCCCGGCCCTGGCACGCGGCCGTGGTGGCCGGTGCCCTGGCCGGGCTCTCGTTCGGGTACGGCGCGTATCTGGTCGTACTGGCCGACACGCCCCTGTAGCCGGGGACTACTCCTCGTCGCCCTCGGGCTTCTCCGAGTCGTTGACCTCCTGCTCGAGGCCGAGCTGCTCGACGAGCCACTTGTCGAACTCGATGGCGGCACGCACCCAGCTGACGGTCGAGGAGACGAAGTGCTCCAGGCTGACGCCGGTGCCGATGAGCATCTGCGCCTCACCGATCAGACGGACGGTGCCGTCGTCGTGGGTGTGCGTGTAGACCTTGGGCCACAGGGTGCGCCGGTTCCAGTCGTCGATGGACTCCAGCAGCAGCGGCTTCTCGTCGATCTTGTGGGGCCGGTCGTAGAACGTCCGCACCGAGAAGACCTGCTGGTCACCCTCGCCGCGGAACATGAAATACGTACGGAACTGCTCCCACGGCGCCGCGAGGTCGCCCTCTTCGTCGACGACATACTTCAGCTCCATCTGGTCCAGGAGCTGCTTCACGAGGTCCTGATCCGGGACGACGGGGCCCGCCGGCCCTTGGGGCTGCGGCTCGGGCTGGCCCCCGAAGTTCGGAATCGAGGACGGGTCGATGGTCACCGTGATTTTCCCTTCGTACGGATCCCGCCATCCTCTCCCATCCGGGGAGGGGGGTGGCAACCCCCGACAGACCCTGTCAGCCGTGGGCTGACAGGATCCGGCCGCTCGGCCCCGCCCGGGTCAGCCGTGGACCAGCGCGGTGCCCTGGAGCTCCTGGGTGATGGCACCCTTGTCGTCGCCCACGATGTCGTAGACGATCGTGGCGTCCGCGGACCACCACAGCTCACCGTCGTACACGCGGGACGGGGCGGCGCAGGTGTTCGCCGCGGTGTCGTAGGCCCAGAAGGGGTTGTCGTTGACCATCGCGGTCAGGTCGCAGGTCTTCTTGGTGATGACCTCGTCGGCCTCGCTCGGGCCGAGGCGCGCCTCGGCACGCGTCGTGATCTTGAAGCTGGCGAAGCGGGTGGAGTGGTCGCCGATCTGGTCGACGGCGAGCTTCCAGTAGACGACCGACTTGGCCTGGAAGTCGCCCTGGTCGAGGTTGGCCGCGCCGTTGTTGTCCACGATGTACGTCGTCTTCGGCCTCGCGCCCGGGAAGGTGACGTCGAACTGGGACGTGGCGGACCAGGCGGCCGCCGGGGAGGCCATCAGGACACCCACGGCCACGGCGGACGACGCGAGACCGGCTGCGGTCAGGAGCTTGCGCATGCACATTCCTTCTCTGCTGAAGTGTGTCGCAACAGGCATGCGGGGGCGCGCGGCAGCGCCATGGCGATGTGCGTGAACGAACCCCCGTGAAACGTGCGCCCAGGCCGGAGTGATCAGGTCCACCTCACAGGCGCCCGGTCACTGTAAGCACCGCATGGACATGTCGACAGAGGAATTAGGCGCGGTGGCCGGAACCGACGACCGAAAGCGGAACGGCCCCGCGCGACTCGCCCGCCCCACGGCCCACAGCGTGGTCCACGGAGTTTCCGTGAAGCGGAGGGGCGGGAGGTGCGGGAGCCACTGCTGCGGTTGACCGAAAGCGATCATTCCGTCAGCCCTGGACACGCGTCGGCCCGCCCCGCCGAGTGCGGGACGGGCCGACGCGGGTTCCGGCTGACCGTCAGAGCGTCTTGCCGGTGGCGGGGCCCACGATCAGGCCGTCGCCGAAGGTGTCCACGCGGACCGTGTCGCCGTCCTTGACCTCGCCGGAGAGGATCTCCTTGGCGAGCCGGTCGCCGATGGCGCTCTGGACGAGGCGGCGCAGCGGGCGGGCGCCGTACGCCGGGTCGTTGCCCTCGTGGGCGAGCCAGTCCAGGGCCTCGTCGGTGACCACCAGGGTCAGACGGCGTTCCGCGAGGCGCTTGGCCAGCCGGTCGATCTGGAGCCGCGCGATCCGGCCCAGCTCGTCCTTCGTCAGGGCCGAGAAGACGACCAGGTCGTCCAGGCGGTTGAGGAACTCCGGCTTGAAAGCGGTGCGGACCACTTCCAGGACCTGTTCCTTCTTCTCCTGCTCGCTGGTGATCGGGTCGACCAGGAACTGGCTGCCGAGGTTCGAGGTGAGCACCAGGATCGTGTTGCGGAAGTCGACGGTGCGGCCCTGACCGTCCGTCAGGCGTCCGTCGTCCAGCACCTGGAGCAACACGTCGAAGACCTCGGGGTGCGCCTTCTCCACCTCGTCCAGCAGGACCACGGAGTACGGGCGCCGGCGCACCGCCTCCGTCAGCTGGCCGCCCTCCTCGTAGCCGATGTAGCCGGGAGGCGCGCCGACCAGCCGGGCCACGCTGTGCTTCTCGCCGTACTCCGACATGTCGATGCGGACCATGGCCCGCTCGTCGTCGAAGAGGAAGTCGGCGAGCGCCTTGGCGAGTTCGGTCTTGCCGACGCCCGTCGGACCCAGGAAGAGGAAGGAGCCGGTCGGGCGGTCCGGGTCGGCGATACCGGCCCGGGTGCGGCGTACGGCGTCGGAGACGGCCTGCACGGCCTCCGTCTGGCCGATGAGCCGGCGGCCCAACTCCTCCTCCATGCGCAGGAGTTTCTGCGTCTCGCCCTCCAGGAGGCGCCCGGCGGGGATGCCGGTCCAGGCGGCGACGACGTCGGCGATGTCGTCCGGGCCGACCTCCTCCTTGACCATGGTGTCCTTGGAGACCTCCTCCTCGGCCTGGGAGGCTTCTGCCAAGTCCCGTTCCAGGGTGGGGATCTCGCCGTACAGCAGCTTGCTGGCGGTGTCGA
Organism: Streptomyces sp. NPDC020489; assembly: GCF_044386545.1. Classification (NCBI taxonomy): domain Bacteria; kingdom Bacillati; phylum Actinomycetota; class Actinomycetes; order Kitasatosporales; family Streptomycetaceae; genus Streptomyces; species Streptomyces sp. NPDC020489. The sequence goes on from NZ_JBIRUZ010000007.1 coordinate 82,234, forward strand.
AGTCGCCGTCGCGCTGGGCCCGTTCGGCCGTCCCGCGCAACTCGTCGAGCTTCTCCTTGAGTTCACCGACCCGGTTGAGGGACTGCTTCTCCTTCTCCCAGCGGGCGGTCAGGCCCCGCAGCTCCTCCTCCTTGTCGGCGAGGTCGCGGCGCAGCCGTTCCAGGCGCTCGCGGGAGGCCGGGTCGGTCTCCTTGACCAGGGCGAGCTCCTCCATCTTCAACCGGTCGACGGCGCGCTGGAGTTCGTCGATCTCCAGGGGCGAGGAGTCGATCTCCATGCGCAGCCGGGAGGCGGACTCGTCGACCAGGTCGATGGCCTTGTCGGGGAGGAAGCGGGAGGTGATGTACCGGTCGGAGAGGGTGGCGGCGGCCACCAGCGCGGCGTCGGCGATCTGGACCTTGTGGTGGGCCTCGTAGCGGCCCTTGAGCCCGCGCAGGATCGCGATGGTGTCCTCGACGGTGGGCTCGGCCACCAGCACCTGCTGGAAGCGCCGCTCCAGCGCCGGGTCCTTCTCGATCCGCTCCCGGTACTCGTCCAGCGTGGTCGCGCCGACCATGCGCAGCTCACCGCGGGCGAGCATGGGCTTGAGCATGTTCCCGGCGTCCATGGCCGAGTCACCGCCCGCTCCGGCGCCCACGACGGTGTGCAGTTCGTCGATGAAGGTGATGATCTGCCCGTCGGAGTCCCTGATCTCGGCGAGGACGGTCTTCAGCCGCTCCTCGAACTCGCCGCGGTACTTGGCCCCGGCGACCATGGCGCCCAGGTCGAGGGCGACGAGCCGCTTGTTCTTGAGGGACTCGGGCACGTCCCCCTTCACGATCCGCTGGGCGAGCCCCTCGACGACGGCGGTCTTGCCGACGCCGGGCTCGCCGATGAGGACGGGGTTGTTCTTGGTCCGCCGGGACAGCACCTGCACGACCCGCCGGATCTCCTGGTCGCGCCCGATGACGGGGTCGAGCTTGCCCTCGCGCGCGGCGGCGGTGAAGTCCGTGCCGAACTTCTCGAGGGCCTTGTACTGCCCCTCCGGATCGGGCGTGGTCACCCGGCGTCCTCCCCTGGCCTTCCGGAACGCCTCCTGCAAGGTCCTGGCGTTCGCTCCTTGCGAGGAGAGTACGTCCGCGGCCTGCCCGCCCTTCGCGGCGATGCCGATGAGCAGGTGCTCGGTGGAGAGGTACTCGTCGCCGAGGTCCTTGGCACGGGCGCCCGCGTCCGCGACGACCGCGAGCAGGTCACGGCTGGGCTGCGGGGGCGCGACGGTGGAGCCGGCCACGCTGGGCAGCGCGCCGAGCACCTTCTCGGCGCCCGCGCGCACGGCGGCCTGGTCGGCCTCGACGGCGGCCAGCAGGTCGACGATGTTCTCGTTGTCCTGGCCCTGGAGCAGAGCCAGCAGCAGGTGGGCGGGGGTGAGGTCGGCGTGCCCCGCGGCGGCGGCGCGCTTCTCGGCCGCGTTGATCGCGTCCCGGCTCCGGTTGGTCAGCTCGGCGTCCACGTGTCCGTACTCCTCCTCGGTGTCGGCTCCTCTGGCCTGACTCAGTCAACGTACACAAAGTTGAGTCTATTCCACTCAAGGTGTGGACGGGAGGCTTTGAGGGACTACCTTCCGGGCCATGACGACGCGTACCCAGGACCTCGCGGCCCTCCCGGAGCCGTACCTCAGCTTCTGGCGGGAGCGGCACCTGTGCACCCTGACGACCCTGCGCCCGGACGGCAGCCCGCACGTCGTGCCGGTCGGGGTGACCTACGACGCCGAGGCCCGGCTCGCCCGGGTGATCACCAGCGGATCGAGCCGCAAGGCGCTGAACGTCCTGGCGGCCGGGGCCGACGGGGCTCGGGTGGCCGTGTGCCAGACGGCGGGCCGGTACTGGGCCACGCTGGAGGGGCGGGCCCGCGTCCGCACCGAGCCGGAGCGGGTCGCGGAGGCGGAGCGGCGGTACGCGGAGCGCTACGAGCGCGTGCCGCGGCCGAATCCCGCGCGGGTGGTGATCGAGATCGAGGTGACCCGGGCGATGGGGCACACGGAAAACGCGTGAGCGATCTCTTTCGGCCAGCGGCCGACAGGGTGGATACCCGGAAATGTCGCCGGAAACTGCAGCGGCGTCACCGTGTTCAGGTCACGGTGACGCCGCTGCGGGGGGAAGCACCTGCGCGATCTGTTACGACGGGGGAATCGCGTCAGGCACTGCGGGGGGTGGCTGGGATGGCCCGATGGGTGGGGGATTCAGGTTCCACCAGCCGGTGGTCTCGTTGGTCCAGATTCACAAAGATCATTCCGTACCGGATGGCACACCGCACAGGCTGCGGCGCCCCCCGAGGCCGCCGCAGACACCGGTACGCCCGTACGTCCTCGTCCTCGTCCCGCGTGACGACGACCGGCTCTCCGAAGACGGTCACCATCAGCGAGTCACCGGCGTGGGGGATCGCGGTGACCAGGTCGATGAAGTGCCAGCCGGAGCGGTAGGCCGTGGCCATCTCGCGACGGAAGGACCGGTCGTCGGGAGGAGTGGTCATGACTCGACGGCCCACGTGCTGTCGTCCGTGCCCCAGGTGCTGTCAGCCGGCTTGTCGGCCGCGACGATCCGCCACGTGCTGTCACCGAGGCCGGCGGCGCTCACCGTCGTCCCGCGCCAGGTGCTGTCCTGCGCGCTGTCGCCCTGCGTCCCCGCGAAACCGCTCAGCACTCCGACGGCCACGACGGTGGAGAAGGCGGCGGCAAGCACCGAGCGAAGCATTCTCTTATACATAGTCGGCTTCGTCCTCATTTGAAGGTCACCTCTCCCCCGCTGAGTAAGACGATGGCCCATTCGGGCACGTCATGGCCACACAATCGATGCATCATGTTCCTGCACGTTCAGGACCCTGGGGGGTGGAGATTTGGCAGCAAACGAGACTAAACGGGCACATCCTCATGCGTTGACTGAGCTGTGCGAGGAGGGCCGCCGTCTTTATGAGAACGCTCTCCGCACGGGACGGATCGCCCGTGCGGACGTGGCGCCCGCCCCGTGCCTGATGGAGTTCGCCCTCCTGCACCCCGACCCCGACGACGCCAACTGGCTGCGTCCCGTTCCACCCTCCATCGCCCTGGCCCAGCGTCTCAACCCGATCGAACACGAGATCACGCAGCGCAGGCGGCAGTCCATCGAACTCGCCGACGCTTTCGAGCCGTTCATGGCGCTGAGCGCCCAGGCGACCGCGACCACGCACTCGATCACCGTGCTCGAGGGCATCGAGCGGATCAACGCGGCGCTCGATCTGGCCACCGCCCAGTGCCAGACCGAGATGCTCACGATCCAGCCGATGCGCCGCCGGCTGGAGCACACCCTCTCCCAGGGGCTCGAGCGCGACCGGCCCCTGGTCGAACGCGGTTGCCGCATCCGGACCCTGTACCAGCACCCGGCGCGCTACAGCCCGGAGACACTCGCCTACGTGGCCCAGTTCACCGACGGCAAAGTGGAGTACCGCACCATCGACGAGCTGGTCGAACGACTGATCATCTGCGACGAGACCGTGGCGTTCATCCCCACCCGCGACGACGGGGAGGTCGCCCTCGAACTCCGCCACCCGGGGCTCGTCCGCTACCTGATCAAGGTCTTCGAGTTCATCTGGTCCCGGGCCGTCCCGCTGAGCGCGGGCGCCCCCTACGAGACCGCCCCCGACGGCATCACCGAGATCCAGCACTCCATCGCCAAGCTGCTCGTCGAGGGCCATGTCGACGAGGCGATCGCGCGCCGCCTGGGCATGAACGTGCGCACCTGCCGGGCCCACATCGCCAAGCTCGCCACCGCCCTGGGCAGCGGGAGCCGGGCGCAACTGGGCTACCTCATCGCGGAATCCGGCCTCCTGAAGCAGGAGGGCGCACTGGAGTGATCCGGCCTCCACACCAGGGAGACGGTGTGGAGGACCTGTGTGCCGCGGGGCGTCGATCTCCACCGGATCGCCCCGAACGGGCCACCCCGCCGGACCGCGCCCGTCGGTTCGGCCGTGTCAACGGACGGTCGGGGAGCCCTGGTCCGGGATCGTGACGCCGGCGATCTCCGCGGAGCGCGACGGGCCGTCGAGGCCGACCTGGGCGATCCGCACGCCGAGTTGGGTACGGCTGGCCGCGCCGAGGGTCTCCGACAGACGGGCGATGTGCGCGCGGCAGGTGCGCACGCTGATGCCGAGGCGCTCGGCGATGACCGCGTCCTGGTGGCCCTCCGCCAGCAGCGCGGCGATGGACTGCTCCCGGTGCGAGATGCCCTCGATGCCGGTGTCCGGCAGCGGGGCGGTCAACGGGATGGCCAGGCGCCACAGCCGCTCGAAGACCGTCGCGAGAAAGCCGACCAGCGCCGGGTGGCGCAGCTCCAGGGCGAGGGTGCGGTCCGCGCTGGCCGGGATGAAGGCGACCGTCCGGTCGAAGAGGATCAGCCGGTCGATGACCTCGTCGAGGGTCCTGGCCTCCACCGCCTCCCCCATCAGCTCCAGATAGTTCAGCAGCCCCTGGCCGTGCCGTGCCACATGCGTGTACAGGTCCCGCATCCGCACCCCGCGGCCGCGCAGCGCCAGCGCCCGGTGCAGGCCCTCCGTCAGCTCGTGCTCGGGCCGGATGCCGCCCGGCTGGACGGTCAGGACCTCCGTCGTGCACGCCTCGGTCGCCGCGTCCATCGCGGCCTGGATCCGGGAGAGGCCGTCGAGCACCCGGATCGAGGAGCCCTCGGCGGTCGAGGACCGCTCCGGCGCGAGTCCCGCGTACCACTCGAAGGCGGCCACCGCCGAGCCCATCCGCCGTTGACTGGCGCTCACTTCCTCGTGGACCCCGCGCAGCAGCCGTGTCATCACCTCCTGCGGGGAGGTCGGCACGAGCCAGTCCATGTCGTCGGGGTCCGGGTGCAGCAGCGCCAGCTCCAGCAGGCAGGGCACCGGTTCGGCGTCCTCGCGGGGCACGCGACCTCGCCGTACGGCCCGGGAATACACGCGATCCCCGGCCTCGCACAGTCGGTCAGCACCGTGTGGGTGCTCGTCCGTCTGGTGCCCGGCCATCGCCCAGCCCACCCCCGGTTCCAGCCTCTTGCGCCCGGTGTGCGCGCTTGTGGCACGGACACACCCCTACGGCTCCGCAACTATGCGCGGACCGGACCTGCTCCGCAACACGGCTCTGCCCACCGTGACCGAGGGAAACCGCCGGTATGCCCTCTATTCTCCGCGCCTCCGCCCGTCGAGTTGCAACAAGCTGATGCCGGGCGGGGCCGTACCCACAACAGGCCTCCGCAAAAGGAATCCCGCTCTCCGCCCGCACCGGCGGACAACCGTCCCCGCCGACCCGCACAGGGACGGCGGAGTCCGCGCGGGCGATCCGAACGGGAACGGGGGCCGTACGCGGGCGCGCGAAGGCGGCGGGCCGAAGACGTTCACTTCTGCCCACCCGGGGCGCACAATCGCCCCTATGCCCACCGCGCGCCCCCCGCTAAGCCTGCTCCTGGCCCTGCTCGCCCTGCCGCTCACGGCGGGCTGCGGCGACGGCGGGGAGGGCACGCAGCCGCCCCGCTCCCGCAAGGACGGCCATCTCACCTTCACCGTCCTGGCGCTGGACTGCGGCATCACGGGGGTGACCGGGTCGCACGCCGACGCGCCGCCCCAGGGGCAGTTCTGCGCCGCCCGGCTGCGGGTGGAGAACCGGGACCCGAACTACCACACCTACGAGTCGGCGCGGCAGCGCCTCGCGGGCGTCAGCGGCAGCCGCGCCCGGCCCGACTCCTTCGCCATGGCGGTGCGCCGCCAGTCGGACACGGTGAAGCTCGGCGGCCACACCCTGATGGAGGTCGAGCTCTGGTACGACGTCCCGAAGGACGCCGACATCACCGGGCTGCGCGTCTCGGGCGACAACGACCCGTCCGGCTTCATGAGCACCAAGCCCGTCGGACGGGCGCCCGGCGGGGTGCTGATCCCCGTGACGCCCGGGACGCGCGGGCCGGGGGCTACTTCAACTTGACGGCCGCGCAGGCCGCCGCGTACTTCGCGGTGCAGATCTGGTCCACGGTGTAGATGCCGTCGCGGACGACCGTGCTCTTGATGTTGTTCTTCGTCAGCGCGGCCACCGACACCAGCTGCGCCGGGATCTGCTTGTCGGTGGGGCTGTCGACCCGGTCCTGGGTGAGGGAGTCGAACAGGATGTCCTTGCCCTGGACCTTGGCCACGGCCATCTCCGCGGCGGCCTCGGCCTCCAGCGGGTAGGACTTGTACACGCTCATGTACTGCTCACCGGCGACGATCCGCTGCACGGCGGACAGTTCCGCGTCCTGGCCGGTGATCGGCGGCAGGTCGGTGAGGCCCGCGGCCTCCATCGCCTTGATGGCGGCACCGGCCATCGCGTCGTTGGCGGAGTACACGGCGGCGATGTTGTCCTTGCCGATCGCCTCGATCGCCTCGGTCATGTCCTCCTGCGCGATCTCCGGCTTCCAGCCGTCGACGTCGTACGTCTTGGCGATCGTCACCTTGCCGGTGAGCTCGGACAGGGCGCCCGCCTTGAACTGCCCGGCGTTCGGGTCGGAGGGCGAGCCGTTGAGCATCACGATCTTGTCGGAGGTGTCGATCCCCGAGCCGAGCGACTCCAGCAGGGTGCGGCCCTGCACCTCACCGACGAGCTCGTTGTCGAAGGAGACGTACGCGTCGATCGGGCCCTCGGCGAGACGGTCGTAGGCGATGACGGGGATGCCCGCGTCCTTGGCCTTCTGCACCGTGGGGGCGATGGCCTTCGAGTCCACGGCGTCCAGCAGGATGACGTCGACCCGGTCGTCGATCATCTGCTGCATCTGCGTCGCCTGCTTGCCCGCGTCGGCCTCGCCGTTGGCGTAGACCGTCTTGCCCTTCTTGGCGGTGAGCTCCGCCACTTTCTTCTGGATGATCGGGTAGTCGAAGTCCTCGTAGCGGGTGTTCGTCTTCTCCGGCATCAGCACGCCCACCGTGACGTCGTCGCCCTTGCTCGGGCTCGCGTCGGCGGCGTCCCCCGAGACTCCCAGTGCCCCACAGGCGGTCAGCGAGAGGGCCATCGAGGACACGGCCACACATATGGCGGTACGACGCATTGGGGAGCTCACTTCTGGTGCCATTTTCGGACGCGGGCGCAGCATTGCGACCCAGATGACTCAAAAGCCAACGCGGCCCCCGCCCCAGGCGTCAAGCGGAATCACTTAACGAGTGCGCAACACCACGCTCCGCTCGATGTGTGAAGACATCACGGAAACACCCCCGAACACCCCTTACGGGCCCTCCATTCAACGGCAGGCCCCGCGGAGGCGGAGATCCGCACAACCGGGGCCAATGCTCACGAGTCGTCACCATCGCGGGTTTCCCGCGCCGTTCCCGCTCGATCACAGGACCGAACGAAGTCGGCCAGAAACCGGGAGCCGTGCGGCCGGCGACCGAGCACGCGTCCCGCCTCCCCCGAGGCCCGGCCGAGGCCGCCGTACAACCAATCGCCGGTCCGGGCGGTCCTGGTCGACGACGGTGTCCCCTGCCGTCGTCGACCAGGACCGAAGGAACCGATGAACCCTGCCAGACGAGGCATGACCGCGACCGCCGCGATCGCCGTCGTGCTCACCACCGCGGGCACCCTGCTCACGCTCACGCCGTCCGCGTCCGCCGCGACCACCTGCGCCTCGCCGGTGTTCACACGGCAGCTCTTCGCGAACACGAGCTTCTCCGGCACCCCGAAGAAGACCGACTGCGACAGCGCGATCGACCAGAGCTGGTCCGGCGCTCCCGCCTCCGGCCTGCCGTCGGACAATTTCGGCGTCCGCTGGTCCATGACCCGCGACTTCGGCTCCGGCGGCCCCTTCGCCCTCACCGCCTCCGGACTCGACGGCATCAGGGTCTACGTCGACGGCGTCCGCAAGATCGACCTCTGGAAGAACGTCACGTCGACCGTCTCCAAGACCGTCAACGTGACGATTCCCCAGGGCAAGCACACCCTCCGCGTCGACCACGTCAACTGGACCGGCCCCGCCAAAATCAAGTTCGCCTACACACCCCGCACCTCCGCCACCGTCGACACGACCAAGCCCCTCGCTCCGACCGGCATCGCCGCCTCGTACGACACCACCTCCGGCAAGGCCAAGCTCACCTGGGCGAGGAACAAGGAGATGGACCTCGCCGGGTACAAGGTCTACCGGCGGCTCCAGGGCGACGACAGCTGGAAGAGGCTGACCACGACCACGGCGGGCTCGTACACGGACGCTCCGCCCACGACCGGCGCGACCTACCTCTACGAGGTCCGCGCCTACGACAAGGCCGGCAACGCGTCCGCGGGCAGCGCCGACAAGTCCGTCACCACGGCCGACAGGACCCCGCCCGTGAAGCCCACCGGCGTCGGGGCCGCCGACGGCCAGCCGGGCGTCACGGTGTCCTGGAAGGCGGTCGCGGGGGCGGCGGAGTACCTCGTGCACCGGCGCTGGGACACCGACGGCCAGGACGAACCGGTGGTGCAGGTGGCCAGGGTGAGCGGCACCTCATGGCTCGACACCAAGGTCCAGGACCGCCTCATGTACAGCTACTGGGTCACCGCGGTCGACACCGCCGGGAACAGGTCCGCCAAGTCCGCGCCCGCCGCCGTCGAGCGGGGCGACTGGGCGCCGTCCGCGCCCACCGGACTCACCGCCACCACACAGGCGGGCACGGGCGTCACGCTGTCCTGGAAGGCACCCACCAGCCCCGTCACCCGCGACCTCGGCCTCTTCCGGATCTACCGCGACGGCGAGCTTTTCGACGAGGTCGTCGGCCCCACGAAGACCTCGTACACCGACACGGACGTCCGGCAGGGCACCTCCTACACGTACACGGTGACCGCCGTGGACACCCAGGACCAGGAATCCGCTCCCTCGGCCCCGGTCACCGGCACCGCGCCCGCCACCGGCCTCGCCCCGGCCGCCGTGGCCGGTCTGCGCGGCGCGATGAACGGCACCGACATCGAACTCGTCTGGAAGCGCAACACCGAGGAGGACGTCGACCACTACACCGTCCACCGGGGCGTTCTCGTCGACGGCGCCTGGCAGTACGAACCGTGGGGCGAGGTCCGGCAGTCCTGGGTGGACGAGCCGACCCTGTTCTACTCCCACGAGATCTACACCCCCCGGGGCGAGACCGTCCGCTGGGCCGTCGTCGCCGTCGACGAAGCCGGCAACTCACGTTTCACCAGCGGCGAGGCCTTCTCCTACGTCACGGTCACCGAACCGCTCGCGGACCCGGAGACCACCGGGTGAACCGTCGCGAGGTGGCGGCCGAGGGAACCGAACCCCCGCCGGGGGGCGACTGGACAGTCAGAGCACCGAACTCCTGACGACCTCACGAGGACCGTATGACCATCAGCGAAAGCTCTGTCACGGACACCCTCTTCGGCCCGCTCACCGTCCGCCTGGACTCCTGGCGGGGTGAAGTCGTCGTCGAGGGCGAGGCGATCCCGCGGGTCGTGCTGAGCCGGGCGACCGGCACCAAGGACGACGGGGAGACTCCCATCGGCACCCGGAACGCCGGTCTGCTCATCCTCAGCGTCGGCGGCGAGGCGGCCGCCCTGGCACCCGGCCGGGGACGGCTGCTCCGGCATTCGTACCGGGTCGACGCCCGGCACGCGGGCCGGCACTGGCGGCTGGTGCCCCACTCCATGCCGGACAGCCGGCTCCTGCGCGACGGGCGGCGGCTGGGCGACTTCCACTCGAAAGGCCGCGGCGAGGTGAAGGCCGCCGAGTGGCGGTCGGACGCCAAGCCGGACGCCATGGACGCGGCGGTCGGCTACGCGCTGGCCGCCGCGTTCGGCACGGGCGGGGAGTCGATGTGGGCGACGGCCGCCGAGATGGTCTTCGACGTGTTTCCCTGAGACCCGCCGTACAACCAATCGGTGCGCTTAACGGTCCTGTTGCGACGACGGTGATCTCTCCCGTCGCTACATCAGGACCGAAGGACCGCATGAACCCAGCCAGACGTACGACCGCGGCTGCCGCGACCGCCGTCGTACTCGCCACCGCGGGCACCCTGCTCACGCTCACGCCCGCCTCCGCCGCGACCACCTGCGCCTCGCCGGTGTTCACACGGCAATTCTTCGCGAACACGAGCTTCTCCGGCACCCCGAAGAAGACGGACTGCGACAGCGCGATCGACCAGAGCTGGTCCGGCGCTCCCGCCTCCGGTCTGCCGTCGGACAATTTCGGCGTCCGCTGGTCCATGACCCGCGACTTCGGCTCCGGCGGCCCCTTCGCCCTCACCGCCTCCGGACTCGACGGCATCAGGGTCTACGTCGACGGCGTCCGCAAGATCGACCTCTGGAAGAACGTCACGTCCACGGTGAGCAAGACCGTCAACGTGACAATTCCGCAGGGCAAGCACACCCTGCGCGTCGACCACGTCAACTGGACCGGCCCCGCCAAAATCAAGTTCGCCTACACACCCCGCACCTCCGCCACCGTCGACACGACCAAGCCCCTCACCCCGGCCGGGATCTCCGTCTCGTACGACAAGAGCGGCAACCGCGCCAAGCTCACCTGGGCGAGGAACAAGGAGATGGACCTCGCCGGGTACAAGGTCTACCGGCGGCTCCAGGGCACCTCCTTCGGCAGCAAGGCGCTCGCCACGACCACCTCCACCTCGTACACGGACACCCCTCCGCCCACCGGCGCGAGCTACTCCTACGAGGTCCGCGCCTACGACAAGGCGGGCAACGTCTCGGCCGGCACCGCCGACCAGACGGTCACCAGCGTGGACACCACCCCGCCCGCCGCGCCCTTCGTCGAGATGGACGCCTGCCCGGTGGACCAGCCCTACGCGGCCCCGGAGTTGGTCACGACCGCGCAGAACAAGGCCGACATCGCCCTGTACGAGATGCAGCGCCTCGACCCCGCCACCAGCACCTGGGCCACCGTGTACACCGGCACCAAGGCCGCGATCTGCGACACCGGTCGCGCCGCCGACGGCAGCAAGGTCACCTACCGGGGCCGGGCCAGGGACGCCGTGGGGAACTGGTCGGCGTACTCGCCCGCCGCCACCTTCACCACCTCGGACCGGACACCGCCCGCGACCGCGGCCGACGCGCGCGTCGCGTACCGGTCGGGCGTTCCGCACCTGCTGTGGTCGGCCGTCGACGGGGCCGCCTCCTACCAGGTCCTCCAGTACGACCCGGCGACCGGCGGCTGGCTCGACGCGCTGCCCGGTGCCAAGGGCGGCACCACCCCGACCACCACCACCGGGACCGAGGCCGTGCCGCGCCAACTGCTCGCGGTCGCCGACAGCTACCGGTACGCGGTGCGCTCGGTGGACGCGAAGGGCAACGCCGCCGCGCCCGTGGAGGTCACGCTGACGATGGCGGACCGGCCCGAAGCCATCGCACCGTTCCGCACCACCGCGGCCCGGTTCGGCGAGGGCGTGATGATCGAGTGGAGCAGCGCCGACCCGTGGACCTACGGCGAGGACGAGCCGCTGCTGACCTACCGGATCGTCCGCACCGACAGGGCGACCGGCGAGAGCAGCACGGTGACCGCCTGCAAGCCCAACGACTCGCGGGACCTGCCTCTGACGGACCCCAGGACGTACTGGACCTGGAACACCGGCGACGCCCCCGACTACGCCGGTCCCCGGCAGATCAACGGCGTCTGCTGGGACGTCTCCGGTGCCTCCGAGACGACGTACGACTACACCGTCGTGACGATCGACCCGTACGGCCATGAGTCGCGGCCCGGCCCCGCCGCCACCGCGACCACCCCGGACACCGAGCGCCCGGCCCCGGTGGAGAACCTGGACGCCGAGCAGATCCCGCTCGGGGTGCGCCTGACCTGGACGCCGCCGGCCGACGACGACGTCACCGGCTACAAGGTGTGGCAGGGCGTCACGGACCCGGGGACCGGCGAGACGGTATGGGAGCAGAACTGCTGGACGGGTGACTCCCTGGCCGAGACCGAGATCCTCTGCCCGACGGTCCCCGACGGCGCCGCGCACACCTACAAGGTGGCCGCCACGGACGGCTCCCCCCTGATCGACTGGTGGGCGGGGCCCGAGGCCTTCCACCCCGCCGAGCTCTCCGTCACCCTGCCCGACACCCGGCCGCCGGGCTGGACGGGGACCACGATCCGCGAGGACCAGTACCCGGAGCTGTACGTCGGCTGCTCCGAGAGCTCCGGCCTCGGTGACTGCGGCCGGTTCGCGAGCTACCGCGTGGAGCGCTGGGACCCGGCCTCGGCCGCCTATGCCACCCTCGCCGAGGGCACTGCGGGCGACGCCGTGTACTTCATGGACAAGACGGTCCACGAGGACACGCTGGGCCTGTACTACTACCGCGTGGTCCGCCTGGACGCCGCCGGCGCGGAGGCCGCGTCCACACCGACGGCGTACGGCATCTGGGACTCCTGGCTCTGAGCCGGCACACGTGAAGGGGCCCGGAGGTTCATCCCTCCGGGCCCCTTTCACCTGCCTGCGTGTCAGTCCTGGCGCCCCTTGGGACGCCACACCACCAGTGCGCTGGTCTGCTGCACCTCCTGGTACGGCACCAGGTCACGGCGGTACGAGGCGTGGACCGCCGCCTCGCGCTGCTGCATGGCCGCGGCGGCGCCCTCGACGGCGGCCTGGAGTTCGGCCACCCTCGACTGCAACGCGGCGACCTGGTTCTCCAGCTCGATGATGCGCTTGATACCGGCCAGGTTGATGCCCTCGTCCTGCGACAACTGCTGGACGGTGCGCAGCAGTTCGATGTCGCGGGCCGAGTAGCGCCGGCCCCGGCCCGCGGTGCGGTCCGGGGAGACCAGGCCGAGCCGGTCGTACTGGCGCAGTGTCTGCGGATGCAGACCGGACAGCTGGGCAGCCACCGAGATGACGTAGACCGGGGTTTCCTCGGTCAGTTCATACGGGTTGCGTCGACGGCCGTCCATCTCCATCAAGCTCCCTTCGCGGCCTGGAACAGCTCCGCCCGCGGGTCCTCGCCCGCGGTCGCCTCGCGATACGCCTCGAGTGCGTCACGAGCCTTCCCCGTCAGATCCGCCGGGACACTCACCTCGACGGTGACCAGCAGGTCGCCGCGGGTGCCGTCCTTGCGGACCGCGCCCTTGCCCCGGGCGCGCATGGTGCGGCCGTTGGGCGTGCCCGGCGGCAGCTTCAGCGTCACGGCGGGCCCGCCCAGGGTGGGGACCTTGACCTCGCCGCCGAGTGCCGCCTCGGTGAAGGTCACCGGGACGGTGACCGTGAGGTTGTCGCCCTTGCGGCCGAAGACCGGGTGCGCGTCGACGTGCACGGTGACGTACAGGTCACCGGACGGACCGCCGCGCTCGCCCGGTGCGCCCTTGCCGCGCAGCCGGATGCGCTGACCGTCCGTCACCCCGGCGGGGATACGGACCTGCATCGTCCGCGAGGACTTGGCGCGGCCGCTGCCCTTGCACTCCAGGCAGGGGTGCTCGGCCATCAGTCCGCGGCCCTTGCAGTCCGGGCAGGGGTCGGTCAGCGAGAAGCCGCCGCCCGAACCCCGGGCCACCTGGCCGGTGCCGACGCAGGTCGGGCACACCCGCGGTGTGCCGTTCTTGTCGCCGGTGCCGGAACAGGCCTTGCAGGGGGACTGCGAGGACATCCGCAGCGGGACGGTGGCACCCTCGATGGCCTCGGTGAAGCTCAGCGTGACCTCGGTGTCGATGTCCTGGCCGCGCCGGGGCTGGGTACGGGTGGTGCCCGTGCCGCCCCGGTTGAACAGGCCCCCGAAGACGTCGCCGATGCCGCCGCCGAAGCCGCCGGCTCCCTGACCGCCGCCCTGGGCGCCTCCGAAGAGGTCGCCCAGGTCGAAGTTGAAGGAGCCGCCGCTCGCGCCCGGCCCCGGGCGGAAACCGCCGTTGCCGAAGAGGGTGCGGGCCTCGTCGTACTCCTTGCGCTTCTTGGGGTCGCCGAGGACGTCGTTCGCCTCGGAGATCTCCTTGAAGCGCTCCTCCGCCTTGGTGTTGCCCTTGTTGGCGTCCGGGTGGAACTCGCGGGCGAGCTTCCGGTACGCCTTCTTGATCTCGGCCTCGGTGGCGTCCTTGGGGACGCCGAGGACCTTGTAGTAGTCCTTCTCGATGAAGTCCTTGGTGCTCATCCTCGACGCGCCCCCTTTCCGCGGTTCCGCTCGGTGTCTACGTCAGCCCTCCTCAGGGCCGTTGTCCTTGTCGTCACCGGCCTCGGAGGAACCCTCCTCGGCCTTGACCGTCTGCGCGCCCGGCTGCGGTTCGGCGACCGCCACCCGCGCGGGGCGGATGGTGCGCTCGCCGATGCGATACCCCGGCTGGAGGATCGCGACGCAGGTCGTCTCGGTGACGTCCGGCGCGTAGCTGTGCATCAGGGCCTCGTGGATCGTCGGGTCGAAGGGCTCGCCCTCCTTGCCGAACTGCTGCAGGCCCATCTTCGCCGCGACGGTCTCCAGCGACTCCCCGACGCCCTTGAAGCCGCCGACGAGTTCACCGTGTTCGCGTGCGCGGCCGATGTCGTCGAGCACGGGAAGGAGTTCGGTCAGGAGGTTCGCGACGGCGACCTCCTTGACCGTGACCCGGTCCCGCTCCACACGGCGGCGGTAGTTCTGGAACTCGGCCTGGAGCCGCTGGAGGTCCGCGGTGCGCTCCTCGAGCGCCTTGCGGGCCTGGTCCAGCTGGGCCGTCAGACCGGCGATCTGGGCTGTTGCGTCCCCGGCCGGGGCCGCCTCCGCCTCCGGGGAGGAGGGGTCGGCGGCCTTCGGCTCGGCGTCGTCGGGGGTCGCGCCGGAGGGGACGTCGGGCTTCTCCTCGAAGCCCGGGGTCTCCTCGGTCACGCGGCACCGTCCTTGCGCTCGTCGTCGACGATCTCGGCGTCCACGACGTCGTCGTCCGCCTTGTCCTGCGGGGCACCGGCGTCGGCGCCACCGGCGGCCTGCGCGGCCTGGGCGTCGGCGTACATGGCCTGGCCGACCTTCTGGGAGACCGCGGCGACCTTCTCGGTGGCGGTGCGGATCTCGGCGGTGTCCTCGCCCTTGAGCGCGGTCTTCAGCTCCTCGACGGCGGCCTCGACCTCGGTCTTGACCTCGCCGGGGACCTTGTCCTCGTTGTCCTTGAGGAACTTCTCCGTCTGGTAGACGAGCTGCTCGCCCTGGTTGCGGGACTCGGCGGCCTCGCGGCGGGCGTGGTCCTCCTCCGCGTACTTCTCGGCCTCTTCGCGCATCCGGTTGACCTCGTCCTTCGGCAGCGAGGAGCCACCGGTGACGGTCATCTTCTGCTCCTTGCCCGTGCCCAGGTCCTTCGCGGTCACGTGCATGATGCCGTTGGCGTCGATGTCGAAGGCGACCTCGATCTGCGGGACACCGCGCGGGGCCGGCGGCAGACCGGTGAGCTCGAACATCCCGAGCTTCTTGTTGTACGCCGCGATCTCGCGCTCGCCCTGGTAGACCTGGATCTGCACGGAGGGCTGGTTGTCCTCGGCGGTGGTGAAGATCTCGGACCGCTTGGTCGGGATCGTCGTGTTCCGCTCGATGAGCTTGGTCATGATGCCGCCCTTGGTCTCGATACCAAGCGACAGCGGCGTGACGTCGAGGAGCAGGACGTCCTTGACCTCACCCTTGAGGACACCGGCCTGGAGGGCGGCGCCGATGGCGACGACCTCGTCCGGGTTGACGCCCTTGTTGGCGTCCTTGCCACCGGTGAGCTCGCGCACGAGCTCGGCCACGGCGGGCATCCGGGTGGAGCCACCGACGAGGACGACGTGGTCGATCTCGTTGATGGAGACGCCGGCGTCCTTCATGACGTTGAAGAACGGGGTCTTGCAGCGCTCCAGCAGGTCCGCGGTCAGCTGCTGGAACTGAGCCCGGGTGAGCTTCTCGTCCAGGTGCAGCGGGCCCTCGGCGGAGGCGGTGATGTAGGGCAGGTTGATCGAGGTCTCCGTGGAGGAGGACAGCTCGATCTTGGCCTTCTCGGCGGCCTCGCGGAGGCGCTGGAGGGCCATCTTGTCCTTGGCGAGGTCCACGCCGTGACCGGACTTGAACTGCTGCACCAGGTAGTCGACGACACGCTGGTCCCAGTCGTCACCACCGAGGTGGTTGTCACCGTTGGTGGCCTTCACCTCGACGACGCCGTCGCCGATCTCCAGCAGGGACACGTCGAAGGTGCCGCCACCGAGGTCGAAGACGAGGATCGTCTGGTCGTCCTTGTCGAGGCCGTAGGCGAGCGCGGCCGCGGTGGGCTCGTTGACGATGCGAAGGACGTTGAGACCGGCGATCTCACCGGCTTCCTTCGTCGCCTGGCGCTCGGAGTCGTTGAAGTACGCCGGGACGGTGATGACCGCGTCGGTCACCTTCTCGCCCAGGTAGGCCTCGGCGTCCCGCTTCAGCTTCTGAAGGATGAACGCGGAGATCTGCTGCGGGTTGAAGGGCTTCCCGTCGAGCTCGATCTTCCAGTCCGTGCCCATGTGGCGCTTGACGGAGCGGATGGTCCGGTCCACGTTCGTGACTGCCTGGCGCTTGGCCACCTCGCCGACCAGCACCTCACCGTTCTTCGCGAAGGCGACGACGGACGGCGTGGTCCTGGCACCCTCGGCGTTGGTGATGACGGTGGGCTCGCCGCCCTCCAGAACGCTGACGACGGAGTTAGTCGTGCCCAGGTCGATGCCGACCGCACGTGCCATGGTGATTTCCTCCAGCTGACTTGAGTGGAACGGACTCAAGTGTGCCTGACGTATCCCATGCGGTCAACAGACCTGAGTCACCAAGACTCAACTCTTATCCGTTCCTTACACGCAACTGGCCTCTGACCTGCGCCGATACGGGTCGAGGCGAGCTGGAAGGCTTGATACGCAGCAGTCCCAGCACGGCGACCAGGGCGCCGGCGCCCACCCAGAGCGCCCCGGACGCGCCGATCCGGCCGAGGTGGACCAGGACGGCGACGAGTACCCCCGAGACGGCGGCCAGACCGAGCAGGACCGCGACACCCGGCGGGGTCAGTCCGAGCCGCCGCAGCCGGTGGGCGAGATGGTCGGGCCCGCAGCGGCCGGTCAGCCGCCGGGACAGCAGCACCAGCGCGACGTCGGCGCCGGCCACCACGGCGAGCGCCCCGAACACCGCCGCGGTGGACCCGAGTCCGTACCCGGCGCGGGTCACCACGGCCGCCGAGGCGAGCACGAACCCGGTGAACAGCGACCCGCAGGCGCCGAGCCCCACGCGCGCGGGGGGCCAGTTGTGCATGAGGAACCCGGTCAGCGCGGCGGCCAGCACGCTCAGCAGCACCGCGAGCCCGTCCATCACTTCGACGGCGGCACAGGCCCCGGCCCCGAAGGCGGTGACGACCCCGACGGTCCCGACCACCCCGTCCGCGTGGTCCAGGGCCCGGAAACCGAGGGCAACGAACACGATCCAGCCGACGGCGAGCACCCCTCCGGCGAACCCGGTCTCCTCGTACGGCACGACCCAGGCCGCCGCCACCGCCGTCCCCACGACGAGCACGCGCGGCTTAATCCGCCGGATGTCCGCGACCAGGCCCAGCGCGGCCACGGCGGCCCCGGCGGCGAGCAGGTCGCCGACCCCGCCGTCGAGGGGCGCCGCACCCAGGCGACCCGCGGCCACCGCCACCAGGCAGGTGGCGAGGACCACGGCCACCCCGCCGAACAGCGGCACCTTGCGCTGCGGCCGTCGCCGGTCGACGACGCCCAGCCGCAGCGCGGCCGTCCGGAGCAGGGCGGTGAGGACCGCGGCGAGAAGAAGGGCGGTCGTGGCGGCGGCGATCCCGTAGAGCACGGGTCTAAATTAGTGCTACATGTACCAATTTGGTACGAATAACACGGTCAGTTCTTAAGGCAACCCTCAGCGACACAGATCACCGCACGGCTGGCTACAGTGCGGAGGCTGATACGGGTACTCTCGTAGAACTGCATAAGTTACCGCTTAGTAATCTCGCTCTGAGAAACCATCGCAGGCCCGAGGAGCCCCGACATGCAACTCGCCGCGATCATCGTGTCGCTGGTCCTGACCGTGGTCGGCGTGGCACTGTTCGCACGCGTCATCGCCCAGTTCGTCCGGTTCTTCATGCTCGGCCAGCCACTGCCCGCCGGCGTCCGGGTCGACAACCCCTACCAGCGCAGTGTGACGCTGGTGAAGGAGTTCCTCGGCCACACGCGGATGAACCGCTGGGGCGTCGTGGGCGTCGCCCACTGGTTCGTGGCGATCGGCTTCCTGACCCTGATCCCGATCCTGGGCCAGGCGATGGGCCAGCTCTTCCAGGCGGACTTCGTCCTGCCGGTCATCGGCGGGTTCCTGCCCTGGGAGATGTACGTCGAGTTCATCACCGTGATGACCGGCCTCGGTATCGCGGTGCTCATCGCGATCCGCCTGCTGAACCTGCCCTCGCGCCCCGGTCGCAAGTCCCGCTTCGCCGGCTCCAAGGCCTGGCAGGCGTACTTCGTCGAGTACGTCATCCTCACCATCGGCATCGTGATCTACGTCCTGCGCGGCCTCGAGGGCGCGCTGCACCACGTGGACCACTACGAGGCCGCGTTCTTCGCCTCGTACCCGCTGGTCGCCGCCTTCCGCAAGCTCGACGTCTCCACGCTCCAGACGCTGGTCTACCTGTTCGCCGGGATCAAGGTCACCGTCTCCTTCATCTGGATGATCGTCGTCTCGGTCAACGCCAACATGAGCGTGGCCTGGCACCGGTTCCTGGCATTCCCGAACATCTGGTTCAAGCGGAACGCGGACGGCGCGAGCTCCCTCGGCGCGCTCCAGCCGATGACCTCCGGCGGCAAGCCGATCGACTTCACCGACCCGGGCGAGGACGACGTCTTCGGCGTCTCCCAGGTCGAGCAGTTCTCCTGGAAGGGCCTGCTGGACTTCTCGACCTGCACCGAGTGCGGTCGCTGCCAGTCGCAGTGCCCGGCCTGGAACACCGGCAAGCCGCTCTCCCCGAAGCTGCTCGTCATGTCGCTGCGGGACCACTCGCACGCCAAGGCGCCCTACCTGCTGGCGGGCGGCGGCAAGACGATGGAGGGCGAGGAGAAGGCCTCCGAGGAGCAGCTGGCCGGCGTGCCCGCCGCGGCCCTCGCGGAGGCCGAGCGCCCGCTGATCGGCACCGCCGAGGAGAACGGCGTCATCGACCCGGACGTCCTGTGGTCCTGCACCACCTGCGGCGCCTGTGTCGAGCAGTGCCCGGTCGACATCGAGCACATCGACCACATCGTCGACATGCGCCGCTACCAGGTGATGATCGAGAGCGCGTTCCCGTCCGAGGCGGGCACGATGCTCAAGAACCTGGAGAAGAAGGGCAACCCCTGGGGGCTGGCCAAGAAGCAGCGCCTGGAGTGGACGAAGGAGGTCGACTTCGAGATCCCGGTCGTCGGCCGCGACATCGAGGACCTCACCGAGGTCGAGTACCTCTACTGGGTCGGCTGCGCCGGCGCCCTGGAGGACCGCGCGAAGAAAACCACCAAGGCGTTCGCCGAGCTGCTGCACATCGCGGGCGTGAAGTTCGCGATCATGGGCGGCGACGAGAAGTGCACCGGTGACTCCGCCCGCCGCCTCGGCAACGAGCCCCTCTTCCAGGAGCTCGGCATGGAGAACGTCATGGCGCTGAACATGGCGTTCGGCGAGGAGACGGACGACGAGGGCAAGGTCCTGCCCGAGTCCGCGAAGCCGAGGTCCGCGAAGAAGATCGTCGCGACCTGCCCGCACTGCCTCAACACCCTCGGCAACGAGTACCCGCAGCTCGGCGGCGACTACGAGGTCATCCACCACACCCAGCTGCTCCAGCACCTCATCGACGAGGGCAAGCTGCTGCCGGTCACCCCGGTGGACGGGCTGATCACCTACCACGACCCGTGCTACCTGGGCCGCCACAACAAGATCTACACGCCGCCGCGCGAGATCATGACGGCCGTCCCGGGCCTGCGCCAGCAGGAGATGCACCGCCACAAGGAGCGCGGCTTCTGCTGTGGCGCCGGTGGCGCGCGGATGTGGATGGAGGAGCGGATCGGCAAGCGCATCAACAACGAGCGCGTCGACGAGGCCCTGTCCCTGAACCCCGACATCGTCTCGACGGCCTGCCCGTTCTGCCTGGTCATGCTGACCGACTCGGTGAACGGCAAGAAGAACGAGGGCAAGGCCAAGGAGTCCGTCACGGTCGTCGACGTCGCCCAGCTCCTGCTGGAGTCCGTCAAGACCCCGGTCGACCCCGAGGACGCGGCGGAGACCGAGAGCGAGCCGGAGCCGGAGTCGGAGCCGGTGAAGTAGGCCCTCCGGCACGACAGGCCCAGGACGCCCCCCACGCCCTTCCGGGTGCGGGGGGCGTCGTCGTGCACCCCGACCGGCATCTCCCGCCCCGGGAACCCGGCCTGACTCCCCCTTATCCCCGGGCTCGAACGCGTGCATGATTACGGGGTTCGTTGTCGATGATGCTGACGAGGTGTGCGGTGCGCGTGCGAAGAGCCGGGGCGATCACGGCGGTGGTGTGCGGTGCGCTCCTCCTGACGTCCTGCGGACCCACCCAGCCCGCCGGGAGCGCCGACCGCACCCCGGCCGTACGCTCCGCGAAGGCCCCCGCGAAGCTGCCCGTGCCGCGCGGCGAGGGCAGCCGGACCGCCGACGACTTCAACGGCGACGGCCACCGCGACCTCGTCCTCGACGACCTGGTCAAGGCGCAGGCCCACGCGGACGACGCCGGCATCGGGATCGTCTACGGCGGCGCGCGCGGACTGACGCCGGGGGCGCGGCAGTTGCTCAGCCCGGCGAGGCAGGCCGCCGCGACCAAGGGGCAGGTGCCGGCCGTCTTCGAGGCGGAGGCCACCTGCGACCTCGACGGCGACGGCTTCACCGACCTCGTCGTCTCCACCGACCCGCCCTACGACGGCCAGGGCCGCCCCCCGGTCCCGCTCCAGGTCCTCTTCGGCTCCCCGTCCGGCCTGACCGGCAAGGCGGTCAAGCTCACCGTCCCGGACCGCGCCCGGGCCGGCAACGACTGGCCGGACCAGCCGGTGTGCGGCGACTTCGACGGCGACGACGCGACGGACCTGGTGCTGCACGCCTCCGGCTCCCGGCTCACCTACCTGCGCGGTCCGTTCACCCGCGAGGGCGCCCCGCAGGCGGCCGCCGCCCCCGTCCAGGCACCCGGCGAGATCCCCACGGGCCCGGCGACCGACGTGAACGGGGACGGCTACGACGACCTGGTGGTCCGCACCGCGGAAGGCACCGCCGGCTCCGCCCTCGTCCTCGGCGGCCCCACCGGCCCGACCCGCACCGGCACGGTCCTGCCGGACGGCATCGACGTCGCCCTTGGCCGCTTCGGCAGGGGCAAGGCCCTGGACGCGGCGATCGGCGCGATGGGCGGCACCGCCCTGCGCTACGACCTGCCGACCGCCACCCGCGCCGCCCTCCCCTCCCCCGGCTCCATGCTCGACGCCGCCGACCTCGACGGCGACGGCCTGGCCGAACTCGTCTCCAGCGGCTCGCGGATCAAGGTCTTCCCGGGCCGCGAGAGCGGGCTGACGGCCTCGGGCCTGGTCACCGTCGACCCGGGCGCGGTGGGCACCACCCGGGTCCTGGCCCTCGGCGACTTCGACGGGGACGGTCGGGCGGACCTCGTGGCCCGGACGTACCAGGGCGAGACGAAGGACAGCGTCGCCGTCTTCCCCGGGACGAAGAAGGGGCTGGTGGCCACCGAGCCGACGGTCACCTTCTCGACGTCCGCGTTCCTGACGGGGTGAGCCGCGGGGCCACCGCGCCTCGGCACGCTCCCCCGCCTCAGGGGGAACAGAAATTTACCGAACTCACGCACAACCCTTGAGTATCGGCAAAGGTCTCCTGATCGCCGACCGACCCGTGTACCCGAGGACAACTCCCGGTGAACACGGTCGATCCGCCCCCATCGACTGCGGGACGCCCCACGCGGCGTCCCCGCATGCAGCAGGAGACCCCGCATGCACAAGCACGCTCTGCGACTCGCCCTCGCGACGGCCACCGCGGCCGCGCTGACGGGCGGTCTGCTCACGTTCTCGGCCGCCACCGCGACGGCCGCGGACTCCACCACCGTCCCGCAGGCCGACTTCAACGGCGACGGCATCGGCGACGTGGCCTTCTCCGCCTCGGGCGGCTACGTGAACGGCAAGAAGGGCGCCGGCCAGCTGGTCGTCCTGTACGGCACGGCCACCGGCGTGTCCTCCGCGAAGCGTTCCGTGATCAGCCAGGACACCGCCGGCGTGCCCGGCACGGCCGAGACGAACGACTACTTCGGCTCCGAGACCGCGTACGGCGACTTCAACGGCGACAGCTACGACGACATCGCCGTCTCCGCGTCCTACGAGGACGTCGGCAGCGACGTCGACGGCGGCACCCTCGTCGTGCTGTGGGGCTCGGCGAACGGCATCACCGGCAAGGGCGTCACCGTCTCCGACCCGGCCCCGTCCTCGCACGACCTGTGGGCCAAGAACCTCGCCGCCGGCGACTACGACGGCGACAACAGGGACGACCTGGCGGTGGGCAACACCTCCAGCACGATCTACGTCTTCAAGGGCGGCATCAGCACGAGCGGCACCGCCGTCGCCGGGCGGTCCACCATCAAGCCGCCGATCCAGTCCGGCGGCACCGCCCGCGGCCCGCTCAACCTCACCGCCGGTGACGTCAACGGCGACGGCCGCACCGACCTCGTCGTCGACGGGTACGAGACCGAGACCGACTACGGCTGGAACACCAACTACCTGATCCCCGGCACCGCGAACGGCCTGTCCGTGGCGTCCGCGCAGCAGCTGAAGCCCGGCGCGATCACCGCGATCGGCGACATCGACCACGACGGCTTCGGCGACATCGTCTCCGGCATGTACTGGAACCGCACCACCGACAACGGCCAGGTCACCTACCCCGGCGGCGCCGACGGCGGCAAGGTGTGGGTCACCTACGGCTCGGCGAGCGGCGCCGGCTCGGTCACCGGCATCACCCAGAACACCGGCAACGTCCCCGGCACCTCCGAGAAGAACGACTACTTCGGCTACGAGCTGGACCTCGGCGACATCAACGGCGACGGCTTCCAGGACCTCGTGGTCGGCGTGGCCGGCGAGAACATCGACGGGGTCACGGACGCCGGCGCGGTCACCGTCCTGTACGGCTCGGCCTCGGGCCTGAACACCTCCTCCGGCGCCCAGTTCTTCGCCCAGTCCACCGCGGGCGTCCCCGGCGAGGACGAGAAGAACGACGCGCTCGGCGCCGACGTCAAGCTCGACGACGTCACCGGCGACGGCAGGGCCGACCTGATCGCCGGCTCGTACGAGAACGACGCCGACGGCGCGATTCTCTACCTGCCCTCCAACGGCACGAAGATCACCACGACCGGCTCCCGCTCGGTCTCGCCGAGCGCCTCGGGCGTGTCGACCACGGGCAACCCGGTCTTCGGCGCCAACTTCGCCGACTGAGCGGCCGTACCGCCTCCTCGTACGACCTCGGGGTCGGGCCCGTCACGACGGGCCCGGCCCCACCACCCCGCACGGTCCCGGAGCCCGGCGAGCGCACGCGCCAGGACGTCGGCGCCGCTCCCCCGGGCACGACCAGTGGCTTCGGTACCGGCCTCACCGGCTGACCCCTCTCAGGAGCACTCATGCGCACCAGCACCGCGGCAGCCCTGACCGCCACCCTCGTGGCGACCGGGCTGACCCCGCTGTTCCTCGCGGCCCCGGCGTCCGCGGCGGTCGCCAAGCACTACGACGACTTCAACGGCGACGGCTACCGGGACCTGGCGTACCGCCACCAGTACAGCGGGGTCTCCGGCCCCGGCGGCTGGACGGGCGGCGCCGTCACCGTCGTCTACGGCACCGCGAGCGGCCTGGACACCGCACACCCCCAGGTCGTCCACCAGGACAGTGCGGGCGTCCCCGGCACCGGCGAGGACGACGACACCTTCGGCGAGTCGATCGCGAGCGCCGACCTCGACAAGGACGGGTACGCCGACCTGGTCGTCGGCAACCCCATGGAGAAGGTCGGCAGCGTCGCGTACCGCGGCACCGTCACCATCGTCTGGGGCTCCCGGTCCGGCCTGTCCGGCGGCACCACCCTCGCGCCGAGGTCCGGCGCCGGCAGCCACTTCGGCAGCGACCTCGCCACCGGCGACTTCAACGGCGACGGCTCGCCCGACCTCGCGGCCATCGGCGGCCAGGAGACCTGGCTGTACCGCGGCGGCTTCACCAGGTCCGGCACGACCGGCAGCGTCAGCAAGATCGACAAGGCGGGCCAGGGCTGGTACTCCTCCGGCCTCGCCGCCGGCGAGGTCAACGGGGACGGCAGGACGGACCTGGTGATCCTCGGCGAGCAGTTCGTCGACGACCGGCCCGTCCCCCGCGTCTGGTTCCTCAAGGGCGCCTCGGGCGGCCTGACGTCGGGCGCGTCCAAGACGTACATCAGCGCCCCCTGGACCGCGGCGATCGGCGACTTCGACAAGGACGGCTACGGCGACATCGCCGTGGGCCTGCCCGACAACAACGACGGCAAGGGCATCGTCAGCGTCTGGCGCGGCGGCTCCGCGGGCCCGAGCGGCTCGATGACGTACAACCAGGCCTCCTCCGGCGTCTCCGGCAGCCCCGAGGCGGACGACAACTTCGGCTACTCCGTCTCCGCCGCCGACACCGACGGCGACGGCTACGCGGACCTCGCGGTCGGCGTCCCGCACGAGGACGTCGACGGCCGGACGGACCAGGGCGGCGTCCACGTCTTCCGCGGCGGCTCCGGCGGCCTCGTCGGCAGCCGCTCCACCTGGATCCCGCAGACGGTGCTCGGCCCGGCCGACGCGTACACCTCCTTCGGCTCCGCCGTCCGCCTGCGCGACCTGACCCGGGACGGCAGGGCCGACCTGGCGGTGGGCGCGTCCGAGGACGCCCTGCTGCTGCGCGGCACGACCACCACACCGACCGCGACCGGCTCCGTCCACCTGCCCGAGTACGGCGGCGGCTTCCTCGACTGAGCCGGGCCCGAGGGGTGACGCGTGCTTCGGCGACGTACGGACCGGCGCTGATCGCCGTACTCCCGTAGGGGATGTGGCTGATCTCCGTACTCCCGTAGGGGATTGGGGAAAAAGTCCCTTAAGGGATGTCACAGCTCGGCAGCAAAGCCGGGCCCGGACCGCCGGGCCCGGCACGTCACCGACGGGGACCAGGTACGTTCGAAGGCGTGGCTGGATTCAGGATCGGACGCGGCCGGGACAACGGCGCTCCTCACACGCGACCGCAACAACCTCCGTACGGGCAGCAGGCCCCGCAGGGACCGCCGTACGGCGGCTACCCCGCGCCGCCCTCGCACCCGCACCCGGGGCAACAGGGGTACGGCGGCCACCAGGGCGGCGGTGGCTACGACGAGCCGGAGTACTTCGGCGACGGCGGCTACGGGCAGCAGCCCGGCGGCGGCCACGACCCGTACGCGGCGAACAACCCGGGTCACACCCAGGCGTTCCAGGTCGGCGAGGACCCGTACACCCAGGGCGGCACCTACCGCGCGGGCTCGGCCCAGCCGCCGGCCGGTCCGGTGGGCCCCCGGCTGCACTGGAAGGACCTGCTGAGGGGCATCGTCACGGCCCCCGGCCCGACCTTCCTCCAGATGCGTGACTACACGATGTGGGGCCCCGCCCTGATCGTGACGTTCCTCTACGGCCTGCTCGCGGTCTTCGGCTTCGACGGCGCGCGCGAGGACGCGATCAACGCGACGCTGTCCAACGCGGTCCCGATCGTCCTGACGACGGCGGTCGCGATGGTGCTCTCGTCCTTCGTCCTGGGCGTGGTCACCCACACACTGGCCCGCCAGCTCGGCGGCGACGGCGCCTGGCAGCCCACGGTGGGCCTGTCGATGCTGATCATGTCGCTGACGGACGCCCCGCGTCTGGTCTTCGCCATGTTCTTCGGCGGCGACGCGACCTTCGTGCAGGCCCTCGGCTGGGCCACCTGGGTCGCGGCGGGCGCCCTGCTCACGCTCATGGTCGCCAAGTCCCACGACCTGCCCTGGCCGAAGGCGCTGGGCGCCGCGTCGATCCAGCTGATCGCACTGCTGTCGATCGTGAAGCTGGGCACGTTCTGACGTTCGGGGAGGCGCCGAACACGAGAGGAGGGGCTCCCCGGTGGGGGAGCCCCTCTTTTTCGGCTACTGCATGTGCTACTGCACGTCGACGTAGTCACCCGTGGCGGAGACCGCGGGGGTGGTCACGGTGCCCGCGAAGCTGTAACGGAAGTAGCCGTCGGTGGAGGCGGTGACGGTCGTCTTCAGCTCGCCCGTGGAGTTGCTCTTGATCGTCTTGACGGTGGTGTAGGTGCTGGAGCCCTTCTTACGGAACTGCAGCTTCACCGACTGGTTGGTGTACCCCGCGTACTTGCCGGTCTCCCAGTTGGCCCGCGACAGCTTGCCGGTGACCGTGATGGCCTTGCCCTTCTTCACGGGCTCCGGCGAGGCGTTGACCGTCAGCTTCGAGGCGCGCTGCACCTTGAAGGTGGTGGCCGCGTCGCGGTGGATGAAGTCGAAGTCGTGGGCCGAGACCAGCGTGCTGATCCGCCAGGTGGCCGCCGCGGTGTTGCCGTTGATGGCACTGCCGCCCTGCGGGTCGAACGTCAGCGTGCCCGTGCAGGTCGAGGTGGTGGCGCTGACCTCGGCACAGGTGATCTCGTCCTCGTCGAACCAGATCTGGTCGTAGTTGGGCGTCGGGCCGAACGCGCTGATGTACGTGTTCTCCTTGATGCCGGAGTCGTCCGACGCGGTCACGGTGACCTTGGCGTACACCGTGTCGGTGGTACCGACCACGACCGGCTTGCCGCCGTTGACGACAACCTTGTCGATCGTGATGTTGCCCGAACCGCCGTCCTCCGCCTGAGCGGCGGTGGCACCGGTCGCGGTGGCGACCAGGGCGATGCTGGTACCGAACAGGGCAAGGCGCGCGGTCATGCGCATGAAGGGTCCCCCCGGGGAGTTGCGGTGATCAAAGGGAGCCTACGTCGTTGGCCAACGCCTCACCACAGAGTTACCGCAACGCCCGGGACAACGCGCCCCACTCACGCATCGAGCGCCTGCCCGACCCGCCTGACCACGGGGGGCTGGACCGACTGGGTCTCAGCTGACCGTGGCGCCTTCCCGACGTGCTGATAGAACACGGCCATGACCTACAGGTTCGTTGCCCGTGTTGCCGGGGCGGAGATAGACCTCGACTACGACTGCTTCATCGAGGCGGGTGTCGCAGAGTCCGAGGACGGCAGCGGCTTCTTCATGATGTTCCAGTGCAGCGCCGATGAACCGGACGAGCAGGACGTCTCCCTGGGACTCGACACGCACTGCGTGGTCACCCCCGACCAGGGCACCGCATACGGCTGCGTACGGTCGGCCGAGCTGACCGGGAACGTCCTGCGCATCTCCCTGGCCCCCGAGGCGCTCCCGGCGCTGGACCTGGCGGACCCAGAGATCGAGGCAGTGCTTGAGGCACCGGCCGAGGACATCGCCCGCTTCCGCGAGGTGCTCCCCCGAGTACTGGCGTACGGCCGCGAGGATGCGCGCCCTGCTCACGTCGCCATCTGAACAGCGAGACCGGCACGAGGCCGGACTTTCCTAAAGTCAGTGCGGCGAGCTCAGCGCTTTGACCACCGAGCACTGGTAGAAGAACTTGGCTGCTGTGGAGCGCCTCAAAGCCGCTCCGCCGACCTAGTGCTCAGGGCCTCCAAGTGCCGACAGCAACCAACAGGGAACCGATCGCGGAGATTCCATAGAGGACTGCAAGCAAATACGGAGCCCAAATCTCACGCGATGTAGTAGATCTGTACACCTTAGGGTTCTGCCCACGCTCCAGCGCCTCCCATTCGGCATAAAAAATGGACGCTGGAAGATAGCGTTCAAGTCGATTAATTACAGCGAACTTCCCCGTATTTAATTGCCCGAAGGATATTATTAGGCCCTTCCATGCAAAGGAAAGAATCAGCCCAGTTAGGCAGATCAATACGACGCCAACAGATTTGACCTTTTCTCCGCCTCCTGCTCTGATGAAGAATCCTAGAGCTGCAATTATCGCGCCGTTGACGGTTATAAAGAATGTATTTACACCTTGCCTTCGACTGACAAGACTTTCGGAACTCTGCACCATGATTTTGTACAGTTCAAAAAGCCTGTCTCTGTCTTCTTGCGTCGCCGGAGGTCCGTAAGGTGTAAGCGCGCTCGATACCCGATTGGACGAGGAAATCGCTTTACCCTCCTCGCGAATAATAAGAACAACGGGCGAATACCGCTGCTGGACATCCGACGCTAACTGATCGTACGGAACCAGGTCAGGGTGATGAGCGTCCTGCTCTACTTGCCAAGTTACCCACATATCGTGGACATCTGAAGCAGTAGCGTCAACGCCCTTGGTGAAGACTAGGGAGGCATACAAGTTGCACAGACTTTCACCGTTCACTTGCGGCAATAAAGCGGAAGGAATCTGGGAGAGAATCCGGTTGGCAACTGACTCTAGATAGTTCACGTCAAACCCACGCTGAAATTAGGGACGACAGGCGCACGAAGTCCCATCGCATGACGTTTCGCCGCGACAAATTTTCGGGGATTCTATAAATTTCACCGTCTCGCACTTGAATTCCAATCAGCTCGTGCCCATGGAGCAGCGTCTGCCGAATCTCCCACTGCACAGGGGCTGAAGCGAACGTGGTGGCTCCTACCAGCACGACCGTCCCATGCGTGTCGGCAATCCGAGGACGACATGCATCCTTCCAATTGGCATCAAGCGGATACCGAATGGAATGATCAACTATTTCGAGCCCCCCAGGGATTCCACGCACACCCTCCAAAAGAACTTCGCGTGCCCATGCATCTCTCATCTGAAAACTGATAAATACTTTCGGTCGAGACAACTGTCCACACCATGCCCATTTTGGTATCAGAGCGCTGGATTCTAGCATCTTTCGAAGATCAGACAGGCCTCAACGTCGCGACGTTTTCCCGCTCTTCGCCGTTGACGTCAGTCCACTTGACTGAACAATTGAACTGCCTAGGGCTACCCATCGTCAAAACGAGGCGATATCGAGTTTCCGATTCAGGGGCCATCACTGCGATGACGTCATCCTCCCCGACAAGAACCATTCCGTCATCCGGTTCCAACTTGAAAGCTACGTTCTTGGCCGGCGTATTCCCCTTATTCGTAAGCACAATGTAGTGTGACCGTCGCGTTCGCACCCTCCCCTTGGAATCCGTCTCGACTCGCTCGGTAAAGTCCACGCTAGGCCACACTCCGATGTCGTCCAGAGAGTTTCGACTATCAGAGATCTTCTCGATAAACTTTTCCGCCTGCCTGCTCAAGACATTGTCAACACGGCTGATGAGGTCGGCCTCGGTGACATAATCCATGACGAGCGCATTGGGCTTGATCCGCTTGAGGTATTCACGTAGAGCGATCTGCTGTTCAAGATCAGCATCATTTGTAGGCCTGCGACAATGCAACACAGTCACAGTCTTTCCAGCCTGCGCCATGCGTTCCATTTCCTCGGCGGTTCCAGAGGCGGCTCTGTCGGACTCTGTCCCCAAACGCGTCCAGAAAATTGCCAGCGCAAGGTCAGCATCGTCAACCAGCTCTCGATTGATGATGTCTTGAGGGTGCTCACCGAACCCCCCGGACGCGTGCTCCCCCCATCGGATAGGCAGAACTGTCACCTGAAAATGACGTCCATAATTAAAATTCCAGCGATTTACCGCTCGATGAATCACCTCCTGGTCCTCCCTAGTGACATCGCCCGGACACGAAATGAGCATATGCAGGGTTGTCGTGCTGTAGGCCATTCCGACTCCAATCGATTGATTCAAGAGCAGATTGCCACATTTGCTGCTGCTTTGGGGGAGTATCCACAAAAGATCAAGGGTGGCAGAAGCCTGCCTGGTGGTCGGCGCAATCACACGAGAGCTTGCGGTCGGCGCAGGACGACTCGCACGAGCCAGGCTGGCAACGGCCTCGGCAGGCCCAGCTTGATCCACCTGGGCCTCAACTATGGGCCCAAGTGTGGTCCGGAGCTGGCCAGTTGACACTTGATCGCTCAGAACTTCCGTGCATCCGAGAGGGAAGCCGCAGCACTCCTGAGGTCGCCAGCGGCCTTGTGCGGACTGGCTGCAGCTCTGCCACGCGTATCAAAGCCCGAGCGGTTGAAAGCTTCTGACTTTCAATGCGTGGTGTCGTGAGGGCTGACAGCCCGGTGCCGTTCGTCCCAGCCGTGTCGTCAGACGCTGATGAGATCGTGCGCTCATGGACACCCTCTTCGCTCTCCCCGAACCGGAGAGCACTGAACAAGCCGTGATCGCCCACTACAGATTGAGTGACGACGAGTACGGCTCTCGCGCCGAGCGCGAAGCGGTCTTCGATGCCGAGCGCGCCATGGCCGCCGCAGTCGAGGAGGCGGGAGTCGGTGAGGTTGACGGGAATGAGTTCGGTGGGGGCGAAGCCGTGCTGTACGCCTATGGGCCGGACGCCGAAGCGCTCTTCAAGGTCATGGAACCCATCCTTCGGCGACTGTCACTCAGGCCGGCGCACGTACTGCTGCGGCAGGGGAGCCGCGCAACGGAGTCCCGAGTGGAGCTGTGACAGCCGGACAGGGCAGCCACTCCAGCCACCGGCAGTGCCGGCCTCCAGCCGTCGACGGAACACAAAAGCCCCCCGCCGATCTGGCGAGGGGCTCTCACTGACCATTAGAAATCCGCAGGTCAGAGCGCTTCCCTGTTCTCCTTCGGTGCCTCGCCGGACTTCCCTACCGGAGGCAACACACTCCACGGGAAGTTGATCCACTCGTCGGTTCGCTTCCAGACGTACTCGCATTTCACCAGCGACTGCGTCTTCTCGTAGATGACGGCGCTGCGGACCTCGGCGACGGTGTCGAGGCAGAAGTCCCGGACCAGTTTGAG
This sequence comes from Streptomyces sp. NPDC020489, assembly GCF_044386545.1. Taxonomy (NCBI): domain Bacteria; kingdom Bacillati; phylum Actinomycetota; class Actinomycetes; order Kitasatosporales; family Streptomycetaceae; genus Streptomyces; species Streptomyces sp. NPDC020489. Next base: position 113,066 of record NZ_JBIRUZ010000007.1, read on the forward strand.
CGTCTTGCCGGTGTCGGCGACGTCGTCGGTGATCAGGACCTTCTTGGAGGAGAAGTCGATGGCGTTGGGGACGGGGGCGAGCATGACGGGCATGTCGAGGGTGGTGCCGACGCCGGTGTAGAACTCCACGTTCACCAGGTGGATGTTCTTGCAGTCCAGGGCGTAGGCGAGGCCGCCGGCCACGAAGACCCCGCCGCGCGCGATGGAGAGCACGATGTCGGGTTCGTAACCGTCGTCGGCGATGGTCTGCGCGAGTTCGCGGACGGCGGTGCCGAAGGCTTCGTAGGTGAGGTTCTCCCGCACGTCTGCCCCGCTCATACCTGGGTCCGGTGGAAGTTGAGGAAGGAACGGGAGGCGGTCGGACCGCGCTGTCCCTGGTAGCGGGAGCCGTAGCGCTCGCTGCCGTAGGGGAACTCGGCCGGCGAGCTGAGCCGGAACATGCACAGCTGGCCGATCTTCATGCCGGGCCAGAGCTTGATGGGGAGCGTGGCGAGGTTCGACAGCTCCAGGGTCACGTGCCCGCTGAACCCGGGGTCGATGAACCCGGCGGTGGAGTGCGTGACGAGCCCGAGCCGGCCGAGGGAGGACTTGCCCTCCAGGCGGGAGGCCAGGTCGTCGGGGAGCGTGATGACCTCGTACGTGGAGGCGAGGACGAACTCGCCGGGGTGCAGGATGAACGGCTCGTCCCCCTCGGGCTCGACGAGCCGGGTGAGGTCCGCCTGCTCCACGGAGGGGTCGATGTGGGGGTACCGGTGGTTCTCGAACACCCGGAAGAAGCGGTCGAGCCGCACGTCGACGCTGGACGGCTGCACCATGGATTCGTCGTAGGGATCGATCCGGACCCGCCCGGCGTCGATCTCGGCCCGGATGTCCTTGTCTGAGAGAAGCACGCCCCGAGGATACGCAAGGAGCGCGGACCAACCGTCATCGGTCGGCCCGCGCGCCTCGGTACTGCTCCCTTACCGCTTCTCCAAGGTCACCGGAACGACGCTGCGAAGCCGGGCACACCGTGGACACCGGACGAGCCGTCCGGGACCGAGCCGCTCGGCCTGCTGCATCGGGAACGAAGCGGTGCTGAACACGTGCCCATCGGCACAACGGACGACAGTGCGCTCCATCAAGTTCTGGAGTCCCTTCCCCAAGAGGCGCGTCCGGCTGCTGCTCGCCGGACGACAAATGCCACATTACGGGATGGAAGGAACGACTCTCCAGGCGGCACTCCGGCCCCTCCCGGACCCTCTCCCACGTCTCCACCGTACGCCCCAACTCCGGGCCCCCGCAGCCCCGTCACGCCCCTGAAACGCACTCAGACCCCGCGGCTTCAGCGCCGGGGGTCCGGGATGAGGTAGAGTGACCAGGCGTTCGGACACCGGTCAAACGGCGTCTTTCGCGGGTGTAGTTTAATGGTAGAACATCAGCTTCCCAAGCTGAGAGCGCGAGTTCGATTCTCGTCACCCGCTCCATTGAAGCCCCAGGTCAGCGGCCTGGGGTTTGTTTGTTGTCTAGTCCAATTTGGGGGTTGCGTGCCCTCCGCGTGCCCTAACGAGCTCGTGCACGGTAGGCGGTGAGACGTCGCGAACTTCGGTGCGACCCAGCTTCACATCTGCCATGTCGGGTTCAGGTCCGCGGTCTGCTGGTGGGACAGCAGGCCGGCGATGGCTTGGACGGTGTCGCTCATGTGCTCGCGGCGGCCGAGGTGGCGGGCCAGGGCCCGCCAGTTCTTCAGATGGGCGATGCCGTGCTCGACACGGATACGTCGTGATGAGTGCGCCTTGCGCTGGCGCTCGTGCATCTCCTCGTACCAGTCCGGGGCGTTCTTCTTGAACTTGCGGTGCGGTGGTGTCACCACCCGGCCACCGGTCTGGGCGCCCAGTCCCTGGTAGCCGGCATCAGCCAGGATCTCGACTGCAGGCCCGTCGGCCAAGAGGTTGACCAGCCCTAACTGGCGGGCATGGGTGATGTCCGCACAGCTTGCGGGACGGGCCGGGCTGCACCACAGCACGCGGCCTTCGCCGTCCGTGACCACCATGGACTTGACGGCGTTCTGCTTGTTCTTGCCGGAGATGAACTTGTCGCGGTCCTTGCGTCCGGCAGCGGGCCGACGGACCCGGATCTCGGTACCGTCGACGATGCCGGTCGCCCCGCTCGCGCCGAGATGGTCGACAACCTCAGCGAGAGACCGCAGCCGCACGTCGGGGCTGACGGTGCAGCCCCGCTCGGCGAGCAGGGGCCGCACCTCACCGATGGCCCGGGTGACGGTGGAACGGTCCGCTCCGAACCAGCAGGCCACATCATGGGTGACCCCGTGACGAAGATGGACCAGCGTGGCCAGCAGCCGGTCGACGAACACCAGCCGGTACTTCGCGCCTGCACCCACAGCCCTCTGCCGCGGGCGAGCGGCAAGCCTCGCCTGATGACGCTCATGCCACAACGGTCCGATCTCCTCGACGAGTTCAGCAATCACTCCGGCAGTCAGCCCCGTGATCCGCCGATTGCCGATGATCACCGCGCGCGTCGAGTTCCCCACCACCCGACCATGATCAACCATCCAGGCTCGACGTCTCACCGCCTACCGTGCACGAGCTCGTAAGCCGCGCCGATGTGCCATCGAAAGGGACATCGAAGGGCCGTCTCTGATGACATATCAGCTGATTTTCTCGAATGGCGAGACGCCGAGTGGTGGCGGCCACCGGCATCGCGCCGGACGGTGACCCAGACGGCTGCCGGTGGGTCGCCGTCCGCCACGCCCCCGACCACATCCACATCGCCGCCATCGAGAAGCAATACGGCCTCTTTCGAGTCGTACGCGGTGACCGCACCGCCGCCAAGCGGCCCACTCGCGCCGAGCAGGAGAAGGCCCGCCGCTCCGGCCACGAGAAGCCCGCCCGTGAACGCCTGCGCACCACCGTGCGCACCGCCGTGGCCGCTGCTTCCAGCGTGGAGGAGTTCGTCCACCTGCTGAGCCACATCGACGGCGTGCTCGTCGAGGTCGTGTATCCAAAAGCGCCTGGAAAACATCGACCCGCAGCCCGCTGGGCAGCCGGGCCGGCGCAGGCCCAACCCCTGGCACCAGGCCACCGCCGCCACCGAACGCATCCCCCACCACCTCGACCAGACCGACGACGAAGCCTCCCAGGCCCACCTCGCCGCCTTCGGTGAAGCCCTCGACGCCCTCCCGCTCCTCGCTCCACAGGCCCTGCGGCCCCAACTGCGTGAGGTGGCGACCGCGTTCGAGCGCGCCACTCGCTCCCGCATCCGCGCCGAACACCACCACGCTCGTGCTCTGCGCGGCGCCGTACGGGCGATGGTCCGCGAGCCCGCCCCCAAGGACGGCGCCATCCTGGCGATGTTCCTCGACGCGGCGATCCTCGTGGTCATCGCCGCCCGCCCCGCTGGCACCAGCTCCGCCACCACGACCAGCAGGTCGCCGCCGCCCAGCAGACACTGCTTCACCTCCAGGCCGCCTACGACCAAGCAGCCGCCGCACCCCTGGCCGCCCTCGCGCAGCACCAGCCACCCCAGCAGGCCGTGGAGCGGCAGATCCGCCACCTACGCCAAGTCGTGCCCGCGCACGCGGAGCAGATCATCGAAGACCCCGCTTTCGCAGCTCTCACCGTCGCCCTGGCCCAGGCGGAAGCAGCCGGACACGACCCGGAACGGCTCCTCCAGCAGATCGCCGACCAGCGCGCCCTGGACGACGCCCGCCGCCCCGCACGAGTACTGACCTGGCGCATCCAACGCCTCAGCGCAAGGCCGGCACCCAGCGCACGAGCCCGCGACGCAGCACAGGCCCGCAGCACAACACGAGTCGGCATCGCAACAACACAGCGACCCGACGCTCCAGAACACACGGAAGCAGCCACCCCGGCCCCGCAGCCGTCACAGGCACGAAGGCGCTGATCACGACCGCACGGACAGCCTGGGCAGCTCCAGAGCCCCGTGTGCAGCAGCGGCTCGAAAGGGGCCGACTCAGCCGCGAGGAGGCGGTGCCGTCGATCGAGACTGACGAGGGCGTGGCGCGGCGAGCCCGCGAGGCCCTTTCCAGATCCGGCTGCACCCCCCACCTGGTGGTGGCGGACGGCCGCGCCGGCCACCTCGACGAGGCCCCGTACGACCGGCTCATCGCCACGTGCGGCTTCCGGAACATCCCTCTCGCCTGGCTGGATCAGGTGCTGCCAGGCGGCGTCATCCTCACCACCCTGCGCGGCTGGATGCGTTCCCTCGGCCTGGTCAAGCTCTCAGCAGGAGGCCGGGGCGCGATGCCGCCATCGTTCAGTTGCGCGAGCTGAGGCGGCTGATGACCAGCGTTCACTGGACCCCCCGCGGTGCATCCGCCCGTCATCCCGGACGCTCCCCGACTGAGCCTGACCTGGACGCTCGCCGAAGCCCGAACGTTCCATCCACAGGGCGTGGAGCGGCTGGCCCGCGCGGAGAGGGCTGAGGCCAAGCAACGGACGGAACATGACCGCCTGCCTGGCCGCCGAGACAGCGCGACTGCGAGAGATCCGCCGCCAGTTGACGGACGAGGCCGAACACTGGTGGCAAGCCCTGCATCGCCAATGCGCGGCTGGTCGAGATCCGCGACAAGCTGCACGCGCGCGTCGCAGAGGCCGAACGCGAGCGCCGGCTCGGTGAAGTCGAGGGTCCGCACGTCGGCCTCGCCAGGGCGCGGGACCAGTTCGCGCGGCCCGACGCAGAGCAGACACGCACCCGCCGGGCCCTCGACCTGGGCATGCCCACCCGCCGTCACGTCATCACCGGCCGCGAGGGCCCCTCGCCAAGGAGCCCCCGCCGGCGACCGTCTGCCGCGGCGAACACGGCAGTCGTCGCGTCCGTAGGTGGTCAGCGGCGCGCCAGTTGCCGTTCGCCGGCCGCACCGGCCTGGTAGGGCAGTCCGTAGTGCTTGAAGATCGCTTCCTCCTGCTCGGCGGGCAGCACGTCGTCGGTGCCGATCGACGGGGCCTGCTTCACCAGTGCCCTGTCGTAGCCGACCTTGAGATAGTCGGGCCCGGCGATCGCGTCCTGAAGGGGGACGAAAACCAGGCGGTGCCGGGTGGGCAGTCCGGTCCGACCGTGGCCATGGCCGGTTCGTCGGTGGTGGTGTCCACGTAGACCGCCTCCAGGACACCGATCTTGTGCGACTCGTTGTCGACGACGTCGCGGTTGCGCCATTCCCGGACGTCGGCTGCGTGGATCATGGCCTCTCCCTACCTGGACCGCTCATCGGCCGGGGGGACGAGTCGCACCGTCGGCTTCCGCGTAAAGCCGCCGCAGTGCACGCCGCAGCGCCCGCTGCATCCGCTCCGGAAGCGGCTTGCCCTCCCAGGCGGCGACCATGGCCGCGGCCACCTCCGCAAGTTTGGTGTGGCACTGCCGTGAGATGTCGACCAGGAGGTCCCTGGCCGTCCCGCGGGTGCAAGGGGTCAGGACCATCATCATGCCGCGGGCCTGGTCGATGACGGCACGGCCGGCCAGCGCCCGCCGCAGCTGATCGTTCTCGTCGCGCAGTGCGACGAGATCGTCTCCAGCGGCTGCGTTCCCCCACGTGGCCTCGGCCCGCAGCTTCCAGTAGTCCTCATGTAACAGGGTCGTGCGATGCATGACATGCACCTCTCAATGAGTTCGACGTGCCCGGCCCGGCTGAAGCCGTCCGGCACACATGACTGCCAGGTCCCTCCACGAGTCACCTGTGGTGGTCGTGGTCCCGACGGTCCTCGCGCTGCCAGCGCGCCCGGTTCTGGCGGCTGTAGCGGCGGTCCCAGCGGTCCTGACGGTCCCGGCGCTCCTCGTAGTCGCGGTAGTCCCCGAGATCGGAACCGCCGCCGCGGCCCCGGCCTCCGCCACGATCGCGGGCGTGCCGGGTCGCACCGTAGACCAGCACCGCTGCGGCCACCCACCAGATCGGGTGAAGGAAGCCGAGGCCGAACAGGGCGGCGATGAGGATGAGGAGCAGGACGAACACGGTGGGCCTCCCCGGGAGTTGGACACTGCGTCGAAACCGGGGACTGGGGCCTCACACCAGAGCGTAGTCCTGCCCGACGGTCCTGGATACCGTGCGAGGTCAGCGCATCCGCCAGGCGTGGATGGCTGCTTGACACCTGTCGGAAACCCGCCGCGAGGGCTAGCGCGCTCCATGCCGCCCCTGCCCCCGGCAGCGTCGATCACCTCTCGCGCTCCTTCCCGGGGCGCACCCTGCACATCGGTGCCGGGACTCGCCGCGTCCCGAGCGAGGCCGTTCCCGCACACGCTCGGAATCACGTGGTCCCGGCGCGCCCGATGTGCCTCAAGCGAGCAACGAGCTGCTGCCCGCCGCGTCGCACGCATCCCGAACCAGGCGGCACGCATGTACGCGCTGATCGTTCCGGCTTCAACTCCCTTTGTCCTGCTCGCCGTCGTGATGGCCCTGTCCTGGTGGGAGGACCACATCCTGCCGACGTCGCCGACCGAGCCGGCCGAACCACCCGCCGCGGCTCCGTTCACCCGGCGGCCCCTGCTCAGCTCCCCCAACTCCTCAGTGTCGACACCGCGTTGACAAGGGAGGATGCCGGGCGTTGACTGGCAGCACGGTGTAGGGCCATGCCACTTCCGGATCATTCGGGCGCGGCATTCCACCTTCCCGCTTCGCCCGGACCCCGCGGACATCAGGAAATCCCCGCGATCTGGAGGCCCGGCAATGATCTGGATTCTTCTCTTTCTGCTGATCCTGGTGGTCTTCGGGTTCGGCTTCACCCTGCAGATCCTGTGGTGGGTCGCCGCCGTCCTCCTGGTCCTCTGGATCGTCGGCTTCGCGATGCGCGGGCGCGGTCGTAGCCGCCGCAGGTAGTCCGTTCGGGAGGCTCGATCCTGCCCGCGGGATCAACGGCCTGTACGGCGATCACGCGGGCGCCCACTCACCAAACCGGCAGGAGGCTGCCATGAGCGTCGGACGGGCCATCAGGCACAAGGCACAGGCGTTGCGGGGCCGGGTCACCGAACGCGTCGGCTGGGCCAACCGCGACCGGCTACGGCGCGTATCGCGCGTCCACACCATGGGGAGGACTTCGTGACGTCGTCCACCGCACAAGGGCGTGGCCGGGGCGCGAAGTCCGCGGCCCGTTCCACGGAGCGCGAGACGCTGACCGCCGCAGGGCGGGCGGGCTTTGTCGCGCGCGGCATCGTGTACGTACTGATCGGGCTGCTGTCCATCCGGATCGCCGTCGGGAGCGGCGGCGGCCAGGCGGACCGGCAGGGCGCGCTGCACGAGATCGCAACGCAGCCCTTCGGGAAAGGGATGCTCTGGGCGCTGGTGATCGGTTTCGCGGCCATGGCGCTCTGGCGGGGAGCCCGCGCCGTGCTCACAAGGGGGCCCCGGCGGAAGGTGGGTTCGCGCGCGCTGGACGGCGGGCGGGCGGTCTTCTACGCCCTCGTCTGCTGGACCACGGCGGTGTACGCCGCCGGGGGCGGGCAGGGCTCCAGCGGCAACGCGCAGTCCCAGGACTGGACGGCATCGGCGCTCAAACTGTCGTACGGGCAGGTGCTGGTGGGGGCCGCAGGCTGCCTCCTGATCGGCATCGGCGCGGTACTCGCCGTCCGGGCGGCCATGCGGAGCTTCCTGAAGCAGTTGGACACCGGCGGCATGAGCCGGCGTACGAAGCAGGTCGTCACCGCTCTGGGCGTGGGGGGAGGCGTGGCGCGTGGCGTGGTGTTCGCCGCGGCCGGGGTCTTCGTCCTGATGGCAGCCGTCCGCTTCGATCCGGACGAGGCCAAGGGCATGGACGCGACGCTCCGTAGCTTCGCACAGACATCGGTAGGACCGTGGCTCCTGGTCGCCGTCGCGATCGGGCTGATCCTCTTCGGTGCCTTCTCCTTCGCCTCGGCTCGCTGGCGCCGGCTGTGAACGCCGCCCCGAGCCACTGCCAGAGCCGCTGCCGGAGCCTCTTCGGCAGCGTCCGCGGAGGCGACAGCGCCAGGGTGGTCAGGTCACCAGCCCGGGGAGGGGTTCGGAGTCGTCGATGAAGGCGCGGGCCACATCGGACAGTCGCCGGTTGTGGGCGCGGGCGTACCCGCGCAGGGCGGTGAAGGCCCGTTCCATGTCGATGCTCTGGCGTTCGGCGAGTTTGCCCTTGGCCTGTTCGATCAGTACGCGGCTGTTCAGCGCGGTCTGCAGCTGTTCGTTGAGCGCGGTGCTGCGGTGGGCGGACCGTTGCTGCAGGAGGCTGATGGTGGCTACGTCGGCCAGGGCTTGGGCGATGAGTGTGTCGGGCGCGTCGAAGGGGCCGGGCGCGGCGCGGAAGAGGTTCAGGGCGCCCACGGTCTCCGCACGCAAGCGCATCGGCAGGGCCTGGACGGCGCCGAACCCGCTGCGGTGGGCCGCCGTGACGAAGCGCGGCCAGCGGTCGGCCTCCCGCGTCAGGTCGGGGACGATCACCGGTGCGCCGGTACTGAAGCACTCCAGGCAGGGGCCCTCGTCGTTCTGGAGCTGGAAGAGTTCCAGCAGGCGCACCTCTTCGTCGGAGGCGGCCATCACGCGCAGTTTGCCGTCCCCGTCGGCGAGCAACAGCCCGGCGGCGCTCGCGTCGAGCATGCTCACGCAGCGGTCGGTCAGCAGGCGCAGGAAATCGATGAGGTCGAAGTCGGCGACCAGGTTGTCCGCCAGTTCGACGAAGGTCTTGGCCAAAAGCTGCTGATTCATCGTGACACCCTCGATTGAGACTAGTCCCGCCGGGAGGCCGGAGGGAAGCGCAGCACGTTCGTCGGCCTGAGCCGATGGGTCAGTTGCCGTTGTCGGTCCGTTTCGGTTCGCTGTCCGGGAGGAAGCGGAGTCGGTGGGCCACCACGTCGGCGGCCACGTCGGCGAGCCGGCGCCCTTGCGTATAGGCGTAGGCGCGGAGCCGGACGAAGGCTTCGTCGATGCCGACGCCGAGCTGGACGGTGAGGATGCCGGTGGCCTGGTCGATCTCCGCCCGGTATCCGCCCAGGTCCTCCAAGCCGTGGTCCCGGGACGGTGCGCCGGCCTGCGCGCCCGTCCCGTCGATCCGCGCGTCGAGCAGGAGCAGCGTCGCGAGATCGGCGAACGCCAGCGCGTCGGCCAGCTGCTCCGCGTCCAGCACGGTCGGCACGTCGGCATACAGGTCGAGGACTCCCGGGCTGATCGCCCCTATCTGCAGGGGGAGTGCGAAGACGGCGCGTGCCCCGGCTTCCAGGGCCGCGTCGGCGAACACGGGCCAGCGGTCCTGCAGCCCGCCGGTCAGCAGATCGGGGGACAGGACGGCCGCGCCGTGGGTGAAGGCGTCCACGCAGGGGCCCTCGCCCAGAGTGAGCTGGAGCTCCTTCAACTGCTCGCTGATGTCGTCGGTGCTGCACAGCGGATGGCTTGCTGCGGTCCGGGACATCGCCGACACCCCGGCTCCGCCGACCGGCAAGGCGGCCACGGCCGCGGTGCACACGTCCACCACACCGACCGGGGCGCCGCGGCGGGCGGCCTGCTCGGCGACCAGCACCTGGATGCGGGCCGACCGGCTGTCGGCCCTCATCCGGGCCACCGCGTCCAGGCATCGTGGGCCAGGCCCTCCAGCCGCGCCGTCGTGCGTTCCCCAAGGGGGAGTACCAGCGCACGGAACATGGTCGGGTCCGCCGGCCGCCGCACCTCTCCCAGGTCCAGCCATCCCCAGGAGCGGAGCGACGCGAGGGTCGGGTGATCTCCCGGATCCACCAAGGTGGCGCCGAGGGATGCCTGGTGGCCGCTCAGCAGCCGCTCCTGCAGACGGCGGGCCACGTCCTGGTCCTGTGGGTGTGGCCGGACCAGGATGCCGGTGATCGCGAAGACGCCGCCGGACGCGGTGAGCTGCTCGATGCTCTGCGGCAGTGCTCCGTCGAACCCGAGCCACCAGATGCCGTCACTGCCCACCGGGAACCCGAAGGCGCATCCCACCAGGTGGTCCGTCTCCGCGATCACCATGGCGAACCCCGACCGCCGGATGTCGCCGGTGAGACGGTTCAGGAAGTCTTGGCGGCTGCGGCTGCGGTACGCCTCAGCGGCGGACGTCTCTCGGGAGTCGACGTACAGATCCCCCAACTCCTCGCCCAGGTCCTGCGCCAGCCAGCGGTTAACGCGGCGCAACCGCGCCGCGTCCATGGTGGACGACTCGCCCGCATGCCGCTCGTGCGGCTGCCCCTGTCCGGGCTGGGCCATCACCGCACATCGCCCGTGAGGACGGTCACCAGCGGAACACTCCGGTCCGGCAGGGCCGGAGCGACCGGGTCGGGGACGTCCCCGAGAGACGGTGGAAGATGCCCGAGCGGAAGGCCGAGAAGCAGGAACCCGCAACCGGTGAGGTCGAGGATGTGCGCCAGTGACGGCGGCGGATTGTGCAGTCGTAGGACCCCGCCGGCCTCCCTGGTGCGTTGCTCGGCGTGGAGGAAGGCGTTGAGGCCGCTGCAGTCGCAGAAGGTCACAGGGGTGAGGTCGACATCGAGGACGCGGATGCCGTCGCTCAGGCATCGCGCCAGCGCCGCGCACACCAGCGGTGCCGTATCCAGGTCGATCTCACCAGCCAGGGTGATCAGTGCCCGTTTCCGTCGGTCATGACGATAGATGGCGAGCTGTGGGAGGGGCATGACGCCTCGGTTCAGAAGACCATCAGGCAGCGAGATGGGGACGCCGGGAGCCTCGGCTCCTCCTGACGCGCCGCCGACAGGGACGTACGTGCGGCGGAGGCGGAACAACGGCCGGTCCGAGAGCCTGCGCAACAGGACATGGGGTCCGCCCGGTTCTCTCCAGGGATGCGTCGGATGACGGACGAGAGGTCCGCTCCGCGCAGCCATCTGTGTCGCTCAACGACAAGCCGCCGGGGTCTGGGACGCTTGTACAGCATGGTAGTCCTGCCCCAGTGGGAAAGACGGCCCGAAGCCGCCCCATCTCAGGATGTGGACAGTCGAGGGCGATTGATGTCACTGCGCAGGGGGCTGATCACTGACTCCGACAGTCCCTCGTGGGTGCAGGCTGAGTAGGACGGCGCTCGTGCCTCCGTCCTGGCCGAGGTGAGTTTCTGGCTGCAGCGGGCCTCCGGGCCACAGGGCGAGACGATCTCTGTGCCCGGCCACGGGACACAGGCGGTCTCCAGGTCCGGCCTACCGTTACTGCAGTGCGTGGACCGCTGTCCACTGCCTGGCCACCGGACGCCCTGACACGTACGAGCACGCCTGGGCCCGACTGACCCGCCGCCACCGGCTGTTGACCAGGAGAGCAACATCAAGCTCCGCCAGGTCGCCTGCCTCGTCTGTGAACAGGGCAGCCTGTACTGACCTCCACCCGGCGGCTCCCCCGGTTCCGTTCTGAACCGCGGGAGCCTGGGCCGTGCCAGCCCTCAAGACATCTCAGGGGATTAACAGTCAAGCCGTCTGCCTGGTCGGGGTGACGGCAAGCCGAGGCGTGCTTCAACGATCGGCATACGTCACCATGGTCTGCCGGGCGGACAGCATGTGGTCGCCCGGTAGGAGCGGTCTGTCGGTGAGGGTGGGGGCCGTGGATCAGAGCGAAGACCAGATCTTGGCTGAGGAGCTTGCTGCTCTCGGCGCGGTGGGTGGGGGTAGTGGTCGCTTGGTCCGGGTGGTGGCCAAGCTGATGAGGAAGAACGTCCATGAGGTCGATCTGCTTGTTCCCTTGCCTTTCGACGAAGCGGTGAAGCGCGTCTCCGGTGTGCTCGGGAGGGCGGGCCACGTCATTGAGACCGTGCCAGTTCGCCTTGGTGAGGACGAAACTGTCCGCATCGTTGCCAGCGGCGGTGCCGGCGGTCTGAATCCCGTAGTGGTGACCGCGCGGGTGCTGAAGGCCGATGGGGACAGCTCGGAGGTCTGGCTTCGTGCAGCTGCCAAAGAGGGTCTGATAAGGCAGCGAGCCGGGGAGAAGACCGCCGTCCGTCTCGCCGCCCAGTTGAGCAGGGCAACCGGAGCGGACAGGGCAGGCGGGTGACCGGCAAGCCGACAGCGGCCCTGACCATGTCTGAGCGCTCGACGCTTCCGGAATCAGAGCCATCGGCGCGAAGGCCCGTTGTTCGTCGAAGAACTGCCGGGTCTTGAGGCAGTGATGGAGCTGACCGAGGAAGCGGTTCAGCAAGAGCCGTGGTGCGGCGGCATGCCAGTCTCCGTGCTCGCGTCGACGTCAGTAGTGAGCCGTCGCTCCCGGTGAGGCGGCGAGGGCGGCGCAGGCCCAGAGGAAACCGGCGTTGACGAGGCGGTTGTTCTTTACGAACCGGCGGCCGACGAACCGCTTCTTGCCGGAGGCCCGGGTGATGGGCGCGGATCCGGCGTACGACTTCAGGGCCCGGGCGGGCGCCACACCAGAGCGCATATGACCAGGTCAGAAGCCATCCGGTCCGCCAAGCGCCGTCGCTTCCCAAGCTGAGAGCGCGAGTTCGATTCTCGTCACCCGCTCTTCTGAAGCCTCAGGTCAATGGCCTGGGGCTTACTCGTGCGTGCGCCGCTTCGGGCTCTCCGGGCTGCTTGCACGGCCGGGGCGAACTCGGCGTTCGTCTTCCGCGCCAAGTCCCCTTCCGCTGCCGTGCCACTGCCGGGGCGGTCAGGTCGCCAGGCCGGGGAGGGGTTCGGTGTCGTCGATGAAGGCGCGGGCCACGTCGGACAGGCGTCGGTTGTGGGCGCGGGCGTAGGCGCGCAGGGTGGTGAAGGCCTGTTCCATGTCGACGTTGTGGCGTTCGGCGAGTTTGCCCTTGGCCTGTTCGATGAGGACGCGGCTGTTCAGTGCGGTCTGGAGCTGTTCGTTGAGGACGGTGCTGCGGTGGGTGGAGCGTTGCTGGAGGAGGCTGATGGTGGCGACGTCGGCCAGGGCCTGGGCGACCAGTGTGTCGGAGGAGTCGAAGGGGCCGGGGGCGGCGCGGAAGAGGTTCAGGGCGCCGACGGTCTCGTTGCGCAGGCGCATGGGCAGAGCCTGGACGGCGCCGAAGCCGCTGCGGTGGGCCGCCGTGACGAAGCGCGGCCAGCGGTCGGCCTCCTGGGTGAGGTCGGGGACGATCACCTGGGTGCCGGTGCTGAAGCACTGCAGGCAGGGGCCCTCGTCGTTCTGGAGCTGGAAGAGTTCCAGCAGGCGCACCTCTTCGTCGGAGGCGGCCATCACGCGCAGTTTGCCGTCGCGGTCGGCGAGCAGTACCCCGGCGGCGCTCGCGTCGAGCATGCTCACGCAGCGGTCGGTCAGCAGGCGCAGGAAATCGATGAGGTCGAAGTCGGCGACCAGGTTGTCGGCCAGTTCGACGAAGGTCTTGGCCAGGAGCTGCTGATTCATCGTGTGTCACCCTCGATCGAGACTGGACCCGCCGGGAGAGGGCGGGAAGCGCAGCACGGGGAAGCGCGGCACGTTCATCGGCCGGAACCGATGGATCAGTCGCCGTCGTCGGTCCGTTCCGGTTCGCCGTCCGGGCCGAAGCGCAGCCGGTGGGCGACCACGTCGGCGGCCACGTCGGCGAGCCGGCGTCCCCGCATGTAGGCGTAGGCGCGCAGCCGGACGAACGCTTCGTCGATGCCGACGCCGAGCTGGACCGTGAGGATGCCGGTGGCCTGGTCGATCTCCGCCCGGTATCCGCCGAGGTCCTCGCAGCCGTGGTCCGGTTTCGGTGCGCCGGACTGTGCGCCCGTCTCGTCGATCCGCGCGTCGAGCAGGATCAGCGTCGCGAGGTCGGCGAACGCCAGCGCGTCGGCCAGCTGCTCCGCGTCCAGCTCGGTCGGCGCGTCGGCGTACAGGTCGAGGACCCCCGGGCTGATCGCCCCGATCTGCAGGGGGAGCGCGAAGACCGCCCGTGCCCCGGCCTCCAGGGCCGTGTCGGCGAACACGGGCCAGCGCTCCTGCGCGGCGGCGGACAGCAGATCGGGGGACAGGACGGCCGAGCCCTGGGTGAAGGCGTCCACGCAGGGGCCCTCGCCGAGGGTGAGCTGGAGTTCCTCCAGCTGCTCGCTGATGTCGTCGGTGCTGCACAGCGGATGGCTCGCGATGGTCTTGAACATCGCCGACACCCCGGCTCCGTCGACCGGCAGTGCGGCCACGGCGGCGGTGCACACGTCCGTCACACCGACCGGGGCGTCGCGTCGGGCCGCCTGCTGGGCGACCAGCCCCTGGATGCGGGACGACCGGCTGCCGGCGCTCATCCGGACCACCTCGTCCAGGCGTCGGGGATCAGTCCTTCCGGTCGAGACGTGGTGCGTTCCCCGAGGGGGAGCAAGCGGAGCGAGGTCTGCAACCGGCGGGCGACACCCCGGTCCCGGTCCTGGTCCCGGTCCTGATCCTGCGGGTGCGGGAGCGGGTGCACCAAGACACCCGTCATCGCGAAGACGCCGCCGTACGACGTGAGTTGCGCGGGCCAGCGGTGCCCGCGGCGCAACCGCACCGCCTCCACGCTGTAGGACTCACCTGCATACGGCTCATACGGCTCATACGGCGGCGGCTTCCCCTGCCCGGCCCGGCACTTCACCGCACATCGCCCGAGAGGACGGCCACCGGCGGGACATTCCGGTCCGGCAGGGGTGCGGCCGGGTCGGGGGCGTCCGCGGGTGACGGTGGCGGCTGCCCGAGCGGACGGCCGGGAACCAGGAACCCGCAGCCGGTTAGGTCGAGGACCCGCTCCACCGGCGGTTGCGGATTGTGCAGTCGTAGGACCCCGCCGGCCTCCCTGGTGCGTTGCTCGGCGTGGAGGAAGGCGTTGAGGCCGCTGCAGTCGCAGAAGGTCACAGGGGTGAGGTCGACATCGACGACGCGGATGCCGTCGCTCAGGCATCGCGCCAGCGCCGCGCGCACCAGCGGTGCCGATTCCAGGTCGATCTCACCGGCCAGGGTGATCAGTGCCCGTTTCCGTCGGTCATGGCGGTAGACGGTGAGCTGTGGGAAGGACATGACGCCTCGGTTCGGAAACCCGTCCGGCAGCGGGACGGGGACGCCGGGGGGCCCGGTTCCTCCTGGTGCGCTGCCGACAGGGACGTACGTACGGCGGAGACGGAACGACGGCCGGTCCGAGGGCCTGCGCAACAGGACATGGGGGTCCGCCCGGTTCTCTCCAGGGATGCGTCGGGTGACGGACGGGAGGTCCGCTCCTCGCAGCCAACCGTGTCGCGAAACGACAGCCGCCGGGGTCTGGGACGCCTGCATCACACGATAGTCCTGCCCCCGTGCGACAGAAGGCCCGGAACGGCCCCATCTCAGGATGTGGACAATGGGCGAAGGGTGGCGGCGCGCTCATCCCCCGTACCCCGTAC
Organism: Streptomyces sp. NPDC020489; assembly: GCF_044386545.1. Classification (NCBI taxonomy): domain Bacteria; kingdom Bacillati; phylum Actinomycetota; class Actinomycetes; order Kitasatosporales; family Streptomycetaceae; genus Streptomyces; species Streptomyces sp. NPDC020489. Next base: position 128,297 of record NZ_JBIRUZ010000007.1, read on the forward strand.
GGCACTTGGGCCCAGGGGGGCCTAAGCGGTGCGTTCCGCGCGGTGGCGGGCCTCCCGGAGGCGCACTTCCGCGGGAAGCTGGTCCAGGCCGGCCGAGTCTCGTGCGTGGGCGAGTGTTTCGCGGCTCAGCCGCCCGAGCGTCCGCACGGGATCGGCGTGCGGCTCCAGCAGCAGCCGTACGCGGGCGGTCGGAGCGGTACGCCGGCCCCTCAGCCGGACACGAGCCCGCGAGACCCCGTCCAGGGCTCGGGCCTCTGCCTCGACGGCCCTCTCCAGCGCGCGGCCGTCGAGTCGGGCCGGCGCACCGTCTCCGCTGTCGACGAGAACACGGTCCAGGCGGTGTCTGCGTTGCGCGAGGAGCCACCACAGCAGCAGGGCCAGGAGCAGGACGAGCACCGCGATCACGGTCGGCCACCACCAGCCCTCTTCCCGCCACCGGGTGCGCCCCCAGGCACCCAGCACCACGTCGTCCGGCCCGCGGAAGGGCCACCAGCCCGGCAGCTCGAAGTCCCCATGGCGCGGCAGGTCCAGTGCGCCCAGCAGCACGCCGCCGCCCAGGGCGAACAGTCCGAGGCCGAGGAGCCCGAGCAGCATCCGGTTCACCGCCTTGAGCATCAGGACCACCTCAGCCCTTCTTGGGGCGCCGGACGCGCACGGCCAGTGCGGGTGGCCGGGCCAGGCCCAAGGTCGTCACGGCCTCGCCCAGCTCGGCGTCCAGGTCCGAGCGGACCTCCTCCAGGTCGCGGAAATGGGCCTGCGCCCCGGCCTTGACCTTCCGACGGCCGACAGTGACCTGTGCCGACTGGACCCCGGGCACTCGCATGGCCCGGTCGCGCAGTACGAGTGCGGCCGCGCGGCGGTCGAGGCCGGCTCGGACGTCCTGTGTCCCGGGGCTGTCGGTGGGCCGCCGCATGGGCAGCAGCCTGCGCAGTCCCGGCGTCACCGCGAGGAGGAACAGCCACAGGCCGAGGACCATCGCCACCACGGCCCCGACGATCATCCATACGTCGTCCAGGGGCCGGGTGGCCAGTTCCTCGGCGAGCCGCCGCCGCCAGCGCATCGCGTCCCGGCCCGCCCGCACCGCGATCACGTCATAGAGGAGCAGTCCGACGGCCGCGGCGGACAGCAGGGCCACCAGGGCCGCGGGAATCCGCCGCGACGACCAGAAACGGCGTGCCGACCTGTCTGATCCGTCAGTCACCTTCGGAGTGTCCTCGGCGGACGGGAGCCTCTGTCCCGGGCCGGAGGCGAGGTCGCTGTCACCGGTCTGCTGCCGCGACGTGTTCGCGCTCATCTCACCCGCTCCCGGTCCGTGTGCCGCGTGTGCGCCGAGTGCAGTTGCCCGACCGATACCGCGAGGTCGGACACCTCCATACCGGCCAGAGTCCTGATCCGCTCGGTGACCTCCCGGCGCACCGCGGCGCACTGCGCCCCGATGTCGGAGGGATAGCCGAGGTCGACGGTGATGTGCAGCCGCGCCTCGCCGAGTACCGTCTGCCGCCGCGACTCGGAGTGCCCGGTCCGGCCCTCGCCAGTCCGGCCCTCGCCAGTCCGCCCCTCGCCGGTCCCTCCCCCGCTGGTCCGTTCCGGCGCCCGCCGTACGGATGTGCTCACGTGGGGGGTTCGGCGGTCGGGTGGTACGTGGCCGGTCGACTCGGTGAACCGGCTCAGCGCCTCGCGCGCCACCCGGGCAGCGATCTTCGCGACGACCCGGTCGGTGACGGTGGTCGCCCCGCGCTCCCCACGGGGGACGCCAGGGCGCTCGTCGGCTTCCCCGCTCACCGCCGCCAGTCCCCCCGAGCCTGTCGCGGGTCATCCGAGATCCGGTCCTGCCGGTCCCGGCGACGGACGAAGTCACCCGGTTCGAGATCGCCTTCCGAGAACCGCCCGATCACGAGACCGACGAGGCCCAGCACCAGAACCAGCAGGAAAGCCCAGAAGTCACCGAAGTACCCGGCGAAACCCAGCGCCATCCCGGCCATCAAGCCCACCACGGCCCTGCTCATGTCGCACTCCCTCACTCACTTGGGTGCAGTTCCGCCCCGGCTACTGGATCCGCTGCCGCTCCTCCCCTTCGTCCTCCCCGTCGTCCGGCAGCTTCACATCACTGACCGTGATGTTGACCTCCACGACTTCGCGGCCCGCCATCCGCTCCACCGCGGAGATGACGTTCTCCCGCACCGCGGCGGCCACGTCCGTGATCGGTACGCCGTACTCGACGACGAGCTCCAGATCGACGGCCGCCTGCAGCTCGCCGACCTCGACACTGACCCCGCGCGTGACGGACCTGCCGCTGCCGGCGCCGGGCATCCGCTCCCGCACGGATCCCATCGAACGGGCGAATCCGCTGCCGAGGGCATGGACCCCGCGAACGTCCCGTGCCGCCATTCCGGCGATCTTCTCCACCACCACATCGGCGATGGTCGTCCGGCCGCGAGAACCGGGCGCGGCGTCGGGCCTGACACCGGTGTTCTCAGTCATCGGGATATTCCTCCCTCGCGAGGCCACAGAGCATCAATCACTGGAATTATAGTCTTTTAAGTACCTTTTGCCCGAGTTCAGGGCGTTCGAACGGGGTAACCCGAGGAGCGGCTTGAGACCCCTTGAGGTCCCGAGTTCTCGCGGACTCCGGGCCGCGCCGTGCCGCGCCGCGCCGCGCCGCTGGAAAGAGAACCGCAGCCGTGGAGAGGAAAGTGAGAGGCCCGTGACCGAGGAAGCGTGGACGCAGGCAGTACGGAGCCGGCTCGCCCTGGGTCGGCTGCTCCCGCTCGGCGGGCCCCCCGACGGGACGTGGATCACCGAGCAAGCGGCCGTCCAGGCCCTCCGGCGCACCGCCGCCGAGGTCCCCGGTGTCCGGCTGGGGTCCCTGCGCATCGGGTCGGCGCCGCTCCAACCCGTGTCCGAGCCGGCCGTCCGGCCACCGGCCAGCGCGCTACCTCCCGGCCCCCTCACCATCGAGGCCGCCTTCACCGCATCCCCTGCGCGGCCGCTGCCGGAGACCGCCGACGACCTGCGGAACGCGCTGCTGGGCGCGGCCACCGAACGGCTCGGGCTGGCCACGGTGACGGCTGATCTCCGCGTGACGGATCTCCGTGACATCCCGGAAGCAGAAATGCCCTCCCGGACCGAAGCAGCGACGACCATCAGGCCCGAGCCGGAAGCTACGGCCACGCAGAACGCGGAGGCTACGGCCGCACGGCACGCACCCCCGGTGACCGGAACAGGGTCGCGGGGGCTCGTCGGGGAGGTGACGGACGTCGCAGCAGGGGTGCCGGGCGTCGCCCGCCTCACCGCCGTGCTGGGCAGCCGCCCGGTCAAGGTGACGGACCATGACGATCCACCCGGCCGGCACATCGAGGTTCACCTCGCGGCAGGACCGGGGCACCATCCCCTGCACGTCGCCCGCGCCGTCCGGGAGGCGGTGGCCGAGGCAGCCGCCACGGCCACCTCTGGCCCGGTCACCGTCGCCGTCCTCATCACGGAGACGGCGGGCTAGCGCCCCTCGGTGAGCGGACCCCGCCACCAGCCCTGGACGGTCCTGCGGTGTGACACCTGCCTGGCAGGGAACCCGCAAGGAGACAGAGGGCTCGCGCCACGCCCACGGACGAGACACACGTCGTCCTTGCACCGCGTCGCGCGATCCGCGTCCGCATCGGACGGACGCGCACCCCTTGCCATGGCCCGGTCTCAGCTACTCCCGAGGCAGCGCCTGACCATCCGCTTCCTTCGGAAAGAGTTCAGCGACATGACCACAGACGCCACGGTCCGCCCCCCGCCCTCGGGAACGACCGGCAGTGACTTCGCCCGGCTGTCGAGAAAGATCGCCGACGCCGGCCTGTTGGGGCGCCGCCCCGGCTACTACACGGTGCGGATCACGGTCGTGGCCGTGCTCTACGTCGGCGGGTGGGCCGCCGTCGCTCTCCTCGGTGACACCTGGTGGACGCTGGCCGTCGCCGGTTTCCTGGCCCTCGTCTTCGGCCAGGTCGCCCTGCTCGCCCATGACGCGGCCCACCGCCAGGTGTTCCGCCGCCGCCGGGGCAGCGAGGCATCCGGCCGGATCGCCTGCGCCGGCGTCGGGATGAGCTACGGATGGTGGCAGGACAAGCACACCCGCCACCACGCCAACCCCAACCACGAGGAACTCGACCCCGACCTCGAGCCCGACCTGCTGGTCTGGTCCCAGGACCAGGCCCGCGCCGCCAAGGGGCTCCCCCGCCTCATCGGCCGCTGGCAGGCGTTCCTCTTCTTCCCGCTGCTCACCCTGGAGGGCTTCAACCTGCACGTGTCGAGCGCGAGGGCACTGGCCAACCGCTCGCTCAAGCACCGACGGCTCGACGGCGCCCTGCTGCTCACGAGCGTCGCGCTCTACCTGGCCGTCCTGTTCTGGTTGCTGCCCCCCGGCATGGCGATCGCCTTCCTCGTCGTCCACCAGTGCCTGTTCGGCGTCTATCTCGGCTCGCTCTTCGCGCCCAACCACAAGGGCATGCCGATCCTGACGGGCGAGGACCGCCCGGACTTCCTCCGCCGCCAGGTGCTCACCTCACGCAACGTGCGCGGCGGCTGGTTCACGGACATCGCGCTGGGCGGGCTGAACCACCAGATCGAGCACCACCTGTTCCCCAGCATGCCCAGCCCCAACCTGCGCAAGGCCCGGACCATCGTCCGCCGCTACTGCGAGGACCTGGGCGTGGAGTACGTCGAGACCGGGCTCATCGCCTCCTACCGCCTGGCCCTCACCAGCCTCCACCGGGCCGGAGCCCCCATCAGGCACCCCAGCCTCCCCGCATAGAGGGACGCGGCGCGGCAGGACCGTATCAGCGGGTGTGAGGGAGCCGATCGGGCTTCTCACTTCTTCGGCTTCTGATCCTCGCGTGGTTCTTCGGACACCACCAAAGAGCCGTCCGCCTCGAACCGCAGCATCCGGGGGCGGGGTGCTTCCTGGGGTGCCTTCGGCTCGGGATGAAGCTGTCTGTAGCGCTCATGGTAGAAATCGACCGCTTCACGGAGCGAGCATCCGCGTGCTTCACGGATCGTCTTTATGGCGAGGATCGCGCGTCCCTCGAGAATGTCGCGGTCGACACGTGCCGGTAGTTCCGCCACAGGTCCTCCCCCGTTCGGCTCGCGAAGAGCGTAGCCGTGGTCCTTCGGTCGGTCGCCGCCTGAGCGATCGGTCCCGGCGGGCTCCGCCCCGGTCGGCCGCGGTTGCGGTAGGGCGTCACGGGACAATATCTGTGCTCGCGGAATTAGAAATTTCCACGGGCCGTGATCACTATTTCTTGGCCGTCGGGAGAGGCGGAATTAGGGGCTCAGCGGAGGCCGTCGCGGCGTGCTACTGTCGATCTCAGTTGCAGGTGTTGTTGCCATACGGTTTTTCCGACGGGTTCATCAGCACGGCGACACGGAATTCACAGAACGTGGGTTCTTGAAAACGCCTCCGAAGGAGAAATGACATGGCGAACGGCACCGTGAAGTGGTTCAACGCGGAAAAGGGCTTCGGCTTCATCGAGCAGGACGGCGGCGGCCCCGACGTCTTCGCCCACTACTCGAACATCGCCGCCCAGGGCTTCCGCGAGCTGCTTGAGGGTCAGAAGGTGTCCTTCGACATCGCGCAGGGCCAGAAGGGCCCGACGGCCGAGAACATCGTCCCCGCCTGACAACAGCGGCGCTGACGTACTGACTTCGCAGCTGGGGCCCGCACCTTGGGGTGCGGGCCCCAGCTCGCTGCGTTTCCCGGCGGATCACCCGCCACCCGCACCACCCGGCACCACCCCCACCTGCGCGACACGCTGTGCAACACGCCATGCGCCGCACACCTGCCGCGGGACGCGCTCACGCCCGCCCCGCTGATCCGGCAACACCTCGCCAGGTCCGGCCGTTTTCCCCCTTTTCCCTGTGAGGCATCCATGCGCTGTGTCATCGCCCGGTACCCGTTCGACCTGACCAAGGACGGGGTGCTGGCCTCGATGAAGGGCATCAGGCCCCAGCTCGTCACAGGTGAGTCCGTGACCGTCGGCCGTCGCCGCTACCCGGTCAAGCAGGTGGGGCAGGTCATCACCCGACAGGACCCCCGCGACTTCACGTCCGGCGAGGTCGTCCGCGCCCTGACGCGCCTCGGGTTCACCTGCCACGAGACCCCCCAGGCCGCACCCGAGGACCCCTACGCCGAGCTGCGGAGCGCGGCGGCGATGCTCGGCGGTGCCGCCCCCGCGGAGGCATAAGGGTCCGCGGACCACAGCAATCCAGAGCCCGGCGAGGGCCCTGCCGACGCGCGTCGGCAGGGCCCTCGCCGTTTTGTCACCGCGGCCGGCCCCGCGCGGTCGGCGTGTCGATCGGTTGACCGGCGGCCCGGCCCCGCCTTGCCCTGTCCCGCCCTGCCCGTGTCCCGGGTCACAGGATGCCTGCACCCTCCGCCCACCAAAACCTACTCTTGCCACAGTAGACATTGGTCCACAGTGCGGTTAGCATTTTTCTCGTAGAGACGGTCAGACGACACCCGGCAGACACGAACTGGCGGGTAGCAGTACGTGAAGTTCGCAGGTGACACCCAGCAGTACCAGGATCGCCCGGCCCGACGAACACTCGGTCCGGGTACCGCAAGACCCCGGATTGGATGGTGGTCCCCGGTCACGCAGCCGCGATCCCCGCACTCCTGCCCCCGTCGGGCCGGGTAGCGGAAACAGAAGGTCGGCACAGCATGAGGGCCGACGGATGGTGTTGAATTCCCTTTGGGGCCCTGGTGCCGTACGGCATCGGGGCCCCTCGACGCGTTGCACAACGAGGTGACATGGAAGCAGATAACCCGCTCAGTGATCGTCTGGACGACGACGACTACCCCGCGTACACCATGGGCCGGGCCGCCGAGATGCTCGGCACCACCCCTGCCTTCCTGCGCGCCATCGGTGAGGCCCGGCTGATCACTCCGCTGCGTTCGGAAGGCGGCCACCGCCGCTACTCCCGCTACCAGCTGCGGATCGCCGCTCGGGCCCGTGAGCTCGTCGACCGGGGAACCCCGATCGAGGCCGCCTGCCGCATCGTCATCCTCGAGGACCAGCTCGAGGAAGCGCAGCGCATCAACGCGGAGTACCGCCGTGCCGCGAGCACGCCGGCCTCCGACAACGCCGGCTCCAGCTCGCACTGAGCGGTACGCGCCGAGTGTCGTCGCCTCGAACGTGATCCCCTTCCGCGGAATGATCCAGCGGCTCTAGCGTGGGCGGCATGAGGACGTGCCAGGGGTGTGGGGGGCCGGTCGACGGCCGGGACGGGCCGGGGCGGGCCGCGTCGTACTGTTCGCAGGCCTGCCGGCAGCGGGCCTATCGCGAGCGGCGCGGGGCGGGAGGCGTCCCGGTCAGGGACCTGGTGACCGATCTCGGGGAGCGGCTGCGGCGGCTGCGGCTGGAGCCCGGGATCGCGTTCCACGCCGATGTCGAGGCACTCTCGGGACGGTTCGCGCAGTTACGGCGACTCGCCCGGCAGGCCAGACAGGACAACCAGGACAGCCAGGGCGGACAGGACACCGAGCGGGCGGTGCCGTCCGACCCGGGCGGCGCGGAAATCGTCACGCCGAGGCGTGTGACGAAATCCGACGCGTCCTCCCGTGCCACGCACGACGACGCCGATCCCAGCGCCGACGCCGACGCCGACGCCACACACGACACGCCCGAGCCATCGGACACGCAAGTCACTCCCGACCCCCACCACGACGCGCGCGACCACCCCGACCACCACGCCCACCCCGACCCCGACGACTTCGGCGCCCTCGTCGAGAGCCACCAGCGCGAGCTGCGCGTGCACTGCTACCGCATGCTCGGCTCGTACGACGAGGCCGAGGACCTGACCCAGGAGGCGTTCCTGCGGGCCTGGCGGGCCCGGGAGACGCTGGACGGGGTCGGCAACGTACGGGCCTGGCTGTACCGCATCGCCACCAACCTCTGTCTGGACTTCCTGCGCAAGCACAACCGGCGCCCGGCCCCTTACGAACCGGTGCCGGGCATGGACTCCGGGGGCGGGACGCCACCGCCGCGGCTGCCCTGGCTCCAGCCCTTCCCCGACGACCAGCTGCCCGAGACCCCCGCGCCCCGGCAGGAGCCGGACGCGCAGGCCGTGGCCGGTGAGACGCTGGAGCTGGTCTTCCTGACCGCCATCCAGAAGCTCCCGCCCCGGCAGCGGGCGGCGGTGATCCTGCGTGACGTGGCGGGGTGGTCGGCCGAGGAGACCGCCGACCTGCTGGGCGCCAGCCCGGCCTCGGCGAACAGTGCCGTGCAGCGCGGCCGGGCCGCCCTGCGGGAGGCCTTGCCGGGACGGCGCGAGGAGTGGTCGGCCGGGCCGCCCAGCGCCGCGGACCAGGCGCTGCTGCGGCGGTACATGGACGCCGCCGCGCGGGCCGACATCGACGCGATGATCGAGCTCGTGCGGGAGGACGCGGTGCTGACCATGCCGCCGAACCCGTTCTGGTTCACCACGCGGGAGGCTCTCTTCGCGTTCGTACGGCCGAACCTCGATCCGGCGTCGCCGATGTTCGCCGGGCACTGGCGGCATCTGCCGGTGCGCGCCAACGGGCAGTTGGCGGTCGCCGGTTATCTGCGGCGGCCGGGAACCAGCGTGTTCCGGGCCCAACTCATCGACGTACTACGGGTGAAGGAGGGGCGGATCGCCGAGATCACGACCTTCGAACCGCATCTGTTCGCCGCGTTCGGGCTGCCGATGACGCTCTGAGGAAAAGTTCGGCCGGCAGCGATGAGTTCGCGCGGCCGGCGCGTCATAGGGGTGTCGGGCGCACACGGCGCCCCCCACCCAAGGAGCAGTCACCATGCTGGAGAACAAGGTCGCGGTCGTCTACGGCGGTGCGGGTTCCCTCGGCGCGGGCGTCGCGCAGGCGTACGCAGAGGCGGGGGCGCGGGTGTTCCTCGTCGGGCGTACGCGGGAGACGCTGCGGAAGGTCGCCGACGTCACGGGTGCCGAGTACGACGTGCTCGACGCCGGTGACGAGGAGGCCGTGGAGGCGCACGCGGCGTCGGTCGTCGAGCGGGCGGGCGGGATCGACGTCTCCGTCAACCTCGTGCCGCGCGGGGACTTCCAGGGCGTACCGCTGACCGAGATGTCGGTGGAGGACTACACGCGGCCGGTGGTGCGGGGCATCGCCTGCCAGTTCATCACCGCCCGGGCCGCCGCGCGCCGGATGACCGCCCGGGGTTCGGGTGTGATCCTCGCCCTCAACAGCGGCTCCGCCAACGGCAGTCCGATGATGGGCGGCACCGCGGCGGCCGACGGCGCGATCGACGCGCTGGTCAGGCAGCTGGCCCAGGAGGCCGGTCCGGCCGGGGTGCGGGTCTGCGGGATCTGGACCGCCGGGGTCACCGACAGCCTCACCCCCGAGAAGCTGGCCGCCGCCGGTGCCCCGGGCATGGACGAGGCCGCCGTGCAGGGTGTCCGGGCGCACCTGGACAGCCTGCGGATGACGAGGCGTTCACCGCGGATCGCGGACATCGCCGCCCTGGCGACCTTCCTCGCCTCGGACGCCGGCGCGAGCATCACGGGCACCTGGGTCAACGCGACCGCCGGGATGTTTCCCAGCTGATCCACCGCTGTGGTGGCCGGGTTGTCCGCGAACGCCCCTGGGATTGTCCGTGATCGGTAACGGAGGGAGCCCCAGAGCGCCGTTCGTCGTCCTGACAGGTGCCGGGATCGGCGAGGAACTGCGGGAGAGCGGGGCGGACATGGCGCGGCACGGGGGCGGACGGGGCTGGTACGGCAAGGTGATCGGGGCGGCGCTCGGGGTGACGGTGCTCGCCACCGGTGCCTCGATGTGGACCGCGCAGGCCGGGGCCGCGGGCGGCTCGACGCCGAAGGCGGCCGCCTCTGCCGCCCCGGGCGGTGCCGTGAAGCCGGTGGCGAAGACCATCGTGCACGCCTCGGAGGCGGGGGCGCGCGGCGTCAACATCACCATCGACGACGGCCCGGACCCCGTCTGGACGCCTCAAGTGCTGGACGTGCTGCGGGAGTTCGGCGTGAAGGCCACCTTCTGCATGGTGGGCACCCAGGCCGAGGCCCACCCGGATCTGGTGAAGCAGGTCGTCGCTGCGGGGCACCGGCTGTGCGACCACTCGGTGTCGCACGACACGACGATGGACCAGCAGTCCCAGGCCTACCAGTCGCAGCAGATCCTCGACGCCGAACGCATGATCACCAAGGCGTCGGGGGGTGTCCGGCCGATGTACTACCGCGCTCCCGGCGGCGCCTTCACCCCCTACAGCCGTCAGCTCGCCGCCTCCCGCGGTATGCGCCCGCTGGGCTGGAACGTGGACACCAAGGACTTCGAACTGCCGGGCGCGGACGCCATCGTCGCCACCGTCCAGCGTGAACTCCCCAACGGCCCGACCCTTCTCTTCCATGACGCCGGAGGCGACCGGGCGCAGACCGTCGAGGCCCTGCGCCGGGTCCTGCCCTGGCTGAAGGACCAGGGCTATTCCTTCGGCTTCCCGGTCCGCTGACCTCGCCGGCCCGCGACACCGCGCCCCGCGTGCCTCACACGGGCTCGGGCTGCCGTGCGACCGGTCCGGTCGGCACGGCGGCCCCGTCCCACTGCCGGGTGGTGCGCACATAGCCGTAGATCACCGAGGCCATCGCCAGCAGGAGCAGCGGGCCGGACAGCCACGGCCAGGTCGCCATCTCCACCGGCAGCCAGCGGTAGGCCACCAGGAGGGCGGCGAAGACCACGCAGCCGTAGCCGACCAGCCGGAGCCCGGAGCGGTCCCAGCCGCGGTCGTAGGTGCGCAGGGCCGCCTCGATGGTGAGGACGAAGACGACACCGGCGACGAGGTCGACGCCGTAGTGGTAGCCGAACCCGAGGGTCGCGGTGAGGGTGGCGATCAGCCAGAACGTGCCCGCCCAGCGCAGGGCGCGCGGTCCCTTGCGGGAGTGGATGAAGATCGCGACCGCCCACGCGGTGTGCAGGCTGGGCATGCAGTTGCGGGGGGTGATCTCGTCGAACGGCATGCTGTGCGGGGTGGTGATCGACGGCAGGGTCCGCGGCCACAGGTCGGCCACCGCCCACTGGGTCGTGGAGTGCGCCTCGGACCACAGGCTGATCGAGGCCCAGTGCTCGGTGCCGTCGCCGTAGGCGAAGATCGGCCCGACCACCGGGTAGATCATGTAGACGCCGGGTCCGAGCAGGCCTATCAGCAGGAACGTGCGGACCAGGTGGTGGCCGGGGAAGGCGCGCTCGGCGGCCACGTTGCGCAGCTGGTAGAGCGCGACGGCGACGGCCATCAGGGCGAGCTGGCCGTAGACGAAGTCGAGGAAGTTGAAGCCGATCGCGCCGGTGGCGGTGACGAGCCGGCCCATCAGCCAGGAGGGGTTGCCGAGCGCGTGGTCGGCGGTGGCCACGTACTGGTCGAGCACCTGGTGGCGGGACGCGGAGGTCAGCAGCAGCCAGGTGTCCCCGGCCTTGCGGCCGGCCACCAGGAGCAGCGCGAGTCCGACGCCCTTGAGCAGCAGGACGCGGTCCTGGCCGGTGCGGCGGGTGACCGCGAGGACCCCGCAGCCGAGGACCACCCACAGCGCGCCGTTGCCGTAGTGGTTGCCGGCGGGCAGTTCGAGGTCGAGGATCCAGCGGGTGAGGGCGATGGCGAGGTCGATGCCGATCGCGGTGCCGAGCGCGACGAATCGTTGCCGTCGGGGCAGTACGACCAGCATCAGCGCCATCGCGGCGTACAGCAGGCCGCCCGACTTGGGCGGGAGGACCACCTCACGCAGCTGGACGGTGATCGGGCCCGGCAGGCCGTAGTGGCGTGCGGCGATCTCCAGCATGACGAAGAGCCCGAGGGCGCCGACGCCCATCGCGACCCACAGCGGCTTTATTCGCGAAAACACCCGCAACGATACGTTTATCAACTGTTTGACCGATTTTTATGCATGGGGTGGAATTTTCTGCCTATCGCGCCGGATGACGGTGTTCGTCGCGAGCCCGAACATGCTAGCGGAGGCGTACAGGTTTCACCCATAGGGATGCAGGGGTACGGCGCTGCGTTGCCCCGGGAGGGCCGCCGACACGCGAAACAGGGCCCGCACCGAGGTGCGAGCCCTGTTCGACGAGTGTCCCTGCGGATCAGGCGGGGACGATGTTCTCCGCCTGCGGGCCCTTCTGGCCCTGCGTGACATCGAAGTTCACCTTCTGGCCCTCGTGGAGCTCACGGAACCCCTGGGCGGCGATGTTCGAGTAGTGGGCGAAGACGTCCGGGCCGCCACCCTCCTGCTCGATGAAGCCGAAGCCCTTTTCCGCGTTGAACCACTTCACAGTGCCGGTGGCCATGTGTTTCTCCTGTAAGCAAGTGCTGGAACCCGCACCTCGCGAGCCCCTCATCGCCGCGATGATCACCTGCCCCGGAAACCCGGTTTGAATGGCAAGAATGGCAACCACAACTGCAACGGATATCGAGCCTAGCACGGGTCAAATCGAAGCCGGGGGAAATCTGTTAAGGCTTTTGCGTGTCCGGAAACAATTCTCCTGCGACGCCGTGAGATTTCTTCCCCCGGACGTCCCCGACCCCGGGGGCTGGACGGGCCGCACCGGCGGAGGCGATCGTGGGCGGCATGAGTGATCGGGTGGTGGGAGAGGACGGGCCCTCGGGCGGGGAGGCCGACGAGGTGCGCCGTTTCTGGGGGCGGCTGGGCCTGCCCGGGCTGGTCGACGTGCACACGCACTTCATGCCCGAGCGGGTCCTGCGCAAGGTCTGGGAGTACTTCGACGGGCTCGGCCCGCTGACCGGCGGCCTGGAGTGGCCGATCACCTACCGCCAGGAGGAGGCGGCCCGGGCCGCGCTGCTGCGGGAGTTCGGGGTGCGCGCCTTCACCTCGATGCTCTACCCGCACAAGCCCGGCATGGCCCGCTGGCTGAACGACTGGGCCGTCGACTTCGCCCGCCGCACCCCCGACTGCCTGCACACCGCCACCCTGTTCCCCGAGCCGGACGTCGAGGCCTACGTCGGTGAGGCCGTCGCGGCGGGGGCGCGGGTCTTCAAGGCGCATGTGCAGGTGGGGGCGTACGACCCGGCCGACGAGCTGCTGGACCCGGCCTGGGGGCTGCTCGCCGAGGCCGGGGTCCCGGTGGTGATCCACTGCGGCTCCGGGCCCGCGCCGGGCAAGCACACCGGCCCCGAGCCGATCGAGCGGGTGCTGAAGCGCCATCCCCGGCTGCGGCTGATCGTCGCGCACCTGGGGATGCCCGAGTACGGGGAGTTCCTGGCCCTCGCGCGGCGCTACCGGGAGGTGCGGCTGGACACCACGATGGCGTTCACCGACTTCACCGAGGACTTCCGCCCCTTCCCCCGCGCGCTGCTGCCCGCGCTGAGCGAGCTCGGCGACCGGATCCTGCTCGGCACCGACTTCCCCAACATCCCCTATCCGTATCTGCACCAGCTGCACGCGCTGGAGCGGCTGGACCTCGGCGAGGAGTGGTTGCGCGGGGTGTGCCACGACAACGCGGCGGCGCTGTTCCGGCTGGGCGCCGCGCCGGCCGTCAGTCCTGGGGGCGGGCCGCCTTCACGAACGAGGTGATCAGGGCCGGGTCCTTGACGCCGCGGGTGTGCTCCACGCCGCTGGAGACGTCGACGCCCCAGGGGCTGGTGGCCCCCACGGCCTCGCGCACGTTGTCGGGGGTGAGGCCCCCGGCCAGGAGCCACTTCTCGCCGGGGGCGGCGAGGGGTTTGCTGGACCAGTCCCAGGCGAGGCCGGAGCCGGGGATGGGCGCGTCGAGCAGCAGCATGTCCTCGCCGTACTCGCCGACCCGGGGCACGGTCTCGCCGAAGGCGGCGGCGCGGATCAGGGTCCAGTCGCCGGTGGCCAGGTCCGCGTAGTAGGCGCGGTCCTCGGGGCCGTGCAGCTGGACGGCGCGGATGCCGGAGGCGGTGGCGGTGGCGGTGACGAAGTCCAGGGGCTCGTTGCGGAAGACGCCGACCGTCAGGACGTGCTCGGGCACGCGGCGGCTCAGCCGGAGGGCGGTGTCGGGGTCGATCCGACGCGGGCTCTCCGAGAAGACGAAGCCGATGGCGTCGGCGCCGGCCTCGACGGCCGTGTCGACGTCCCGCTCGGTCTTCAGACCGCAGATCTTGATGAACAGAGGTTCGCTGGAGTTGTTGCTCACGTGTCCCAGACTGCCGTATCGCGCGCCGGGGGCCCGGGTCGGGGACCCGGGCCCTCGGGCCGATGCCGGGTGCTACAAGGTGACCCTGGTGCCGCCGATCGTCACGACCAGCGTGCCGTCCGAGGCGAAGGACCAGGCCAGGGCGCCCGTGTAGGAGGAGCAGCGGGAGCCGTTGGTGCCGGACCAGAACTGGTTGGAGCTGTCGGTGTTGCCGACGATCCGGTCGTTGGTGCCGCTGGAGCTGCGGCAGGAGGTGTTGTTGCGGAACACCGAGGTGCCGGCGTCGAAGTTGAAGTTGCGCTCGGCGTTGTCGATGCTCAGGTTGTTGGAGATCGTCATCGAGCCCGGGTTGCTGTTGTACGTGAACCCGTGCTTGCCGTTGTCGAAGGCGATGCTGCGCCGGACGACGTGGTTGACGGGCACGTCCTCGCCGCCGAGCTTGTAGCCGTTGCGGTCGCCGTTTCCGGCCTGTGAGCCGTCGCTGAGGGTGCCGTTGTCGTAGGAGAGGGAGTCCTCGATGGTCACCGCGCCGATGGGGTCGTAGTCGGAGTAGGTGTAGAGGTCCCAGCCGTCGTCGATGTTGTTGTGCGCGACGGCGTGGCGGAAGACATTCCCGCTGCCCACGGTCAGCTTCGCGGCGAAGCCGTCGGCGTCCTCGCCGTCGGAGTCGGCGTTGTCGTGCGACTCGGCGCTGACGATCAGGTTGTTGGCCGGCCACTGGCTGGTCGGGGTGGTGGAGGCGATCCGGCCGAGCTGGAGGCCGGTGTCCCGGTTGTAGCGCGTCACCGTGCGCTCCAGGACGTTGTTGCTGCCGCCGACGAAGATGCCGTTGTCACCGGCGCGTTCGACGGTGAGGCCGGTGACGTGCCAGTAGTTGCCCATCAGCTGGAGTCCGCGGTTTGACGAACTCTCCGTCTGGGCGGAGAAGTTGAGCACCGGCTTCTCGCCCGGGTAGGCGGACAGCCTGGTGCGGGCGCTCGCGGTGCCGTTGTTGCCGACCGGGACGGTGATCGTCGAGGACTGGTTGTACGTGCCTCCGCGCAGGTAGATCGTGCCGCCCGCGGAGACCTTGCCGATCGCGGAGGCCAGGGTGGTGGGGGCGTCGATCGTGCCGGCCGCGCCGGCGGTGCCGGTGGGCGAGACGTACAGGGCGCCGCCGGTGGGGGGTGTGGTGCCGCCGTCCGGGGTGGTGGCCTCGAGGTAGTCGACGTTGGGCAGGCCGGCCGAGGTCGTCGGGTTGAGCCGGACGGTGTTGCTGCCCGCGTCGACCGGCACGGTCAGGGTCTTGGTGGTCCAGCCCGTCCAGGTGCCGGTGCTCTCGAAGGTGGCGGTGCTCACCGTGGTGCCGTTCACGATGATGTTCGCCGTTCGGGATGTTGTCGTGCCGTTGGCGAAGCGGACGGCCAGGGTGGCGGTGCCCGCCGCGGGCGCGGTCAGCGTGAACTGGGCATGGGCGCCGGTGGCGTTGGTGGGGTTGCAGAAGCCGCTGCCCGAGTAGCCGGCCCAGTTGCTCTCGATGGCGCCGGTGCAGACGGCGGGGGCGGTCTCGGCCTCGTGGCGGGTGGTCGCGGCCTGCGCATTGGTGCCGGTCAGGGCGACGAGGGTGCCCCCGAGGAGGGCGGCGCAGGCGACGGCGGGTCGCAGGTGTCTCAGGTGCATCGTGGATCTCCATCTCCAGGACGGTGCGGGTCGTGCCAGAGGGGTGGAGCGGGATGTACGAGGTGCCGGTGACGCGTGACGGGTGACGCGTGTGGGGGGTGGGATGAACAGGGAAAGCGCTTTCTCCACCGGAAGTTAGGGGCGTGGACCTGAACGCGTCAATAGTTCGTCACCTGATTTCGGTTCACATAGAAGAACTCAAAAAAAACTTTCGGCTGTCATGCAACCTCCAACACTGCTTTCCGAGTGAGTTGTTGATGTCACAACAGCCACAGGGGGACACCCAGTGATCAGACCTTCCTTGAGAGCCGTCGCGGCGGCGGCCCTCGCCTTCGTCATAGCCGGCACCGGGGCCGGGGCCGTCCAGGCCGCGCCCGCCCCGGCCGCACCGCCGGTACCGACTCTCGACTGGGCCGACTGCCAGGGCGGCTTCGAGTGCGCCAACGCGGCCGTGCCGCTCGACTACCGCCAGCCGGACGGCGCCACCCTCACCCTCGCCGTCATCCGCAAGAAGGCCACCGACCAGGCCGCGCGCAAGGGCACCCTGTTCCTCCAGCCCGGCGGCCCCGGCAACTCCGGCGTGGACTTCGTCCGCAACAACTACGCCGACCTGCCCGCCGCGATGCGCGACTCCTTCGACGTCTTCGGTTACGACGTCCGGGGCGTCGGCCGCAGCCGGCAGGTCCAGTGCTTCGACGACCCCACCTACACGGCCGCCGTCACCGCCGCCAAGGGCGCGCCCGGACCGGGCGCCTACGACGCCGCCGTACGCCAGGCCGCCCAGTTCGACCAGGCCTGCGTGGACAACTCCGGCGACCTGCTGCCGTACGTGGGCACGGAGTACGTCGCCCGGGACATCGACCTGCTGCGGCAGGCCCTGGGCGAGGAGCAACTGACCTACTACGGCCGCTCGTTCGGCTCCTACATCGGCACGGTCTACGCGTCCCTGTTCCCGGACCGGGTGCGGGCCCTCGCCCTCGACGGGGCGTACGACCCCGAGCGCTACGCGAACAAGCCGTACGCCTACGACCGGACCCAGTACCTCGCGCTGGACGGCGCGATGGGCCGCTTCCTCGACTGGTGCGCCGCCGACCAGGCCACCTGCGGATTCGGCGACGGCGACCCGCGCGCGGCCTTCGAGAAGCTCAAGGCCGACCTCGACGCCAACCCGGTGGTGACGGCGAGCGGCGGCAAGGCCAACGGCTACACCCTGGTCTACCGGCTGATGTTCAACATCAACGAGGGCAAGGTCATCTGGCCCGCCTTCGGCGAGGCCCTGCGCAAGGCCCAGCAGCGTGACAACACCTCCTTCCTGCTGCGGCCGCCGTCCCCGGCGAGCTTCGACTTCCTCGGCCCCAACGTGGTCGTCGAGTGCGTCGACAAGGCCTACCCGAGCAGCCTGGACCGGCTGAAGCGCGAGGTCACCACCAACGCGCGGATCGCCCCGCTGCTCGGCCCCGCGATGGCCTACGGCCCGCCGACCTACGACCACCAGCACGCCACCGCCTGCGTCCAGTGGCCGGGCGAGCAGGTGAGCCGCTACGGCGGCCCGTTCCACGCGGACGACTCCGCCCCGATCCTCGTCCTCGGCACCACCGGTGACCCGGACACCCCCTACCGGGACGCGGTGGCGCTGTCGCGGGAGCTGGACAACGGCCGGCTGCTCACGTTCGAGGCCGAGGGCCACACCGCCTTCGGGCGCAGCGCGTGCGCGACGGACGCGGTGACGTCGTACCTCGTCGACCTGAAGGTCCCCAAGCGCGGCACGACCTGCGCGGACGAGACCCAGCCGCCGTCCTCCACCCCCAAGGTGGCGCCGCCCGGGACGACCCTGAGCGAGCTGCGCAACGGTGTGAACGAGCGCGTGGAACGGATCGGTTCCGTCGCGTGACCTTCCCGAGGCGCCGGTCCGTCCCCCGGGCCGGCGCCTCGGCCGTCCCGCTCCGGGTGCGCCCCGTACACCGCGTCGGCGCCCCTGCGGCACGTATGACCTGCGATTCCTTCATGATCACTCGACCTGATGGACTCGGTCGACCAGTCGAGTGAGCGCACGTGACCCCCCGGGATCGGGGACGCGAGGCTTCTCGTGCGCACCGCGCGGTCCTCATGCCGGTGCGCGGTCCCTCTCGCTCACGAAGGAGTCGTCCCATGCGCATGCGCCGTTCCCTGCCCGCCCTGGTCGGAGCCATGACCCTCGCCGTCACGGCGTCCCTGGCGGCCACCGCCTCCGCCGCCCCCGCCCCCGAGGCCCCGCTGCTCAGGGAGCCCTGCGGTTTCTACGAGACCTCCAGCAACGCCTACTACAACCACTGCACGAGCGACGGCTCGCGCATCCAGGTCGAGATCGACGACTGGGGCCCCAACACGATCCGCTGTCTGGGCCCCGGCGTCACCTGGATCGGGACGGCCTCGGACATCAGCGGCGCCTGGTACACCGGACGTACCTGCTGACCGTCCTGAACAATGGGCCGCATGAGCATCGTGAAGATCAACGTACTCACCGTCCCCGAGGAACAGCGCGAGGTCCTGGAGCAGCGGTTCGCCTCCCGGGCCGGTGCGGTGGAGAACTCGGACGGGTTCGAGTGGTTCGAGCTGCTGCGACCCGTGGAGGGCACCGACACCTACCTCGTCTACACCCGCTGGAGGTCCGAGGCGGACTTCGAGAAGTGGCGGGCCGACATGGGGGCCTCGCACGGCACCGGCGGCCAGGGCGGCAGCGGCGGCCAGGGCGGTGGGGAGCAGGCCAGGCCCGCCGCCACGGGGGCGACGCTGTGGTCCTTCGAGGTGGTGCAGTCCGCGGGGCCCAAGGACAACTGACGGGCGACATCGGGTCGTTCACCTGACAGCCGTCACGCTCCGTGCCCATCATGGAACCCTGCGCGCACCCGTACTCCTTCTTTGTACGGGTGCGCGAGGGCCCGCGAGTTCGACGAACTCCTCGACACCTAGGGGGCGTTGGGCGAGGCGGTCCGGCACATGCCGGAGGTGGACCTGGTGCCGCTGTGGGCGGAGGAGTTCCTGGAGCGGGAGCGCGAGGCGATCGCGATCTCGTCGTATCAGAACCAGGTGCTCCCAGGCCTGCTCCAGACGGACGCGTACGCGGAGGCGGTGTTCCGCAGCCGGGTTCCGGTGTACGACGAGGACGAGATCGCGCGTCTGGTGGCGGGCCGGGTCGAGCGCCAGTCGATCCTGCACGGCAGGGGAGCGCCGATCACCAGCTTCGTGGTCTGGGAGCCGGTGGTGCACGCTCCGCTGGGAGGGCGGTCGGTGAGGGCGGGGCAGTTGCGGCATCTGCGCGCGTGCTCGGAACTCCCGGGCCTCATGCTCCAGATCCTGCCGCTGGACCGCACCGCTCACGCGGGACTGGACGGGCCGTTCGTCCTCCTGGAGACCCCCGAACACCAGCGCCTCGTCTACGCGGAGAACCAGCGCGGGAGTCAACTCATCGCGGATCAGGGCGAGGTGGCGATCCTGAACCAGAAATATGCCATGCTGCGGTCACAGGCCCTCACCCCGGAGGACACGAGGGATCTGCTGGACCGTCTGCTAGGAGAGCAATGAGCGGCACCGCGCTTCAGTGGTTCAAGTCGAGCTACAGCGGCAGTGAAGGCGGTAACTGCCTCGAAGTCGCCTACGACTGGCGCAAGTCGAGCCACAGCGGCGATGAGGGCGGCGACTGCGTCGAGGTCGCGACGGAGAGTGTCGCCGTCCATGTGCGGGACTCCAAGAACCCCTCCGGTCCCCGGCTCACCGTTGCTCCGAGCGCTTGGGCTGCCTTCGTCGCGCAGAGGTAGCGGGTGGACTACGAGTGGGACGTGTTCATCAGTTACAGCCACAAGGGACACGTGAAGGACTGGGTGCGCAACCACTTCCAGCGTGAACTCACCCTGTCGCTGGAGGACGTGCTGCCCGACGACCCCCGGGTCTTCGTCGACTACGACATACCCGTGGGCACACCGTGGCCCGAGCGCCTGGAGGACGCGCTCCTGAAGGCCCGTTGCCTGGTGGCGATCTGGTCACCGCCGTACTTCCGCTCGGAGTGGTGCATGGCGGAGTGGGTGAGCATGCGCAAACGCCAGGCGGCCCTGGCGGCGACGAACGGCCGGGCGCCGACCCTCATCTACCCGATCCGGTTCGCGGACGGCGACCACTTCCACCCGGACGCCAAGAACACCCAGCAGTGCCGGGACCTGAGCAAGTACGCCCATGACCGCGAGCAGTTCCGGGACACCCCCCTCTACATGGATTTCCAGAAAGAAATGCGCACGGTCGCGGAGGAGATCGCCGCCATCCTCGACCGCGCACCGGAATGGCAGGCCGGCTGGCCCGTCGACCGTCCTCCCGCCCTGGAACGCCCCCAGAGCCGTCTGCCGAGGCTGTGATGGACAAACCCGAGGGCAGGATCGCGACGTTCTACTCCTACAAGGGCGGAGTCGGACGCAGCTTCCTGCTCTCCAACACCGCCACGCTGCTGGCCCAGTGGGGGTACAAGGTCCTGTGCGTCGACTGGGACCTGGAGGCCCCCGGCCTGCACTACTACTTCCGTCCGCACCTGCGCAGCCCCGAGACCGGCCTGGTGGAGATGGTGCTCGGCGTCCGCGACGAGCGGCGCGTCGATCCCCTCGGGCACATCACGCCGGTCGTCTTCCCGGACGGCTCCGGGCTCGACCTCATCGCCGCGGGCGGGGTCGGCTGCGACTACATCCCGAACGTGCAGGGCATCGACTGGGACGCGCTGTACTCGGAGCGGTCCTTCGGCGACGTGCTGGAGGAGTGGCGACAGCGCTGGATCGAGTCGTACGACGTCGTCCTCGTCGACAGCAGGACCGGCATCTCGGACTCGGGCGGCATCTGCACGGCCCAGCTGCCGCACATCCTGGCGTACGCGTTCACCGCGAACCAGCAGAACGTCGACGGCGTGCTGGACGTGGTGACACGGGCCGCCGAGGCGCGCAACGGTCTGCCGTACGACCGGTCGCGGCTGGTGTCGTTGCCGCTGCTGTGCCGGTTCGACATGACCGAGGAGTACGAGCGGGCCTCGGAGTGGCGGGAGAAGCTACGGGCCGAACTCAAGCCGAGCTACGACTCCTGGGTGCCGGAGGGCGCCGCGTTCGAGCGGGTGCTGGACCACTGCACGGTCCCCTACTCGGCGTACTGGTCCTTCGGCGAGGAACTCCCGGTCCTGACCGAGGACTTCAGGAACCCCCAGCTGGTCAGCTACAGCATCGCGTCGATCGCCGCGTTGATCGCGCGGAATCTGGGGGATGTGCGGCTGTTCACGGAGAGTCGGGACGCGTATGTGGACGCGGCCGTCCGAACGGGGCTGCGGGGTGGGCACTACCGGTTCGACGTGTTCCTCTGCGGCGCGCCGAACACCGCCGAGGACGTGGCGCTGCTGAGCAGGCTGCTGGAGGACGAGGGAATCACCAGCTACTCCTCGCTCTCGCCGGACGAGGACCCGCACACCGCCGTCGACACGTGCCGGCACTTCATCCTGGTCACCCGGGACACCGTCGGTTCCCACCAGCGGACCGAGCTGAACTACTTCCTGCGGCAGAGCCTCGAGGAGCAGACGGACCGCGCCCTGTTTCCCGTGATCACACCCAGGGACGTCCTGCGCGACCTGCCCCCCATCGTCAAGTCGATCCAGCCGTACATCCTTTCCGAGGCCACCCTGTCGGTCGTCGCGAGAGCGATCAAGGAGCGGATCCGGGACGACGGCGCGCTGAGCACGGTGCCGTCCCCGGACGAGGTCCTGTGCCTCTCCTACGCGAGTGCGGACCGGGCGTGGGCGGAGTGGGTGGCCTGGCAGTTGCGGGACGTCGGGCACACGGTCAGGTCCGACGTCGTGCGCGAGGAGACGGAGGACGAGTTCTTCGCGCGCCTGGAGCGGCCGTTGGGGCAGATCCGGGACGTGGTCCTGTTCTCCCAGGCGTACTTCACGCGCCGCGGTCTCACCCCGGCGAGGGCGGACGTGATGCTGGGCGCGCGGGAGAGGCTCGTCCCGCTGCGCATCGACGGCAGCGCCGCGCCGGCCCCGCTGCGCAGGCTGCCGGAGACCGACCTGTCCGGGCTGGACGGCGACACGGCACGGGCAGAGTTGCTGCGGGCCGTGGGCGGCCCGGTCGGGGTGGCGAGCGACGCGCGGGCGGCCACGGTCAGGAGGGCTCCCCGGCTGCCGGGGAGCCGTCCGCCGGTGTGGAACGTTCCCCCGCGCCCCGCCCACTTCGTCGGACGGGACGACCTGCTGGCCGAGATCCGTACCCGGCTGACCGCCGAGGGGCGGCCGGAGCCGGTGCTGGCGCTCACCGGACGGGTCGGGGTGGGCAAGACCCAGCTGGCCGTCGAGTACGCGTACCGGTTCAGTGGTGCCTACGCGTGGGTGTGGTGGGTGGACGCCACCCGGCCCGTTCCCGCCCAGCTGGCGGCGCTCGCCGTGGCCGCTGGCTGGGCCGACTCCGGCGCGACCGAGGAAGCGGCCCTGCGGACTCTGCACGAGGGTGTGCGCACCCGGCCGGGCTGGCTGCTCGTCTTCGACGGCGCCGATGATCCGGCCGAACTGGCTCGGCGTCTGCCGCCCGGTGAGGGGCACGTACTGATCACCTCCCGCGACCCGCTCTGGCACCAGATCGCCTCGCCGGTCGACGTCGACGTCCTGGACCGCACGGCGTCGACGGCTCTGCTGCGCTCCCGCAACCGGGCTCTGGACGAGGGGGACGCGGATCGGCTGGCCTCGGCCTTGGACGATCTGCCGCTGGCGCTGGCACAGGGGGCCGAGGCCCTGCATCTGTTCACTCCGGAGCAGTATCTCCAGCAGTTGGAGGACCACGCCGACGCGGCGGTCAGCGACGGCACCCCCTTCGACTACGACGGCCCGCTGTCCGCACAACTGGTGTACACCCTGAGCCTGCTGGAACGGCAGGACCTCCAAGCGGCCCAACTGGTGCTGGCCTGCGCCCTGCTGGCGCCAGAGCCCTTTCCTCTGTACGCCTGCGCCACCGGCGGCGTCGACGCGGGAGAGACCGGTGACGCCGTACAGCTGGTACGGCGTCTCTCCGACCCACGCGTCTTCCGGCGGATCCTCACAGCGGTCGAACGGTCCGGGCTCGCCCGAGTCGCCGGCGGGAGCATCCAGGTGCACCGCCTGACCCAAGCCGTCCTGCGCGATCAGCTCACCGCCGAGGAACGCGCTGAGGCCATCGAGCTGGTCGGCGCGCTGCTGGCCGCGGCCTACCCCGGAGAGGCGGCCGATCCGCGCACCTGGCCGCGCTGGACCGAACTGCTGCCCCACCTCCTGGCCCTGGACCCCGCGGACCTCGCCACGCAGCGCGCCCGGTACGCGGCGTGTGAGGCCTGCTGGTACTTGTTGGACCGCGATGACACCGGCACGGCCCTGCCCCGGCTGGAGGATCTGCACCGGACGTGGACGCGGCAGTTCGGTGCCGACGCCGAGGACACCCTGTTCGCGGCCGCCTACCTCGCCCGCGCCCACGCGGCCACCGGCGATTACGCCGAGGCCGTCCGACTGGAAGAGGACCTTCTGGCTCGGCGGCGGGAGCGGCTGGGCGAGAACGACCCCCTCACCCTGCGCGTCGCCGGGAACCTCGCCACCCGCCTGTCCCAGCAGGGGCTGACGGAAGAGGCCCGCGAGCTGGCCGAGCGCACCCTCGAGGCGCAACGCCGGGTCCTGGGCGAGGACCACCCCGACACGCTGCACTCCGCCGGCAACCTCGCCATCTACCTGGCCGAGCAGGGGCTGACGGAGGAAGCCCACGAACTGGCCGAGCGCACCTTCGAGGCACAGCGCCGGGTCCTGGGCGAGGACCACCCCGACACGCTGCTGACCGCCAGTAACCTCGCCATCTACCTGGACGATCGGGGAGAGACGGAATCGGCTCGCGCCCTTGCCGAGGACACCCTCGCCCGGCAACGCCGCGTGCTCGGTGAGGACCACATCGACACCCGGCACACGGCCGAGGTCCTCAACGACGCGTCCGACACCGACCAGGACCCACCGCCGTCCGGCACGCCCCCGGCCTGACCCGCTCTATTTCAACCCCGCCGCCGCGCAGTCCGCCGCGTAGGCGGTCGTGCAGATGTCGTTGACCGTGTAGACCCCCTCCCGGATCACCGTGTCCTCGATGTTGTCCTTGGTGAGGGCGACCACGGGGACCAGCATGGAGGGGATGTCCTTCTGGGTGGGGCTGTCGACCGCGTCGGGGGTGAGGGCGTCGAACTCGATGGAGCGGTCCTGGACCTTGGCCACCGCCATCTCGGCGGCGTTGTTCGCCTCTTCCAGGAAGGACTTGTAGACGGTCATGTACTGCTCGCCGGCGAGGACCCGCTGGACCGCGGCGAGGTCCGCGTCCTGGCCGGTGACCGGGGGGATGGTCTTCGCGCCGGCCTTCTTGAGGGCGTCGATGACGGCGCCGGCCATGCCGTCGTTGGCCGAGTAGACCGCCGCGATGTCATTCAGGCCGATCGCCTGGATCGCCTTGGCCATGTTCGCCTCCGCGATCTCCGGCTTCCACTCCTCGGTGTCGTAGGACTTGGCGATCACTACGTGGTGCTGGAGCACACCGAGCGCGCCGGCCTTGAAGCGGGCGGTGTTGGGGTCCTCGGGCGAGCCGTTCATCATGACGATCTTGTCGGTCTCGGCCCGGCCGCCGAGCGCCTCCAGGAGGGAGCGGCCCTGCACCTCGCCGACGAGTTCGTTGTCGTGGGATATGTACGCGTCGATCGGGCCCTGGGCGAGCCGGTCGTAGGCGATGACGGGGATGCCCGCGTCCTTGGCCTGCCGCACCTGCGGGGCGATGGCCTTGGCGTCCACGGCGTCCACCAGGACGACGTCCACCTTGGCCTCGATCATCTGCTCGAACTGTCGGCTCTGCCGTGCGGCGCTCGCCAGGGCGTTGGCGTAGCGGACCGTGCCCTTGCCGTGGGTGAGGTCGGCGACCCGCGCCTCGATGAGGGGGTGGTCGAACTTCTCGAAGCGCCGGGTGTCCTTGTCCGGCAGGAGCAGGCCCACCGTGATGTCGTCGCCCTTCCTCGGACTCGCGGAGCTGTCACTGCCGCTGACGGCGTCGACGACACCGCAGGAGGTGAGCAGCAGGGCCGAGGAGGCGGCGGTGAGGGCGAGGCCGGTGCGGCGTGCGGGGGCTCTGCGAGGGGTACGAACGTTCACTTACGTGCCTTCCGAACAGTGGAGCGGCGGAGCGTTCCGAGCGTCTCGCGGGAACACCGCGCACAGGAGCCCGGTACGGAATCTCCCCGAGGCACCTCGCCTTGTTTCACATTTGCCGGTTCGACGCCTACGGCGCCGGGCACGCGCACCGGGGCCTCCCCCTCCGCTGCCCCTCGCGGCCGGCGGAGGGAGAGGTGACCGGCTTTCGGTTACGGCGTGTTGATCAGGTCGTGTGCGGGGACCTTGACCGTGCGCTTGCCGGGTTCGCCGCCGAGGATGACCTTGCGGAGGGCGACGTTGTTGTTGAGGTTGGTCTCCTGGAGGCGCTTCTCCGGGTTGGCGATGACCTGGATGTAGTAGGTGCCGTTGGGCAGGTCGGTGATGTCGAAGGACTGGCCGGGGCGGTACTGGGTGTAGGTGTCGCCGGAGCCGACGTCCAGGACCTCACGGACGGAGATGGAGTTCTGCTGACCGCAGGCGGTCGACAGGTCGGTGTTGTACGGGTGGAAGTTCGCGTTCTTCACCGTGTAGTCGATCGCGTCGGTGTTGGCGAGGCAGAACGCCTCCTTGCCGCTCTTGACGATCTCGTGCTGGTCCGCGGCGAGCAGCCGGTAGCTCGCGAAGTCCGTGAAGTGCCAGTGCTCGTGGCCGATCCGCGGGTCCCACTCCATGGTGCCGGTCGGCGCGTAGCCGACCTGCTTGCCCTTGGCGTCGTAGAAGTACTGGTACGCGTCCATCAGGTCCGCGCCCGGCTTGCGGAAGCCGTCGACGACGAGCGGCGCCGGTCCCGCGTTCCAGACGTTGGCGCTGAAGGCGAGGTACTCCTTGCCGGCCACGTCGCCGTCCTCGCCGTCGGTGATGGCGATGTCCCAGGCGGGCAGCGAGCGCAGGTCGGGCTTGGGCACGCCCGCCGGGGCACCGGCCCGGCCGGTGGGCCGCTTGCTCGCCGGCTTCAGCGCGGGCGCGATCCGGGAGCCGTCGGTGTGGCCGCGGCCGTCGCCCAGGTGGTGGGCCAGGCCGCGGTCCTCCAGGGCGTGCGACAGCATGCCGGGCGTGGGCTCGTCGGCGCCGCGCGGGCCGTAGTGGTGGGACGCGCCGTGGGCGGCGTGCGCGCCGTGCGCGTCGTGTCCGCCGTGGCTCATGCCACGGGTCATGCCCACGCCGCCGCCACCGCCGCCGCCGTCGGTGATCTCGCGGACGGTCACCTTGATCGTCCGCTGCTCGTTCGGCATGCCGAGGAGCTCCCGGTACTTCTTCGCCACCGTCACCTTGGCCGTGTACTCACCGGCCGGCAGGTCGACGGGCTTGTCGTAGTCGACGGTGCTGGAGTTGGACGCCCAGCCCTTCTCCACGCCCCACACCGAGCCGAGCGTGAAGGGGTTGGTGGGGCAGCTCTCCGGATAGTGCGAGGTCGCCGGGGCGTCCGGGCGCAGGCGTCCGGAGGCGTTGTTCGGGCAGAAGGTGCCCTTGGTCTTCGACACCTCCTGGCCCGCCGCGTTCTTGACGGACACCTCAAGGAAGCCGGGCAGGCCCGTGAAGTCCTTCACCAGCCCGGCGGGCAGGGTCTTGGTGGTGGTGTGGGTCCCGTCGCGCAGGATCTGCTTGGCGACCACGGGGTCCTTGTACGACTTGCGCGTCACCTTGAACTCCAGCGGCGCGTTGTCGACGGTCACGTACGTCCCGAGGTCGAAGTAGACCCCGGGCTCCCCCTGGTACCGGTCGAGCGTCACGTGGTTCGACGCGGCGATCAGCTTGAGCTTGGGCTTGCCGGGCGTGGCCGCGGGTGCCGCCCCGGCGCCGGGAGCCGCTCCGGCCGCGGTGGCGACGACGGTGAGCGCGGCGCCCGCGGCGAGCGCGGAGTTCCTCAACCGGGTACGGCTGCGGTGTTTCTGACTGGTCATCGGTTCCTCGTCTGCGAGTGCCCTGGTCAGGGGCATCGGACTGGACAACCCCCGGGCCGGCCGACGGTGTGGACGCACCCCCACCGCGCCCCACGTGTCCCCTCGACGGGCCTGTGAGCACCCTGTGAGAGTGGTAAAGGCAGTGTCCGGGTTGCCTGTTGGGGAGGAAAACAACCGAACGGCCGACGCCCATGCGCGCACCTCACGCCCCGGTTACTTTTCGCTCAACCTCTGGTTGCGGCGGGGTGAGCAGGCGACGATGGACACATGACTCTCGCCGAGCGCGCCTTCGAGCGCCTCCACGTCTGGCCCGATCTCCGTACCGGACACCCCAGTTGCGGCACCGGGCGGGCGCTGCGCACCGTCCACGGCGAGATCGCGCACTTCCACTCCGACCGGGACGTGGACCTCCACCTGACCGGCAGCGCCATCGAGCGGTTCGCGGGCGACCTGCGGGGGTCCACCGCGATACGTCTCGTGCCCGGCTCCCGCTGGGTCACCGTCCACCTGGACTGCGACACGGACGTCGATCTGCTGCTGAGCCTGACGAGCATGGCCCTCAAGGCCCATCAGGGGCAGCGCGGCGTACCGGCGGCCGGGTGCAACTTCCGCCGGGTGACCGTCGTGCCCCGGGACGTCCCGGCGTAGCCGCCCCCCGTCGCCGGGCCGGGCGGGGTCAGCGCGCCGCTGCCCGCCATGCCCGGTAGTGGTCCAGGAGGGTCTCCTCGACCGGGCGGTAGGTGAGGCCGAGTTCGCGGACGCTGCGGCTGTTGTCGACCTCGAAGCGGATGCCGAGGTGGTTGCGGATGTAGTCCTGGGTGAGCCCGAAGGCGGGGCCGAGGACCCGGACCGGCCAGTGCGGCAGCCGGGTGCGGGGCAGCCGCAGGTCGCGGGGGTGGTGGGCGCGCAGGATGCGGGACATCTCGTGGAAGGACGTCATGGTGGGCGCCGCGAGGATGTAACGGCCGTGCGCGTGCGGGTTCTCCGCCGCCGCGATGTGCGCCTCGGCGACGTCCCGGACGTCGACGGTGGTGAAGCTGAAGTCCGGGGCGCCGTAGCAGAAGTAGCCCTTGAACAGCTCCTCCAGCAGGAAGAGGCTGCCGGAGTCGGAGGCCGGGGTGAGGGACGGGCCGAGGATCAGCCCGGGGTTGAGCGCGACCATGCTCCAGCGGTCCTGCGCCCTCGCCGCCTCCCAGGCGGCCTGCTCGGCGACCGTCTTGGCGTAGTGGTACGGGTTGTTCTCCACCGTGCTGGTGGTGTTGACGTACTCCTCGGAGAGGATGCCGTCCTTCATCTCCCGTACGTCGGCGTAGTCGCCGAAGATCGCGCCGACGGTGGAGGTGAGGACGAGGCGGCGGACGGCCGGGGTGCGCTCGATGGCGCCGAGGACGTTGCGGGTGCCGTGCAGGGCGGGTTCGACGACGTCCCGCCGGCCGTCCTTGATCTTCTCCGGTACGAGGAACGGGGAGGCGACGTGGAAGACGGTGCCGCAGTCCCGCGCGGCCTCGTCGAAGGAGCCCTCGACGAGCAGGTCCGCCTCGAACAGGTCGAGCCTGCCGGGGAATCGCTCCCGCATCGCCGACAGGGGCCGGGTCTTCGCCGTGTTCGCCGTGGAGCGGACCGTGGTGCGGACCTGGTAGCCGCGTTCCAGCAGCCGCTTCACCAGATGGCTGCCCACGAAGCCGCTGCCGCCGGTCACCAGGACCGGCGCCTTCTCCGCCTCGCCCACCCGTGCTCCTCTTCGCAGAACAGGTCAGAGTCCGTAGCGGCTCTTCGGACGGCGCCGAAAGTCACGCAGCATCCATGTGTCGAACTCCGTGATCCGGGCCGCCGATCCGGCCTCCATGAGGAAACAGCACCGGCCGGTCGGCGTCCAGTCGTGGGACTTCACCTCTGTGTCGGCGCCGGCCGGGAGCGGGTTGCCGCAGGGTTGTTCACACCCTGCGGATGCTCCCCGTGGTGGATGTGACCCCTCGCGGCCCCCTGACCGTCACCCCGCGTGGCTGTCACCCCGTGGGGCGGTCACCTCGCGCGACCGCCCTTCCGTCCGAGACTGACTTTTCCGGGCAATTCGGCGATAATCGCACTATGAATACGGCAGCGTTCGCAGTGGCGGCCGCGGGGAGCGACGTGCTCAACGTGGTCGTCGCGTTCATCGGTGGCGCGGTCATCTCCGGTGCGCTGATCTGGGCCGTGCAGTTCGGCATGCGGGTGCGGGACCGGGAACTGCCCCGGCCCCGCCCCGACGAGCAGCCCAGCCTCCCCAGCACCGGCGCGATCCGCGAGATCAGGGAGATGCGGGAGCCGGACGAGATCCCGCTCGCGGGGCGGGAACGGCTCATGCCGTACCAGCTCCGCCATGCGAACACCAGACGCGGCGAGGACCAGCGCCCCCGGCGGTGGCATCCCGGGTCCAGCGGATCCTTCGGCAGCGGCGGGCTGGGACACACGTGACGGCGTGGGCGCGAGCCTGACGGCGGGCAGAGCCTGACGGCGCGGGCAGTGGGCCGAGCCTGACGGCGCGGGCGCGAGCCTGGCGGTGGGCTGAGCCTGACGGCGCGGGCAGTGGGCCGAGCCTGGCGGCGGGCCGAGCCTGACGGCGCGGGCGCGACCCGTCCCGCCGACCGGTGCCGGACGGGCACGCCGCGAGGCCGGGGCCTGACGGGCACGCCGCGAGGCCGGCCGCGGTGTCGCGGCCGGCCTCGGGTGCCTGGTCAGGCGGTGCCGCGGCGGGCGGGGGTGGGCGCGGTCGCCAGGGCCCAGATCACGAAGAAGTCGACGGCGACCATGATCATGGACCAGACCGGCGCGTAGGGCAGGAACAGGAAGTGCAGCACCATGCTCGCCGAGGCGAGGAAGATGCCGGTCATCCGGGCCCACCAGGCGCCCTTGAGGACGCCGTAGCCGACGGCCAGGAGGACCACGCCGAGGACCAGCATGGTCCAGCCCCAGCCGGTCAGGTTCATCTCGTAGACGTAGTTGGTGACGCGCTCGTAGACGTCGTCCTTGGCGAGCGCGGAGATGCCCTGGAGGACCGCGAGGACTCCGTTGACCAGCATCAGGACACCGGCGAAGACGAGCCCGCCGGTCGCGAACCCGCTGCCGGCCGGCATGTCGGCCGGCGTGGGGGGCGTGGTCTGCCCGTGGTCCTTGTCCTTGTCCCACACAGGGGGCGTGGCGTGCGGCTGCTGCTGCGTCATGGTCGTACCCCGTTTCTCGGGTCGGTGATGCTTCGACCATGGGCGGGGGCGCCGACGGTCACCACGGGGGCTGAGCCGAACGGGTGACGGCCCGGGTGCGGTCGCGGGCCCGGGGATCTTCACTGGGAGGACCCGCACCCCTGGAGGCGACATGACGGGCTACCGCGCGACCCTGGCGGCGGTGGTCACGGCCGCCGCGCTCACCGCGCTCACCGGCTGCTCCGGCGACGACAGCCCCGGTTCGGTGGTGAGCAAGGCCGCGTCGGCGGCCCAGGAGGCGACCGCCGAGGTGGGCAGGAGGTTCGAGGACGTCAAGGGCGGCATCGACGCGAAGGGCGACGTGAGCGTGGGCGCGCCCGCCGCTGGTGCCGGCGGACGGGCCGAGGTGGCGGTGACCGTGCGCAACACCGACGACGCGCGGAAGTCGTTCCTCGTCCAGGTCGACTTCACCGACGAGGGCGGCACCCTGCGCGACACGGTCGCCGTGACCGTCTCCGACGTGGCCGCGGGCGGCACGAAGAAGGCGACCGCCCGCAGCAACCGGGACCTCGCGGGCACCCTGAAGGCGAAGGTGGCCCGCGCCGTGCGCTACTGAACCCCGCGCGGCCTCGCCCCACCCCGCGCCGCCTCGCCCCCCACCCCGCGCGGCCTTCCCCTCGAGCGCGTCCGGTCGGCGGCGCACGGAATCCGGGGAGTCGCGGACCGGAATGTCCGCATTCCGAACCGGGAACCTCAGTAATTTGCCAGTAACGCCCGCTGCCTAAGGTCGCTCCATCGGCCCTGTTCCGACACATTGGCCACGAGCAGGGCCGTGTAAACCCCTCGGGACGGGAGCCGCCGTATCCCTCCTGTGGGGGGTAGGGATACACGCCGGGAGCCCCGTGAGGCTGATGAGGTCGATGAGGTCGATTCGACAGGGGAGCACCGCGGGGCCTCCGGTGATTTGTCCAGTCATATTCCGGTCGAAACGGTGGTCCGGGCTAGAGTGCGGCCCTGATGAGCAGCGGAAACGCAGGACCCGCCCACGGTGCCGCGCGCCTGTCGGCGCCGCCCGTCCTGCGGCTGTACCTGCTCGGCGGCTTCCGCGCGGAACGTGACGGTGGACCCTCCGTGGCCGACCGCTGGCCGCGCCCCAGCTCCCGCCGCCTCGTCGAACTGCTCGCCGTCTCCCCCGGCCGGGTCCGCCACCGCGAGGAGATCATCGAGATGTGCTGGCCGGACACGGCCGGCACCCCCGCCGCCCTCGGCAGTCTCCGGGTCGCTCTGCACGCCGCCCGCCGCGCCCTGGAACCGGAGCTGGCCCCCCGCACCCCGTCCTCGTACCTCGTCGGCGAGGGCGCGCTGCTCCGGCTGGCGCCCGACACGGTGTGGATCGACGCCGACGAGGCCGAAGCCCTCGCCGAACGGGCCCTGCGTACCCGGGCCACCGGGGAACTGGCCGCCGCGCTGGAGACGTTCACCGGTGAACTGCTCCCCGAGCACCGCTACACCCCGTGGGTGGAGGCCCGGCGCGAGCGGCTCGACGCGCTGCGCGACTCCGTACGGCTCACCCTCGCCGAGTCCTACCTGAGCGACGGCGAGCCGGAACGGGCCGCCGCCACCGCCCGCCGGATCCTCGCCGACAGCGCCGCCGAGGAACGCGCCCACCGGGTCCTCATCGACGCCTACCTCCGCCAGGGCATGCGGCGCCGCGCGCTCGCCCAGTACCACCAGTGCCGACGCGCGCTGGACGCCGAGTGGGGCGTGCGGCCCGGCCCCGAGACCGAGGCGCTGCACCGCGCCGCCCTGGGCACGGCCCCGACGGTCCCGCGCCGCCCCGCGCCGGCCGGACCGACACCGCCGCCGGTCGTGGTCGACACCCTCGCGGCCGCGCCCTTCGTGGGCCGGCAGGCCGAACTGGAACGCCTCCTCGCCCCCGACCGGCCCGCGCTCGCCCTGATCGGCGGCGAGGCGGGCATCGGCAAGACCCGGCTGGCCGCCGAGGCGGCACGGCGGGCGGCGGCGGACGGGGCGGCCGTGCTGTGGGGCGCCGGGCACGACACGGCCGGGCAGGCACCGTACGGACTGTTCGTGGAGGCCCTGGAGGGCTGGCTGGCCGGACGCCCCGCGGCCGAGCGGGCCCGGGCGGGCGCGGAGTACCCCGAGCTGGCGGCGCTGCTGCCGTCACTGGGCCAGATCGGTCCGGTGCCGGGGCGCCACGGCGGTCCCGGCCACGAGCGGGAGCGGATCTTCGCGGCCGTGCGCGCCCTGCTGACCGGGGCGGCGGCGTCCGGCGGGGCGCTGGTCGTCCTGGACGACGTCCACACCGCCGACACCGCCTCGCTGCACCTGCTGAGCCGGCTGGCCCGCCGCGCCCCGGGGGCGTCCGGGGTGCGCTTCCTGGCGACCTACCGCCCCGAGGACCTCCCCGAGCCCGACCCGCGCCGCGCCCTCCTCGACACCCTCGTCCGCCAGGGCGCGGCCCACCGGCTGCGCCTGTCCCGGCTGGAGCGCGCCGACTGCCTGACGCTGGCGGCGAACGCGGCGGCCGGCATCGACGGTCCGGCCGCCCCGGCCCTGGAACGCGTCTGGGAACTCTCCCTCGGCCACCCCCTGTTCGCCGTGGAACTGGCCAAGGCGAGCTCCGGGACGGCCGCCTGTGAGGACCTCGCACCGCCCGAGGGCGTCCGCCTCCTGGTCGCCGACCGGCTGTCCCGGCTGAGCCCGGCCGCGCGCCGGGTCGTCGAGGTGGTGGCGGTGGCGTGCGGCGGGGTCGCGACACCGGACGAGGTGCGGGAGGTCGCGGGAGCCACCGCGGACACGCGGGACCCCCTGTCCCCGCGGGCCGTCGTCGACGGCATCGACGCCGCGCTCGCCGCCGCCGTGCTGGAGGAGCGGGCGGTGCCGGCGGACGGGCGGACCGTGACCGGGCTGGGCTTCCGGCATCCGCTGATCCAACTGGTGTGCCGGGAACGGCTGTCGGCCGCCCGCCGCCGCCATCTGCACGCCGCGTACGCCGAGTTGCTGCTGCGCAGACGGCCCGGCGCGGTGGACGCCGTGGCCGCGCACCTCACCGGCGCCGACGACCCGCGCGCCGCGGACCACCTGCACCGGGCGGCACGCCGGGCCGCGGCGGTGGGCGCCGACGACAGCGCCGACCACTACTACGGCCAACTCACCGCCCGCCTCGACGCGGTGGCCGTCCAAGCCGCCCGGGTCCGCCTCGACCACGCCGCCGTGCTGCGCCGCATGGCCCGCCACGAGGACGCGGTACGGGTCCTGCGCGACGCCCTCGCCGACCTGCGCCGCCACGGCGACCGGCACGAACAGGTCGGGGCCGCGGCCCAGTTGGCGGAGGCGCTGGCGAGGACCGGCGCCGCACCGGAGGGCCTGGCCCTGCTGCGCGCCCACCGCCCGGACCCCGCCACCCCCGGGCGGACGAGCGCCGCCCATCACCTGGCCCGGGGCGTCCTGTGCTTCGTGACGGGCGACTACGAGCGGTGCCTGGCGGCGGCCCGGGAGGCGGAGCGTGCCCTGGGCGCCGCGCCGGTGGACCCGGCCGACGCCGGGCTGCTCGCCCGCGCCCTCGCCCAGCGGTCCACCACCCTCGCGCTCACCGGCCGCCTCCCCGAGGCCCGGGCGGCGGCCGACGCCGCGCTCCCGCACGCCGAGGCCCACGGCGACCCCCGCCTACTGGCCGGGGTCCTGTCCGTCCTGCGCGAGCACGCCCGCCGCTCCGGCCGCCTGCACGAGGCCGTGGCCACCGGCCGCCGCGCCCTGGACCTCGCCGACCGCAGCGGCGACCTGGAGGCGACGGCGTTCGAGAAGGCCAACCTGGCCGAGGTGCACCTGCTCCTCGGTGAGGTCGAGGAGGCCGCCGCCCTCGCCGCCGACGCCGTCACCGAGGCGGAGGCCCGCCCGGGGCCCACCCTGCCGTACGCCCTCGCCGCCCTCGCCCGCGTCCAGCTGCGCGGCGGACCCCGCTCCGTCCTGCCCGGCCCGCAGGAGCTGCTGTCCCGCGCGACCGACTGCCTGGCCCGCCGCCCCGACCACCAGGCCGAGTACGAAGTGCGCACCGCACAGGCCGAGTTGGCGCTGCGCGAGGTCCGGCCCGACCGGGCGCTCGCGCTGCTGACCGGTGTCTCGGGCACCGGTGTCCCCGTCATCGCCGCCTGGGCCCATCTGACGGCCGGTGACCCGGCCCGCGCCGCCGGGCTCGCCGCGCAGGAGGCCGTACGGGCCGCCGGCGCCGGTGAGGCGGTGACCGAGTGCGAGGCCCGCACCGCGCAGGCGACGGCACTGGCGGTCCTCGGCCGCACCGAGGAGGCCGGCCGGTGCGCGGCCCGGGCCCGTGAACTCGCCACGACTTTGCCCTACCCGACGGTGCTGCGCCGGGTCGCCCACGCCCACCCGGCGTGACCGATCAGCGTCCGGCAGCCCCCACCGCGACGAACCTCTGCTCACTCACCGCGCTCACCCCGTTGAGGGAGGCCGTCGCCTGAAGGCGCCCCGGGCCGCCGGGCAGCGCGAACGCGGGCAGACACGACCAGGCGCCGTCGGCACGGGCGGTCGCGGCGCACACCTCGACGCCCGGCGTGACCGATCAGCGTCCGGCAGCCCCCACCGCGACGAACCTCTGCTCACTCACCGCGCTCACCCCGTTGAGGGAAGCCGTCGCCTGAAGGCGCCCCGGGCCCCCGGGCAGCGCGAGCGCAGGCTGACAGGACCAGGCGCCGTCGGCACGGGCGGTCGCAGCGCACACCTCGGCACCCGGCTCCGGGCCCTGTCCGGTCACCCCGCCGTCCCCGACGTGCGCGTGCCGCACGGTCACCTGCGCGCCCGGGTACGCGGTCCCGGCGATCTCCGGCCGCGCGGCCGGCGGTAGGCGCGGCTCGGGCCGGGTCAGCGTCGGTTCGGGCAGGCCCACGGTGACCGTGCAGGTGCCGTGGGCCGCGCGGGTGCCGCGCGCGTCCGTGAGCCGTGCCGTGCAGCCGGTCAGCCGGGTGCCGGGCACCGCGTCGGGCGCGACGTCCAGGACGAACGGGAAGGTCCCCTCCCGCCAGGTCTCCCCGTCGGCGGGGCCCGTGTTGGTGTAGGTGGCGCTGTCGCCGTCGGCGTCGACCGTGCCGCGGTGTCCGGGGGCGTCGAGGGGGGCCTCGGTGATCCTGGCGCCCCGGGGTGCGGTGAGGGTCAGCCGTGAACCCTCGCCCAGGGCGGGGCCGGTGTATCCGGTGACCTCGACGAGGCCCTGCCGGGCGGGGGCGATGGTCGCGGCGGCCCAGAGCTCGGCGGCGTCGGCCGCCGCGGCGGGCGTCCCGGCCGACGCCAGCAGGCCGAGTACGGCGACACCCAGGGCGACTGTCTTCCGGATCATGCCCCGATTCTGACGGGGCGTCGGAACGGGGGCCCGCGCTGTGCCGCCGTACGGGTCGCGTGGCGCCCCGCGCGGTGACGTGGGGCCCGGTGACCTGGACGTGACCCACGCATCATGAACAACCGCGGCTCGCCGTCCGTACTACAGGTCCGGAACGACCCCGACCGGACAGGAGCCACGGTGCGCTTTTCGCGGAACGCCACGGGAACGCTCTTCGTGGGCGGTGCGCTCAGCCTGACCATGGTCGCGCTCGCCTACCCAGCGATGCTCGGCCTCGACAAGGTGTCCAGCGCGCAGGACCGCGTGATCGCCCAGACCCAGTGGGGCCCGCTCACCGAGCAGGACCGGGACTTCGTGGTCAAGGTGAGAGCGGCCGGGCTGTGGGAGTACCCCCTGGGCAAGATCGCGTTGCAGAAGGGCACGACCCCCGAGGTCAAGGAGGCCGGCCGGCACCTCATCGACGGCCACGCGGCCCTCGACGCCGCCTGCCGCAAGGTCGCCCCGATGCTCAACATCACGCTGCCGAACGTGGCGAGCCCGCAGCAGGTCGCCTTCGTGAACCAGATCGACTCCAGCCCCGGCAGGCAGTTCGACGCGACCTTCGCCAACATCCTGCGCACGACCCACGGGTCGATCTTCAACACGATCGCCAAGATCCGCTCCACCACCAAGAACTCGCTGGTGCGCTCGCTGGCGGACATGGCCAACAACACGGTCCTGGACCACATCACGGTCATGGAGAAGACCGGCTACGTCAACTTCGACCAGGCCCTCTTCCAGCAGACCACCCCGCCGAAGCTGCCCAACTCCGACCTGACCCCGCCGGTCCCCCAGCCCGGCGAGCCCATGGTCGTCCTCTCCCCGCCGGCGAACCCGACGTCCACGCCGATCGCGATCCCCGGCGAGGCACAGACCCCCGCGGCGGGCGCGAGCCCCAGCCCGGCGGTCGGCTAGTCAGGCCAGCCAGACGGTCGTGTCCGCTCCCAGCAGCCCGCCCTCCAGCGGTCCGCTGGCGATCAGCACCTCGCCCTCGGGGAGCGGAACCGGCGTGTCCGTGAGGTTGGTGACGCACCGCCAGCCGTCGTGCCGGGTGAAGTCCAGCACCCCGGCCGGGCCGCCGTCCGCCCAGGTCAGCTCCTCGCCCGCGAGCAGCTTGCGGCGCAGCTTCAGGGCCGCCCGGTACAGCTCCAGGGTCGAGCCCTCCTGACCGTCCTGGGCCTCGACGGCGTACCGCGCGAAGCTCTCCGGCTGCGGCAGCCAGGAACCGCCCGCGCCGAAGCCGTACGACGGTCCGGTGCGGGTCCACGGCAGCGGCACCCGGCAGCCGTCGCGGCCCTTGCGGACGCGTCCCGTCTGCTCCCAGATCGGGTCCTGGAGCACCTCGACGGGCAGGTCGGCGACCTCGGGCAGCCCGAGTTCCTCGCCCTGGTAGAGGTACGAGGACCCGGGCAGCGCCAGCATGAGCAGGGTCGCGGCCCGCGCGCGCCGCAGCCCCGCCGCGGTGTCGACGGCCGGTGCGTGGCCGCCGGACAGCAGCCAGGCGTTCTCGTCGGTGCCCGGCGGCAGCATGAGGCGGGAGGTGTGGCGTACGACGTCGTGGTTGGAGAGCACCCAGGTGGCGGAGGCGCCGGCCGCGTGGGCGCCGGCGAGGGAGTCGGTGATGACCTCACGGAGTTCCTCGGCGTGCCAGCCGGCCAGCAGATAGGCGAAGTTGAAGGCCTGTCCGAGCTCCTCGGGGCGGGCGTAGCGGGCGCGCCGGTCGGCGCCGGGCACCCAGGCCTCGGCGACCGCCATGCGGGGCGGGCGGTAGGAGTCGAAGACCTTCCGCCAGTCGCGGTAGATCTCGTGCACCTCGTCGCGGTCGAAGAAGGGGTGGGTGCCGGGCGGGAGCCGGGTCAGGCCCTCCTCGCCGCTGAGCTCGGGGGCGCCGAGGTCGCGCAGCGGCTCGTCGAGGTCCTTGGCGAGCGCGTGGGCGACGTCGACGCGGAAGCCGTCCACGCCCCGGTCGGACCAGAAGCGCAGGGTGGTGCGGAAGTCGGCGCGGACCTCCTCGTGGCGCCAGTCGAAGTCGGGCTGCTGGGGGGTGAACAGGTGCAGGTACCACTGGCCGTCGGCCACCCGCGTCCAGGCGCTGCCGCCGAACACGGACTGCCAGTCGGTGGGCGGGAGTTCGCCGTGCGCGCCGCGTCCGTCGCGGAAGACGTACCGGGCGCGGGCGGCGGAGCCGGGTCCGGCGGCGAGCGCCTCCTGGAACCAGGCGTGCCGGTGCGAGCTGTGGTTGGGCACCAGGTCGACGATGACCTTCAGGCCCAGCCGGTGGGCCTCGGCGACCAGCGCGTCGAAGTCGCCGAGGGTGCCCAGACGCGGGTCGACGTCGCGGTAGTCGGCGACGTCGTAGCCGCCGTCGGCCAGTTCGGAGGGGTAGAAGGGGCTCAGCCACAGGGCGTCGACGCCGAGGCCGGCGAGGTGGGTGAGGCGTTCGGTGACGCCGCGCAGGTCCCCCAGTCCGTCACCGTCGGCGTCGGCGAAGCTGCGGGGATAGACCTGGTAGATGACGGCCTGTCGCCACCAGTTCGGGTCCTTGGACGAGAGGTCGGGGGTCACACGGTCTCCAGAGTGCTGTGTGCGTGCCGCAAAGACGAACAAAGAGGAATCTGTCCACACCTGGGGGCGGACGAACCCCCACACTTTGCGGAGCAGGCCGTTCCTCGTGTGGCGGAATTGTGATGGCGCCAGAACAGACCTTGCATTCCCGCAGGTTGACACTGTTCGGCAGCGAGATCCACGATGTCCGCACGCTGTGGCGCATATGACCAATGGGCCCAGTGTTTCTCGTGTTCTTCAGATCACCACCCTGATGGGATTCGCATGTCCATAGCGAGACGTGTCACCGTGCGCCGCCTGCTGGGGACGGGCGCCGCGACGCTCGCCCTCTGCGCCTCGGGGGCATCCGCCGCCTGGGCCACCGGGCCCGGCGGTGACGGCTGGAACCACGGCGGTACCTACAAGCCCGGTACGGGCGCGGGTACGGAGACCGGGACCGACCGCTGCCAGTTCTCCCTGGACGGGGCGAACTTCTTCGACTCCGTCAAGGTCGACGACCAGAACCTGAAGCCGACCGAGGACGGCAAGGTCCACATCAAGGTCCGCGCGGCCCAGGACGCCGCCACCTGCACGGCCTCGCTGGCGTCCTACATCGCCCACGGCCCGACCTTCGCGACCTCCGGCGAGCAGATCTTCGTCGACTTCGACACGGTGACCGTCAAGCCGGGGCAGACCGACTCCCTGGACATCGCGGTGCCGGACGCCGGCTGCTTCGCGCAGATCGACCTCTACCGCGGTGCCACCAAGTTCGACGGCGACCTCGACGCCAAGGACGGCCTCACCCACGGCGAGCTGCCCAAGGGTCCGGACCGCCCGGTCATCAAGGACAAGCTGATCGCGGCCTGGAACGGCGGCACGAAGGACTGCTCGACGACGCAGACCACGCCGCCGGCGACCCCGCCCGCCGAGTCGACCCCGCCGGCGTCGGAGTCCACCCCGCCCGCCTCCGAGTCGACGCCCCCGGCCTCCGAGAGCACGCCTCCGGCCTCCGAGACCCCGTCGACGGACAGCCCGACCCCGTCCGCCTCGGAGTCCACCACCGCACCGGCGGCCACCCCGAACGGCGGCGGCGACCTCGCGGAGACCGGCGGCTCCAGCGCGACCGGTCCGATCGCCATCGGCGCGGCGGTCCTGCTGGCCGGCGGCGCGGGCATCGTCGTGGCGTCCCGCCGCCGCAGGGCGACGCGCGCCTGACGCACACCGGCACCGAAGGGGCCGCCCACCGTGCACGACGGGCGGCCCCTTCGCGTACCCCCTCATCGACGCCGACCGGCCTGCTAGGGGCCCTCCACCGTCGACAGCCACAGCTTCACGTACCGCTCCACGTCCACGCCCAGCGCCACGTCCACCATCCGCAGGTCGCGCTCGCCCTCGTGGATCTCCGCCTCCCCCGGGCGGGGGCGCCGGTCGACGATCGTCTGCCCCCGCGTGGGCCCCGGGGCGAGGGCGACCTCGACGGGGAGGTGGCTGGTGGTGATGCCGCCGGGGTCCACCACCGCGCAGACCGCGCCCGCGTCACCGAGCCCGCCGGTGGGCGTCGGGTCGCCGGAGGTCGCGGGGTCGCGGTGGGCCAGGAGCTCCCCGGCCAGCCGCAGCCGCGGCTCCGCGCTCCCCCGCAGGCGCTGGACGTCCGCCGCCGGGACCAGGACGCGGGTGAAGACGTCCAGGCCGTACATCGTGATCGGCACCCCGGCCGTCAGCAGGATCGCCGCGGCCTCCGGGTCGTGCCAGACGTTGAACTCCGCGACCGGCGTGGCGTTCCCGACCTCCGCCGCGCCGCCCATGAAGACGATCCGCTCGATGTTGCGGGTCACCTCGGGGTGCGTCCGCAGCAGCAGCGCGATGTTGGTCAGGGGCGCGGTCGGGATCAGCGTCACCGGGCGCGGCGACGCCAGGATCTCGCGCCTGAGCAGCGTCACCGCGTCCACGTCCACCGCCCGCCGGGTCGGCGCGGGCAGGCCGAGGTCACCCATGCCGTCCTGGCCGTGCACGTGCCTCGCCGTGCGCACCGGTTCGATCAACGGCCGCTCGGCGCCCCGCGCGACGGGGATGTCACCGGCCCCGGCCTGCTCCAGCACGGTCAGGGTGTTGCGCACGACGCCGTCGACGTCGGTGTTCCCGGCCACGCAGGTGATCGCCCGGACGTC
Organism: Streptomyces sp. NPDC020489; assembly: GCF_044386545.1. Classification (NCBI taxonomy): domain Bacteria; kingdom Bacillati; phylum Actinomycetota; class Actinomycetes; order Kitasatosporales; family Streptomycetaceae; genus Streptomyces; species Streptomyces sp. NPDC020489. The sequence continues at coordinate 168,482 of NZ_JBIRUZ010000007.1, forward strand.
GAGTCCCGGGTGGCGTACGGCGAACAGCAGGGCCAGGGCGTCGTCGACACCGGTGTCGCAGTCGATGATCACGGGGATGGGCTGGGTGGTCACGGTGGACTCCTTCCGTCGGGACCGACCTTAGAGGGGACCCCGGCGCTCAGGCAGCCGCCCACAGCTCGGCGCCACGATCTTCGACGACCGAGCCGATCCGCTCCAGCAGCTCCGCCACCGGCACGGCCCCGGGCCTGCGGCCGTCCCGCAGTCGTACGGCGGCCAGGTCCGCCCCGGCCTCGCGCTCCCCGACCACGGCCACGTACGGCACGAGCCGGGCCTCCCGGACACGGGCCCCGAGGGTGCCGTGCTCGGGGCCGGCGAGTTCGGCGCGCAGTCCGAGCCCGAGGGCGCGGCGCAGGAGCTGGTCCGCCTGTGCGCACTGCTGCTCCGACACGGGGAGGACGACGAGCTGCACCGGCGCCAGCCACGGCGGGAACGCCCCGCCCTGCTCCTCGAGGAGATGCGCCACCGCCCGCTCGACGCTGCCGATGACGCTGCGGTGCACCATCACCGGACGGTGTCGCGCCCCGTCGGCGCCGATGTAGTGCAGGTCGAAGCGTGCGGGCTGGTGGAAGTCGATCTGCACGGTGGACAGGGTGGACTCGCGGCCGGCGCGGTCGGCGATCTGCACGTCGATCTTCGGGCCGTAGAACGCGGCCTCGCCCCGTGCCGCCTCGTAGTCGACCCCGGCCCCCGCCAGCACCCGCTCCAGCAGCGCGGTGGACCGGCGCCACAGCTCCGGGTCGGCCACGTACTTGGTGCCCTCGCCGGGCAGCGACAGGCGGTACCGGGCGGCCCGGATGCCGAGGTCGGCGTAGGCGCGGCGGATCAGGTCGAGGGCGGCGCGGGCCTCGTCGACGGCCTGTTCCAGGGTGCAGAAGACATGCGCGTCGTTGAGCTGGATGGCCCGTACGCGGGTGAGACCGCCGAGCACCCCGGACAGCTCCGAGCGGTACATGCCGCCCACCTCCGCCATGCGGAGCGGGAGTTCGCGGTAGCTGTGGGAGCGGGAGCGGTAGATGAGGGCGTGGTGCGGGCACAGGCTCGGCCGCAGCACGACCTGCTCGCCGCCCAGCTCCATGGGCGGGAACATGTCCTCGCTGTAGTGGTCCCAGTGCCCGGAGATCTCGTACAGCTCCCGTTTGCCGAGCACCGGTGAGTACACGTGCCGGTACCCGGCGGCCCGCTCGGCCTCGCGGACGTACTCCTCCAGGGTGTGCCGCACCACGGCCCCGTCCGGGAGCCAGTACGGCAGGCCCGCGCCCATCAGGGGGTCGGTGTCGAACAGGTCCAGCTCGCGGCCGAGTCTGCGGTGGTCGTGCATGGCGGGGTCCTCTCCACAGGGGTTCCACAGGGGCGGGGAGGGACGAGCGCCGCGCAGCGAGAAGCCCCGGGGCACTCGCCCCGGGGCTTCGCGTCAGTTCATGGGTCAGCGCGCCGGGACGTGGTCCGGCGTCGTCGTGCGGGACAGGCGGGCGCGCTTCATGCGGCGACCGTAACGGCGCGTGCCGAGCGGACGCGACCGGTTTTTCCAGCCCCGGCCCCGTCACCCCCAGGCACCGACCGCGTCCCCCATACGGCCCGCCGCGCTGGTGGCCCCCCACCCGCGATGCTCCCGTGGATCCATGAGCCGCCCTCTCCTCGCCCTCCCGCTGGCCGCCCTGCTGGCCACGACCGCCTGTTCCGCCATCGCCACGGACAAGCCGCTGCCGGCCAGGAAGGCCCCGGCGAGCCCCGCCGCGACCTCCGCCGCCCCCCGCACCCCGCCGCCGTCCCCGACCACGGTCCCCGCCCTCACCCCGGCCCAGGCCCAGGCGGCGCTGGTCACCGACACCGACCTGGGGGAGCCGTGGGCGCCGACCGAGGGCGCCGCGACCTGGCGGGACGGGCTGCTGAAGGCGACCGCGAACGCCCCGGACTGCCAGCGGATGCTCGACAGCCTCTACTCCGAGGAGCTGTTCGGCTCGGACGCCCTCGTGCGGGCGCGGACCGGCCTGGACGACACCTGGAACGACAGCCAGCTGCACCACCAGATCGTCGCCGACCGCCCGGCGGACGTGGACAAGACCCTGGCCTGGCTGCGGACGCTGCCGAAGAAGTGCGGGAAGTTCACGGCCGCCACCGCCACCGGGGCGGTGCAGCAGGCCGAGGTCGGCGAGGCGGAGCTGCCGGAGGTCGGGGACGCCCGCCAGGGGCTGCGGCTGACGCTGAGCGGCGAGAGCCCGGACGGCGAGGAGACCACGCTCACCCTGGACCTCGCCGTCGTGCGGGTCGGCGGCGACGCGATCGTCCTCACCAACGGCGGCCTCGGCGACGTCTACGCCGAGATCACCCAGGCGGTGACGGAACTGTGCGCCCAGCGTCTGACGGACGTCCGCAGACAGGCCCGCGTGGAGGTCTGAGCGGGACCGGGACCGCGGCGAGGCCGGCTCGGTCGTGCGGTCGAGCCTCGTCTGATGGACAGGACGTCCGCAGACAGGCCCGCGTCGAGGTCTGACCGGGCCCGGGACCGCGGCGAGGCCGGGCTCAGTCGGGGTCGAGCCTTGTCCGGTGCGCGAGCACCTCGCGTGCCACCTCCACCGCGGTGCGGTCCCGGGCGAAGGCGTGGCCGCGCAGGCGGGCCGTCGCCTCGTCGGCGTCCACCCCGAGCTGCGCCATGATCATGCCGATGGCCTGGTGCACGTCGTCGTAGTCGGAGCCCAGACCGCTCAGCCAGGGCTCGTCCCCGCCGGGTCCGTCGTCCTCGCCGTGCGGCAGCGCCGTCAGAGCGACCGTCAGCACGTCGGCCACCATCCGCGCGGTGCGCAGGTCGTGGTCGGTGAGCTCACCGGGGGTGTCGCGGTAGAGGTCGAGGGTGCCCACGCACACGGCGTCCTCGCCCAGCGGGATCGAGTACACCGCGCCCACCCCGGCGGCCGCGGCCTCCTGGGCGAACACCGGCCAGCGCAGGGCGTCCCGGCCGGCCGTCAGATCGGCGGCGAGCACGGGGGCACCGAGGCGGGCGGCGTGCAGGCAGGGGCCGTCGCCCAAGGTGGCCTGGATCTCCGCGAGGCGGGCGGCCGGGCCGTCGGTCGAACTCAGCCGGACCGGAATGCCGTTGCTGCGCAACGTCACACTCGCGCCGGTCACCGGCAGCAGCCGGACGGCGACGCCGCACAGCCGGTGCGGCAGCTCCGCGGGGGCCGCGCCGCGCACCTCCTCCGCGAGCGCCCTGGTCGCGTCCGCGAGGTCCCGCGCGGGGTCCCGGCCGGACCGTACGGGATCGCCCACGGGATCGCCCTGCGAGGGTTCCCGTCGGCCGGGCTCGTCGCCAAAGGTGCCGTGACGGTCGTCCTTGGGCCGCACGGCCACCGCCTCCTTCGCACAGCGCGGCCGGTCTCCACCGGGGTCCCGGGGCGGACCCGCCCGGAGCCGAGGCCGTGGCGCGGGACGCGCCCTGGGGGCGCACCCCCGACTACCCGTGGCCCCCGGGCGCGAAACGCCGCCGCCCGCCGCCCCCGTCAGCGCTTCTCGTACGGGTCCGAGGGCTGGGCCACCTGCTCGACCGACGCGGCGTCCAGCACCGGCGGCCACGCCGCGTCCGTGCCGAGCGCGCCCTTCGGGTGCCAGGTGCCGGTGACGGTGACCCAGGTGTCGGCGGGCGGCGCGTCGGCCCCGCGGATCTCGGCCTTGCTCGTGGTGGCGTCGGCGGCGCAGCAGGAGACGAGGAGCCGGGTGACGTACCAGGTGCCGTCGTCGCCATGGGTGACGAACCCGGTCATCCGCAGGGTCCGGCCCTTCAGTGACCGCCCGCTGTCGTAGATCGCCCGCGAGGCGAACTCGCCCACGGCGAGCTCCACCGGGTCCCCGGCGGGCAGCGCCGGGAAGGTCCCGACGCCCTGCGCCGCCCGCTGGGCCGCCTCCCGGTCGGCGCTGTAGGAACCGAGGGCGGGCGGCGGGAAGAGCAGCAGGGCGAGGGCGGGGAGGGTGAGCAGCCAGGCGACGCGGGGGCCATGTCCCTCCCCGTGCTCCTCGTCGCCCTCGTCGCCCTCGTGCTCGGGTGCCGTGCGCCGGACGACGGCCATGGTGACGCCCAGCAGGACCAGCGCCGTGCCCGAGACGATCAGGTAGGGCCGCAGCCCCGACTGCACGTACCGCAGATACAGCTCGCTGAAGGCCGAGATCCGCAGGATCGCGGCCCCGACGAGGACCAGCAGCAGGGCGGGCCCGTGGCGCCTCACAGCAGCCACCACCCCACGAGCACGCTGCCCGTCACGGCGACCACCCAGGTCACGGCGGAGAACCGCACCGCGAAGGCCCGCCCGAAGGTGCCCGCCTGGAGGGCGATCAGCTTCAGGTCGACCATCGGGCCGACCACCATGAACGCCAGCCGGGCCGTGGGGGAGAAGCCGCTGAGCGAGGCGGCGACGAAGGCGTCGGCCTCGCTGCACACGCACAGCACGACGGCGAGGACGGCGAGCAGCAGCACCGACAGCCAGACCGAGCCGGTGAAGACGTCGAGCACGGACCGGGGGACGACGATGTTGAAGGTGGCCGCCGCGGCCGCGCCGAGCACGAGGAAACCGCCCGCGTGCAGGAAGTCGTGCTGGAGCCCGGCGCCGAAGGCACGCAGCCCGGAGCCGTGCTGGTGGGCGGGCCGCTGGGGCAGCCGCAGCCACTCCTCCTTGCCGAACCGCGCCCACAGCCAGCCCATGACCACGGCCGTGGCGAGCGAGGCGACGAGCCGCCCGAGCACCATCTCCGGCTGGGCGGGGAAGGCGATGGAGGTCGCGACGAGGACGACCGGGTTGATCGCGGGCGCGGAGAGCAGGAAGGCGAGCGCGGCGGCCGGGGCCACCCCGCGCCGCATCAGGCTCCCGGCCACCGGCACGGAGGCACACTCGCAGCCGGGCAGCACCACCCCGGCGGCCCCGGCGACCGGTACGGCGAGCGCCTGGTTGCGGGGCAGCAGCCGGGTGAGGACCCGCTGCGGGACCAGCGCGCCGATGGCCGCCGAGACGACCGTCCCGAGCAGCAGGAAGGGCACCGCCTGGACGGTGATCGCCGTGAAGACGGTCCACCAGGCGGCGACGGGCGGGGTGTACAGGTCCAGGGCGAGGGTGGGCCCGAGCACGGAGGCGACGGTCGCGATGGCGAGCAGCGCGGCCCCGCCGACGACGGCGTACACGAGCGCGCGCACCACGAACCGCACCCCGTCGACCACACTCCGCTGGTTCTCCACACCCGCCCTTTCGTCCCCGCGCAGGCTAACCGGTGGGTCCTGTGCGCAGGCTCGGGACGGCCATGGAGGAGGCTGTGCGGGTACGGGCCCGCGGAGGGCGGTGCCGGGCCCGGGCCGTCAGAGCTGGAACTCGGCGGGTGAGACGCCCAGCGCCGCGCAGGCCTCCCTGAGGACGTCCGCCTCGGCCTGGGAGAAGTGGCCGTCGGCACCGGCGATGACGATGCCGGTCTGGATCACCGCGCGCGCCTCCGTCGGCTTCTTGGCGGCCTTGGCGATGTCCTGCATGGCCTCCGCCCTGCCCTGCGGGAAGTTCCGCGTGAGCTGGTCCACGTGCTTGTGGAAGCGCGTGCGCAGCTGCTCCGGCGGGAAGTTCTGGAGCACCTCGTTGCCGAGGATCAGGGACTCCATCTGCTGCATCTCGGACTGGTCCACATGCCCGTCCGCCGCCGCGACGAGCGCGCACATCGCCATGCTCGCGTCCCGGTAGGCACCGCTCTTCAGCTCGGCCTTGAGCGAGCCCAACTGCGACTTCACCAGGCCGACGAGCTGGGTACGCGAACCGCCGCCGCGCGCACCGCCGGGGGAGCCGGGCCGCGCGCCGCCGTGGGAGCCGCCGCGTGCGCCCTGTGCCTGCTGCTGGAGGCTCTTGGCCTGGTCCTTGAGCCGGTCGAACAGTGCCATTGCCGTCACCTCGGTGCTCGTCTGAGTGATCTCACCTGGGCAACGGCCCGCTTCCGGCAAAGGTTCCGGCAGGCCCTAGGGCCTGTTGCGAAAGTGGCCTCTGCCGCGCGACGCCCGGCACGCACTCTCGCCGCACCGCCCGAAAGCCCGAGTACGCCCAGTACGAGGGCTTCCGGGCGGCACGCCGAGAGCACGCACCGAACGCCGCGCGGCCGCCCTCCGGGCGACGAGGCCACTTTCACAACACGCCCTAGTCGGGCAGGGCGTCCCGCAGGGCGGTGTCCAGCGTGGCCGCCAGTTCCGCGTCCCCCGGCGGGTTGTCGCCCAGCAGCGGGCCCAGCTGTGCCGTGAAGGTCTGGGTGAAGGCCCCGTAGAGGGGGGTGCGCGGACGCTGGACCGCCTCCCGCAGGGCGGGGAGCAGGATGCCGCGGGCGTAGCGGGGCCGCCCGGCCTTGTCGCGGGGGATGCGGTCGGCGCGCTCGCCGGTGGGGGAGGCGGACGGCGCACCCGTGGGCGCGAGTCCGCACCGCACTCCGTCGTCGGTGTAGGCGGAGGTACGGGTCGCGGCGAACCCCGCGTCCAGCAGGCAGCGTTCGCTCTCCTTGCCGGTGAGGTACCGGATCAGCTCGATCGCCTTCGTCGTCCGCTGCGAACCCTGGGCCACCGCGAGGTTCTGGCCGCCGAGCACCGCCTTGCCGGGGAGCGGGGCGACGCCCAGCTGCTCCTCGGAGAAGGACTGGTGCAGGGTGCGGTAGGCGTAGGGCCAGTGGCGCAGGAACGCGGTGCGGCCGTCGGCGAAGTCGCTGAGCGTGGCCGCCTCGTCGGAGCGGACGGCGTCCTGGAGGGTGTACGGGGACTCGGTGCGGCGGCGCAGTTCGGCGACGCCCGCCGTCAACTGGTCGAGCTCGGCGTCGTAGTGGCCGTCGGCGTCGGTGAAGTGGAAGTCGTCCGTCGCCGACGCGAACGCCTCGACCGCGTTGACCGTACGGCCCTCGTAGGGGGCGAGCTGGGTGGTCCAGCCCTTCTCGTAGGCGCCCTGGGCCGGGTGCTCGTCGATCTCCTCGATCAGGTCCTCCAACTGCCCCCGGTCGAGCCCGGCGCTCAGGTCGGTCCGCTGGACGCCGGCCGCCTTCAGCAGGTCGCGCCGGTAGTACAGGAGCCCCACGTCGCTGTTGAACGGCACCGAGTACACCTCGCCGTCCCAGCGGGCGGTGCCCGCCACGGAGTCGATGTGGTCCTGGGTGTCGAGCACGTCCCGGGGCAGCGGCCGGATCAGGTCGGCGGCGGCGAACTCCGGCACCCAGGTCACGTCCAGGTTGACGACGTCGTAGACGGCGCTGCCGGACTGCAGGGCGCCGAGCAGCTGGCTGCGCTGTTCGTCGGCGCTGCCGGGGAGTTCGACGAGCCGGGCCCGGTAGCCGGAGTTCTTCTTCTCCTCCCGTTCGTTCCAGGCGTCGATGAGCTGTTGCCGTATCCCGTTCTGCCCGGTGACGTCCCGTCCTCCGGCGACCACGATGTCCCCGGCCACGTCGGGGGAGGGCGCGGCGGGTGTGCCGGAGCCGTCGGTGCAGGCGACGGCCAGCAGGAGCAGGGCGGCGGCGATCAGGGACCGGCTCTTCATCAGTCCTCCCCCGTCCCGGTGCGCGCGACCTCGTCCGTGAGGCCCGTGCCGAGGTCGTCGTCGGCGTCCAGGCAGCGACCGCCGCTCGCGGCGGAGATCCGGGCCGCCGGTGAGCCGCGGTCACAGCCGCCCCCCTTGAGGGAGACGGTGGCGACCGGCACCTTCGCGGACCGGACCCGGGCGAGGACGTCGTCCAGGTTCTGGCCGGTCAGCCGGTCGTCGTCCTCGCCGTCGGTGAGGTGGACGATGAGCTGGGGGCGGTCGTCGGCGGCGCCCTGCCGGGCCATCTCGTCGAGCGCGGCGAGCAGCGCGGCATGCGGGTCGGCCTGGGCGTCGCGGACCCGGGCGCGGGCGTCCACGGCGCGTTCGGCCTCCTTGCGGGTGTGCGGGCCGAGCGGCAGGACCGTCGCGTAGGACCGGTCGCCGAGGCCGCCCGCCACCCCCCACACCCCGTACTCGTCCTGACCGCCGAGCCCGCCCAGCGACTGCTTCAGCAGGCCGGGGCCGCCGCTCGGGCCCTCCCACAGGCCGGCCATCGAGCCGGAGCTGTCGAGGAGGTAGAGGACCCGGCCCGGACCGTGCGCGGCGCGGTAGCGGCTGAGGGCGTCCGTCATCTCGTCGCGGCCCGCCGACTCGTCGAGCGGCTCGGGGTCGTGCAGCACCCCCGGTGCGAGCGGGGAGGGCGGTTCCCCGCTCGGGGAGCGGAAGCCGTCCCCTGCGAACACCGCCCGCCCCTGGTCCCCGGTCAGCCAGGCCCGGAAGTTCTCGGCGGCCCGGTCCCGCGCGGACTCGTCCCGGTCGGCGCCCCGCCAGCGGACCCTAACGAAGGTGGGCTGCACGCCGGGCACGTCGTTCGGGTACTGGGCGGTGCGCGGAATACGGGTCGTGCGGTCGCAGCCGACGCCGCTGCGCAGCAGGAACTCCGGTACGAGGGCGGCCGTGCGGTTGTCCACGCTCTCGTCGTCGGGCAGCGTGCACAGCAGGTCGGCGGCGGTCGGGGCGGGCGGTCCGGGCTGGGCGAGCTCCAGTTCGGCGCGGGCCGGGTCGGTGCTCCCGGTGCCGTACAGGCCGATCGTGGCGAGCAGCGCCCCGTCGGCGAACTCCGGGTCCGGGCGGCGCACCCGCGCGGTCTCGTCGCGCACCCGCAGATGGGTGATCATCCTCGACAGGGGCAGCCCGACCCGGTCGCCGAGGGACTTCGCGGCGATCCGCTGCGGCACCGCGAGCACCACCGGCGAGTACGCGAAGGGCTCCTCGTCCGGCTCCAGCACGGCCACCGCGTCCGTGTCCTGCGCGTCGGCCACCCGGGCGGCGTCGGCGGGGGAGGCCGGGATCCACACGTCCGGCTGCGGGCCGACGTCCCGCTGCGGGTTGGTGTCCTCCACCCGTGGCTCCTGCCAGGCCACCGAGTCCTCGCCGAGCGCCGCGACCGTGTCGGCGGAGCCCGCGCTGTAGACGGTGATCCCGCTGCGCCGGCAGCCGTCGTCGGTGGTGTTGGCCGCCGAGGTCAGATAGGCGTCGGCCGCCGCGGTGACCGTCGGGTCGAGGTCGGGGTCGGTCAGGACCCGCAGTTCCAGCGGGGGCGCGCCGCAGGGCTCGCGCTCGGAGGTGAGGGCGACGATGCCGTAGGTGCCGAGGCCGACGGCGGCGACGGCGAGCAGGGCGGTGAGCCGGGTGGGGCCGACCGCCCGCAGCAGCCCCGGCATCCGGGAGCGGCGCAGCCGGGCGGCGAGGGCGTCGGTCCAGGCGCCCAGGATCGCGAGGAGCGCCGCCAGCGGGTGCGGGGGCGGCGGCGACGGCGGCGGTGGGGGTGGTGGCGGCGGTTTCGCCCCGGGCGCCGACAGCAGGACGTCCTCGTCCGGCTCGGCGCGGCTCTGCGGCTCCCACGGGTCGCCGCGGACCGTCTGGTAGCCGCCCGCGGCCATCCGGGCCCGCAGCGCGTCCGACAGCTCCCGGAAGCCCAGTTCGCCGCCCTCGTCCAGCAGCTGCACCAGCTCGCCGGTGAACGGGGTCGGGGTGCCCGGGTCGCCCGCGTCGACGCGGTGGTTGGCCTGCACGCTCATCAGCAGCAGCACCCGGCGCTTGGCCTCGAAGCGCTCCCACAGCCAGGCCGCGTTGCCCGCGAAGCAGCAGTCCAGGATCACCACGACCCGCTCGGCCGGACTGCCCGCGAGCACCGTCAGGACGGTGGTGAACATCTCCGCGCCCGGGAACACCGCGTGCCGGCCCGGCACCACGCGCGCGTTGTGCATCTGGAGGAACAGTTCGTCGCCCGCGCTCGGGATGGCGCCGTGCCCGGCGAAGTACAGCAGGAGCAGGCCCTCGGCCTCACCGGCGGCGGTGTGCAGGGCCCGGTTGAACTCGTCCTGGGAGGGCGAGCGGGAGACGGTGATGTCGTGCTCGCCGAACACCCGGCCGCGCAGGAGGGCGTCCCGCATCCGGTTGACGTCGTGCTTGACGGCCGGCAGATCGCCGGGCACCCCGTGCGGCGGGTCGGTGAACTCGTACTCCGACACCCCCACCAGCAGCGCCCGGTTCACCCGGCGGCGCGGGTCGAAACGGGTCACGGGCCTACCTGTCGTCGTGGAGGTCCACGATGTCGACGCGGCCCGTGGGCGGATCACCGTTCTCCACGCCCCGGCGGACGTCCCGCCACTCCTCCACGGACCTCCTGACGTACTCCAGCATCTCCTTGGCCAGCGCCGCCCCCGCGCCCCCGGCCATCGCGATCACGATGTCCATGCCGACGCCCATCGGGGCGCCGGACTCGTCGGTCCGCGGCCGTTCCAGGATGTGCAGCTCACCGGCGCGCACCCGTTCGTCGAGCCGCTGCTCCCGCTCCAGCCACTTGCGCAGCGCGTCGATGTCGCCCTCGCCCGCGGTCCCGTCCAGCCGTATCCGTATGCCGTGGTCGGCCACTCCATCCCCCTCAGCCATAACTCACCATCATGGCAGCGCAGTTGTGCGTACGGGAGGGGTTGTGCGGGACCCCTGTGCCGACGTTGTCGGTGCCATGACCTACTCTTCGCTCATTCGCCACACGCGGAGCACAGGCCCCACACGCAGGGGTCGGCCGCCGAGGTGGCTCCATACTCACGTTTTCGTTCCGGGGGGTTCGAGATCAGCGTGCGCAGACGCACCCTTACGACCGCCACCGCACTGGCGGTCCTCCTCAGCTCGGCGGCGCTGGCCGCCGCTCCGGCGTCCGCCGACGCCGTCAGGTCCCTGCCGGTGAAGTCCGCCGGCGACCTCGTGGTGGACGGCGTCCACCAGCGGGTCTACGTCAGTGACCCCGGCAACGGCAAGATCGTCGTGACCGACTACGCCGGGACGGTCGTCAAGCAGCTGACCTCGCTGCCCGGCGTCACCGGACTCGAACTGTCCGCGGACTCCGCCACCTTGTACGCGGCGGTGCGCGGCGGCGACGCGATCGCCGCGATCGACACCGCCACCCAGACCGAGACGGCCCGCTACGCCGTGGCCGACCAGCCGCAGAGCGTCGCCCTGGCCGGCGGCCGGCTGTGGTTCTCCTACGGCTCCAACGGCGACGGCAACCTCGGCTCGGTCGACCTCACGGGCACCGAGCCCGTGGTCACCACCGGTCTCGCCGACTTCTACGAGGCCCCGTTCCTCGACGCGGCCCCGGGCGCCACCACCCTGCTGGCGGGCGAGCCCGGCAGCAGCTCCGCCCTCGTGGCCGCCTACGACGTCTCCACGGGCACCCCGACGCGGACCGCCGCGACCAGCGCCGGCTCGTACCTGAACGACCTCGCGGTCACCCCGGACGGCGAGCACGTCGTCACGGCCAGCGGATCGCCGTACGAGCACCCGGTGTTCAAGACCTCCGACCTGAGCCGGGACGGCGCCTACGCCAGCAACACCTACCCCAACGCCGTGGCCGTCGCCCCGGACGGCTCGGTCGCGGCGGGCGTCGACGGCTGGTACAACCCCGACATCTACGTCTACAAGCCGGGCGCCACCACCTCGGTGCGCGAGTACGACTTCCCGAACACCGGGAACACCAGCGGCGCGGACGAGCTCGCGAACTCCGCCCTGGCCTGGGCGCCGGACGGCTCCCGGCTGTTCGCGGTGACGTACAACAGCGAGGGCGTCTACTCGCTGCGCCGCCTGGACGCCCCCACCAAGGCGGCCACCACCGTCACGGTCACCGCCCCGGCGACCGCGACCCGCGCCAAGCAGCTCACCGTCAAGGGCAAGGTCTCCTCCCGGGTCGCGCCGCCCGCCGGCGCCAAGCTGACGGTGACCCGCACCGACCTGGAGAACACCTCCGGCAAGGCGCTCCCCGCGGTGACGGTCAAGGCCGACGGCACCTACTCCTTCACCGACGTCCCGACGGTCGGCGGCAAGGTCAAGTACACGGTGAAGTACGCGGGCGACGCCGACCACGCGGCCGGCACCGGCTCGGACACCGTCGAGGTCTCCCGCGCCAAGACCACCCTGACGCTGAACAACAACGGCAAGGTCTACGCGTACGGCAAGGACGTCAAGTTCACCGCGCACCTCGGGACGACGTACAAGAACCGCAAGGTGGAGATCTGGGCCGACCCGTTCGGCGGGGACAAGGCCAACAAGCTGGTGAAGTCCGGCACGGTCAACTCCAGCGGCAACCTGTCCGTCACCCTCGACCTGAAGCGGGACACCAAGGTCACGGCGAAGTTCCTGGGCGACGCCCGGTACGCGCCGAAGACGGCGACCAGCACGGTCGGCGCCCGGGTGAAGGTCTCGACGGCCGTCAGCAAGCACTACAAGACGACGTACACGTGGGGCCACACCTACTACTACTTCAAGAAGTCCAAGAACCCGGTGTTCACGACCACGATGACGGCGTACCCGGGCCGCAAGCAGCGGATGGAGTTCGAGGTCTACTACCAGGGCACCTGGTACGACCTCGGCTCGGACTACTTCGGCATGAACTCCTCCGGCGTCTCGGCGGTGGAGCTGACCGGTGAGCACGAGACCGGCTACCGGATGCGTGTACGGTCCTCGTACATCAACTCCTCGTCGGGCGACACCGTGAACTCGACGACGCACGGCGCGTGGAAGTACTTCATCTTCACGAGCTGAGCGCCATGAGCCGCAGCGCCGCGGGCCACGACGGCTAGAGCGTCTGCAACTGGCTCAGGTGCCTGTGCACATGGTCCAGGGCGCCCTCCCGGCGCCCTGGCACCCGGGTGCGCAGATCGGCCAGCGCGGGTCCGAGTTCCCGGGCCCGCGCCGGGTCGTCGATGCGGCCCCACTGGTGGTGCGCCCGGTCCACGGCCGCCTCCACCTCGGCCGTGTCCGGCGCCTGCCCGGCGGCCAGCCGGGTGCGCGCCACCGCCAACCACGCCCGGCAGCTGCGCGCCGGGTCCCCGGCGAACATCGCCAGATCCGCCCGCACCTCGCTCCAGTGCAGCGCCTCCTGCGAGGCCGGACCGTGCGCGCGTACGGCGGTCAGCTCGTGGTGTGCGGCGAGCGCGTCGGCGTCGCCGTGCCGCCGGGCCGCGACCGCCGCCGAGATCAGCGCGTGCGGGTCGCCCGCGGCGGGCTCCCGCGCGGTCAGCACCTGCCCGACGCCCTCCTGCGGAAGCCGGCTCAGCGCCTGCTGGTGCAACTCCTCCAGCGGCGGCCGGTGTCCACTGCGCAGGATCGTCGCCACGGCCTTCATGTAGGCGGGCGTCGCCACCGTGCGCCTGGGCGGCGGCGGTGCGATGCGGCCGTGGACCGCGTTGTCGCGGCCCGTGTCCAGGGGGTGCTCGCGCAGCCACTGCCAGGTCTCGGGGTCGGCGTGCAGGTCGAGCACGAAGTGCGTCGCGCCGGCCGGGCGCAGCCGCAGCTCGTCCCTGAACCAGTGCCAGGGGAAGGCGGTGTAGCGGACCGTCGAGGGCGTGGTGCGGGCCAACGCGAGGTGCGGCAGGCGCTGGCGGCGGTCCAGCTGGAGCTGGCCGGTGACGAAGACGGTGAGCGGGCCGGGGGCGGCCGCGGCGGCGCGCAGCCGCGTCAGCACGGCCTGCGGCTCCAAGGGGTCGGCGAGCTCCACGACGTTGGCCGTGTCCGCGCCGGACAGGACGGCGGGCGGGACGGCGGCGAGGACGGGGAGCACACTGGCCGCGTCGACCAGACACCCCTTGCCCGCGGGCGCGGCGGCGAGCAGCAGCACGGTTCCGGGCATCGGTCCCTCCCCATCCCCCGTCGATCACGTACGGCAGCACCGTAACCGCTGCGGCCGCGAAGGTGGACCTCAGGACGAGGAACGTCCCTTTCCTTCAGGTCCCTCCCGCCCCTCCGGCCTCTCGTACGGTCGTCGTACCGCGAACACCGTGGTGTCGTCGGCCAGTCGGCCCCCGCAGTGCCGCAGCGTGCCGTCGCGGACGACGGCGACCAGGCGGTGCGGCTCGGCATTGCGCGCGTCGGCGGCGACGGCGGCGGCGACCTCGGCGGTGAGCGGATAGAAGCACCCCTCGGCGTCCCGGGCCTCGGTCACCCCGTCCGTGGTCAGCAGCAGGGTCTCGCCGGGGGCCAGCGGCACCCGCAGCGCCCGGGGCGGGCCGTCCCCGGCCAGCTCGCGAAGGCCGAGCGGGAGCGCCTGCCCGAGCGTCTGGCCGAGCGCCTGGCCCGGCGCCTGGCCGGGCGGCAGCGGCCGTACGCCCCCGGGGCCGACCGCCAGCGGCGGCTCGTGGCCGAAGACGATCATGTCCACCGCGCCGGGGTCGTCGTCGGGGAAGCCGAGGAGCACGGCGGTGGCGAACCGCTCCACGTCCCCGCGGCCGAGGGCCTTGATGTGCAGCCGGTGCCGGTTCATCCGGGTCTCCAGCCGGTCGGCGACCGTGGCGAGGACGGGCTCGTGGTACGCCGCCTCACGGAACGTGCCCAGCAGCGCGGCCGCCGCCTCCACCGCGCCGAGCCCCTTGCCCTGGACGTCACCGACCAGGACACGGGTGCCGTGCGGGCTCTGCTGGACGTCGTAGAAGTCCCCGCCGACCCGGGCCTCGACGTCGGAGGCGAGGTAGACCGCCGCGTGCTCCAGGCCGCCCCAGTCCGGCGGCAGCGGGCGCAGCACGGTACGGCGGATGGTGTCGGCGATGTCCCGTATGTGCAGCAGCCGCCGCTCGCCGCGCACCCGGACCGCGCAGGCCAGGACGGCGAGGATCCCGCCGATGCCGACGAGGATGAAGTCCGGCAGACCGCTCTGGTACTGGTCGGGGTAGGAGGTGTCGGCGAGGAGGTAGGTCACCAGCGCCAGCACGGCGAACACCGCCGTGCCCCGCACCCCGCAGATCGCGGCGGCGATGCCCGGCACCAGCACGACCCAGGTGATCATCTGGAACTCGCCGGCCGTGTGGAAGTCCGTCACCGTGATGCCGACGAGCATCAGCAGCGGCGGCAGCCAGGCGACACTGCGGCCGCGGACCCGCAACAGCTGGTGCCGGTGGAGCACCTCCCGGTCGCCGTCCACCCGCCTCATGGGCCCAGCGAAACACGCGCTCCCGGGGGCCGCCATCCGGGCGCCGGGCCGCCGACTTGCCAGGGGCCCCGCGCAGGTGTGCCCTGGAATCCGGGGGCGAGGAGAGAGGAGTGCTCTCATGGCTCATGCGGCACCCAGGCCCGGCGGAATGACCCGCGGCGCACCCGACGTCTTCAGCGGGCGGGTCCACAAGGCGGCGCGGTACGGCATCCCCGTCGCCCTCGGCCTGGTCTACGGCTACTGGGCCGCGGCCAACCGGCGCGGCGGCGGCGAGATCACCGGCTGGAACATCCTGTTCGGCTTCGTCACCGCGCTCGCGTTCATCGTGCTGTGCCTCGCCGTGGCGACGTTCGCGCCGCTGCTCAAGCGGGAACTGCACTCGCTGACGAAGTCCGCGTTCGCGGGCGCCGCGGTCGGCTTCCTGTACAGCCAGAGCGGTCAGAGCGTGCTCCGGTCCACGGCCCTGGCGCTGGCGGTCACCGCGGGCGTCTTCGCGGTGTTCTTCTACCGCTACTACACGCACGAGGACGGCGAGGGAAACCCGCTGCCCAGGTGAGCGCACACGAAGGGGCCCGGCAGTGGCTGCCGGGCCCCTTCGTTCTCCCTGACTCACCCACCGCCCGGGACCCAGTCCCAGGCGTCGTCCGTCGAGGACCCGGTGGCGCTCCAGCTCCATGAGCCGGAGGCGCTCCAGGTACCGGACCCCGACGTGCTCCACGCGGAGTTCTCGTACGGGTCGTCCCAGTTGGTCCAGGAGCCGTCCTTCCACTGCGGGCACGGATCGGCGCAGTGGGGCACCCCGCGCCCGCCGGTGTCGACGAAGGCGGCGCTGACCCAGCCCTGGGCCCCGACGAGCCAGTACCAGTACGGGTCGCCGTTGACCCGCTGCCCGCGGACCGCGCACTCCACGCGGTCCTGGCTCCCGGGTGAGAGCTTGTCGACGGAGGGCGAGTGGACGGTGGGCGCGGCTCTCACGTTGAGGGCGACGCCGGAGACGATGGTGCCCCAGATCGGACCGCCGGATCCGCGGCCGCCATGGCCGTCGGCATAGGTCGGCGGGGCGGCCGCGGCCGGGGTGCCCGCGGTGGCGGCGAACAGCGTGCCGCCGGTGAGCAGGGCCGCGGCCAGGGTCCGCAGGGCCGGAGTGGTGCGCATGGATCGGCCTCCTTCTCCCCAGAACCTCCCCAGAACCAGGAAACACCCGTTCGGGTGAACCCTCCACCGGAGAGCGGAACGACCGGGTCCGCCAGGTCGCGGGCGCCCGCCCCAGGCCCTTGCCTGGAAGTGTGCGCCCACCCCTCCGCAACGCCCTGTCAGCCGTCCTGATCGCCGTGGCCTGTCTGCTCGTGCCGTTCGGGGTGCTGGCGGCCTGGGCGACCTACGGCAGGAACGTGCGGCTGCCCCGGCTCCGGCACCAACTCGCCGACCCCTACCTCCCCTTCGAGGTCGCCGGTTTCTGGCTGCCCGTCACCGCGCTGGTCCTGGCCGCGACCGGCATCGCGGTCGCCGCCTGCCGCCGCCGCGCGGTCACGGCGACCTCCCTGGGCACCGCGCTGGGCGGCGCCTTCCTGGGCCTCGCGGTGGCGCTCGGCCGCCGGCTGACCCTGTCCGACCTGCACGCGGCCCACCGCCCGGCCGCCGGCGCCATCTACGACGCGCTCACCACGACCCTGCGCACGGTCTCCTGGCTCCTCATCGCCCTCGGTCTCGCCGCGGCCGCCACCACCTGGCTCACCGCCCGACGCCGCCCCGCGCCCGCAGTCCCGGACCCCCTCGCGGACCCGGCGGTCCGACCGACCCGGGCCGAGGTCTGACGTCGTAGGGCCGGGGCGAGGGGCAGCCCCTGCGCCAGGAGGTGGCGGCGGCCCGGGCGATCGGCGCGGGGTGCGCACAGAGGTGGGGGGGCCCCGGGGGGGGGGGGGGGCCCCCCCCGCCGGGGGGGGGGGGGGGGGCCGGGGGGGGGGGGGGGGGGGGCCCCCGGGGGGGGCCCCGCGGGGGGGCGGGGGGCCGCCCCCACCGGTGGGGGGTGGGATCAGGCGTGGAGTCGGGCCTTGCGCATCGCGGCGGCCAGGCCGTTGGCCCAGAGCTGGTTCACCCGGGCGCGTTCCGTGGCGTTCGGCCGGGCGTTGGTGCAGGAGGTGCCGGGGCCGCCGCCGGACATCAGCTCGCTGCACGGGCCGGAGTAGTGGTCCGGCAGGCCGAGGACGTGACCGGTCTCGTGGGCGGTGACGCGGGTGGAGTTGTACTGCTGGTTCTGGCGGTAGTCCAGGAAGATGTAGCCGCTGCCGTGGCCGTCCGTGGCGGCGAAGGAGCCTCTGGGGTCGTTGCCCTCGCGGTAGGAGAAGTCGGCGAAGGACGCGGAGCCGGACTGGAGTTTGACGTTCGAGACCGCGCTGTTCCATATCTGGGTGCTGGCGGCTATCTGCGAGGCGAAGGTCGGCGCCCGGGAGGCGTCGTAGACGACCGTCACGGCCGCCGTGCTGCCCGGGTTCGCGGCGCGCTTCTCGGCCACGGACTGAAGCACCGCCCGGAAGAACGCCTCGTCGGCGTCCGTCACCCGGGTCGAGGTGTATCCGACGGTGGCCGCCGACGCGGGAACCGCCGGTACCAGAGAGAGCGTTGCGAGAGTGAGGCCCAGGGCCGCGGAGAGGAGGGGCTTGCGCATCGATGACTCCTTGGTGGGGGTGAGTCGTCGATGTGAGTGTGGGTGGCGGTGCGGCCGCTGTGATGATGGCAATCGGGGATAGGGCCGGGCTATCACGTCCGATTCGTTGCTTCAGCGGTGAATCATGCGTCTGGTGCAAGCTGTGGGCCCGCTTTAGTCTCCCAGGGCATGGAGCTCGAGGTGAGGCACCTTCGCGCGCTGTGCGCCATAGCCGACACCGGCAGCCTGCATCAGGCGGCACGGCAACTGGGCGTTGCCCAGCCCTCGTTGAGCACCCAGCTCCGGCGTATCGAACAGGAGCTGGGCGGGGCGCTGTTCCGGCGCGAGCGGACCGGGTGCCGGCCGACGCCGCTCGGGCGGCTGGTGCTGAGCCGGGCCCGGCCGCTGGTGGCCGAGATGCGCACCCTGGTCGCGGAGGCGCGGGCCACCGCCGCGGGCGGGCCGCAACTGCGCGTCGGGTCCACCGCGAGCCGGGCACTGGCGGGCTGGCTGCGCAGGCTCCGGGCGCGCGGCCAGGAGCCCACCCTGCACATGGACGTCTCCCCCAACGCCCTGCTGCGCATGGTCGCCGACGGGCAGCTCGACGTGGCCTTCGTGCACGAGGTGGAGGGCACCCGGCTGCGCATCCCGGAGGGGCTGCGACTGCGCGTACTCGTCGAGCGCGAACCGCAGTTCGTGTCCCTGGCCGCCGACCACCCGGCCACCGCGAAACCCGTCGTGGACCTCGCCGACCTGGCCGGGGACCGGTGGATGATCGACCCCACCGTGGACGGCGAATGGGACGCCGTGCAGCGGATGTTCCGCGCCGCCGGGGTCAACCCCCGGGTCCTGCACGGCGATTACCACACCGCCGCCGCCCTCGTCGCCACCGGCGAGGTCGTCACCGTCTGCCAGCCGTCGTCCCCGCCCCGCCCCGAGATGGCCGTACGCCGGCTGCGGGGCGACCCGCTCGGCGTACGGCTGCTGCTCGCGGCCCGCACGGAGACGGACCTGGACGGGGTCCGCCCCGCGCTGGAGGAGGCGTACTGGGAGGCGGCGCGCCAGGCCCCGGCGTACCGGGAGTGGCTGGAACACGCCGTCCCGGCCGCCACCTAGCCAGGGCTCAGACGCCGATGTCCGCGCCGTCCTTGCGCCACACGGCGACCACGGCCGGACGGACGATCCTGCCCGGACCGTCGGGCCACACACTCGCGGGCTTCTCGACCGTGGCGCCGCTGATCTCGCCCGGGTGCTGCACCGAGACCAGGACCCGGCGGTCCTGGACGATCGGGCCGCAGGTCTCGGCGCCGACCGGCATGGTGAGGAACTGCTTCAGCTCACCGCGCCGCTCGCCCTTGGTGGCCACCCCGAACAGGCCGTCGTGATAACCGAGCTGGGCGCCGTCGGTGGAGATCCACAGGTTGCCGTGGGGGTCGAAGGCCACGTTGTCCGGGCAGGAGATCGGGCTGACCCGGTCCTTGGGGAACCCGGCGAAGTAGGTGGCCGGGTCGTCCGGGTCACCGGCGACGAGGAACAGGGTCCAGGCGAAGCGGGTGCTGTCGGCGCGGTTCCAGCGCTCGGTCAGCTCCAGGATCTGGCCGTGCTTGTTGGCGTTGCGCGGGTTGGCCTCGTCGGCCGGGGCGTTCGACCCCACACCGCGGTTGGTGTTGTTGGTGAGGGCGACGTAGACCTTGCCGGTGTGCGGGTTGGGCTCGATGTCCTCGGGCCGGTCCATCTTGGTCGCGCCGACCTTGTCACCGGCGAGCCGGGTGAAGACGAAGACCTCGTCGGCGGTCATCCCGTCGACGTGCGACACGGCCCCCTTCGCGGTGGCGGTGGCGAGCGGTATCCATTCCCCACTGCCGTCGAACTCGCCGTCGGCGGGCAGCTTGCCGGTGCCGTCGATCTCGATGGCGGGGGAGTCGCCGGTGAGCTTGGCGACGTACAGCGTGCCCTCGTCGAGGAGCGAGAGATTGTGCTCACGGACGGCCCGGCTGGTCCCCCTCCGCATCCGCTTGCTGCTGACGAACTTGTAGAAGTAGTCGAAGCGCTCGTCGTCACCGGAGTACACCACCGGCCGGCCGTCGTCGGTGAGCCGGATGGTGGCGCCCTCGTGCTTGAAGCGGCCGATCGCGGTGTGCTTGCGGGGCGTGGAGGTCGGGTCGTACGGGTCGAACTCGACGACGTACCCGAAGCGGTGCACCTCGTTGGGCTCCTGGGCGACGTCGAACCGCTTGTCGAAACGCTCCCACTTGCGCTCGCTCGCGCCCGTCCCGATGCCGTACCGCTTGTCCGTGGCGCGGCCGGCGTTGGCGAAGTACTGGTTGAAGTTCTCCTCGCCGTGCAGGCTCGTGCCCCACGGGGTCGTACCGCCGGAGCAGTTGTTGAGCGTGCCGAGGACCTTGGTGCCGGTCGGGTCGGCGGAGGTCTTCAGCAGGTCCGAGCCGGCCGCGGGGCCGGTCAGCCGGAACTCGGTGGTGGCGGTGATGCGGCGGTTGAGGGGGTGGCGCGGTACGGCGGTGAGCTTGCCGCTCCTGCGGTCCTCCGCCACGACGACGGCGGACAGGCCGTGCGCGGCCCAGGCGATCTCGACCTGCTCACGGGTCGGGTTGGCGGCGTCGTAGCCGCGGAACATCAGCACCTCGTCGGTGTACTCGTGGTTCGCCACGAGGAGCTGCTTGCCGGGGCCGAGCGGGAGCAGGGTCAGGAAGTCGTTGTTGTACCCGAACTGTCCGGCCTGTGCGGCGGCCGTCTGGTTCTCCGGATCGAAGGCGGGCGCGCCGCGCAGGATGGGCTCGCCCCAGCGGACGACCACGTTCTGCGCGTAGCCGTCCGGCACGGTGACCTGGTCGGCGGTGTTGGGGGCGACGGGAGTGAAGCGCAGACCGCGGGCGGCCCTGCCGCCGGGCTTCCGGTACGGGGCGGCGGTGGCGGCCTGCGCCTCGGGGGCGCCGGCGACGACGCCCGTACCGGCGGCGGCGACCACGGTCACCGCGGCGGCGGCCCGCATCACGGAGCGGCGGCTGACCGCACCGGCGATCACGTCACCCACGTACGCGTTGGCGCTGGTGTTGGGCGCCTCGTGGAAGCAGGCGTTGCCGCAGCGGTACAGACAGGTCAGGGCGGAGCGGCCGCCCGGGTGGGAGCCGGACGACGGCGTGCCGATCAGCGGCAGCGGTGTGCGCATTTTGTGTTCCCCTTGCTTCCCCATGGAATCCCCTTGAACCCCCGCCACGGACGGTAGGAGCACGTCGGTGCGGGAGCGGGGACTCTCGGTGAACCGCGAGTGAATCCGAGGTAGCGGTACGGGAGTTGCGGGGCGGAAGGGGCGCGGTGACCGGTCGATGGCTGGTTGGCGTACTTGACGGAGACAGGGTCCTGTGTCCGCCCCTGCCAAGATCACCCGCCGGGGCCGCTAACCTTACGTGTCCGTCCTGGCCAGGGATTGACGGGCATCAACTCATGCGAAGGGTTGCGCACATGGGCATTCTCACTCTCCTGCGGA
This sequence comes from Streptomyces sp. NPDC020489, assembly GCF_044386545.1. Lineage (NCBI taxonomy): Bacteria > Bacillati > Actinomycetota > Actinomycetes > Kitasatosporales > Streptomycetaceae > Streptomyces > Streptomyces sp. NPDC020489. The sequence continues at coordinate 189,655 of NZ_JBIRUZ010000007.1, forward strand.
ACGCGTTCGGCCGCTCACGCAAGGGGCGTACCGCCGAGGCAGAGGGTGCGGAGGAGACGCAGCCGACGGTGCCCTCCCCGTCCTCCGAGCCGGAGCCCGCGACACCGTCCCCGGCATCCGCCCAGGTCCCGGAACCGCGCCCGTCGACCAAGGACGAGGAGGACCTGCACGACCTGGTCGCCGCGGCCTTCGACAACGTCACGGTCCCGAAGCCGACCACGTCGACGGAAAACCAACCGAACACACCAGAACCGGCCGATCCGGCGGACACGGAGAAGCGGGCCGCGGCAGAGGAGACGGCTGCACCGGAGCCGGCGGTGGAGGAGCCCGAGGCCCCTACGCCGGTGGCCCAGGCCCCCGCCGAGGAGCCCACGCCGGTGGCCCAGGCCCCCGCCGAGGAGCCCACGCCGGTGGCCGCGGAGGACCCGGAGCCCGGTGAGGCCCCGGAGCCCGCGAAGGACCCGGAGCCCGCCAAGGCCGAGGAGTCCACGCCGGCGGAGGAAACGGCGGAGGCCGCCGCTGAGGAGCCGGGCACCGAGGCCGCCGCCGAGGAGGCCACGCCGGAGGAGGCCACGCCGGAGGAGGCCGTCGCCGCTGCGGAGCCGGAGCGGGAGCCGGTCGCGGAGACCGAGGCCGACGCGACACCGGCCGAGAAGGCAGAGCCGGAGCCGGTCTCTGCCGAGCCCGAGGCCGCCGAGCCCGCCGCCGAGACGACCCCCGAGCCCACCCCCGAACGGGTCGCCGCGGCCGCCGACGGCGAGGACGCCCCACAGGGGCCACCCGCAGCCGACGACGAGACCCGCACGGGCGGTGCGGGTGGGAACACCCCCGAGGCCGACGGCGAAGCCGAGGCCGAGCCGGCACCCGCCCCGCTCCCGCAGGGCCTCCGTACCGCGTACGACGCCGCCGCCACCACCCTCCGCGCCAGGGACCTCCAGGGCACCCGCGCCAAGGTCTACCTCGTCCTCGACCGCTCCGCGAGCATGCGCCCGTACTACAAGGACGGCTCCGCCCAGGCCCTCGCCGAGCAGACCCTCGCCCTCGCCGCCCACCTGGACCCGGAGGACCCGAAGGTCCACGTCACCTTCTTCTCCACGGAGGTGGACGGCACCGGCGAGCTCACCCTCACCGACCACGAGAACAAGATCGACGAGCTGCACGCCGGCCTCGGCCGGATGGGCCGTACCAGCTACCACGTGGCCGTCGAGGAGGTCCTCGCCCACCACGGCAAGGCGGCGGCGCCCGGCACCCCCGCCCTGGTCGTCTTCCAGACCGACGGCGCCCCGGACACCAAGACCCCGGCGAACCAGGCCCTCGCGGACGCCGCGGAGAACCACCCCTCGGTGTTCTTCTCCTTCGTGGCCTTCGGCGACCCGGAGAACAAGGCCTTCGACTACCTCCGCAAGCTCAAGCAGGCCAACACCTCCCACTTCCTGGCAGGCGAGACCCCCCGCGAGCTGACGGACGCCGAGGTCTACGAGGGCATCCTGGCCACCTGGCGTCCGTAACCCCCGAAGAACGCCACCCCCTCAGAAGACGACCCGGCCGCCCGCTTTCCACCCCTCAAAACGGAAAGCGGGCGGCCCACCCGTGTCGGCTACGATTTCTTGGTTCGTAAAGCATCACGAAATCCGACCTGGGAGCAGCCCCCGATGGCTCGACACCTCATCACCAGCGCCCTTCCCTACATCAACGGGATCAAGCACCTGGGCAACATGGTGGGGTCCATGCTCCCGGCGGACGTGTACTCCCGGTACCTCCGCCAGCGCGGCCACGACGTCCTGTACATCTGCGCGACCGACGAGCACGGCACCCCCGCCGAGCTGGCCGCGAAGGAGGCGGGTCTGTCCGTCGCCGAGTTCTGCGCGCAGGCGCACGACGCGCAGAAGGCGGTCTACGACGGCTTCGCGCTGGCCTTCGACTACTTCGGCCGCAGCTCCTCCGAGCAGAACGTCGAGATCACCCAGCACTTCGCCCGGAAGCTGAACGAGAACGGCTTCATCGAGGAGCGGGCGATCCGCCAGGTGTACTCCCCCACCGACGGCCGCTTCCTCCCGGACCGCTATGTCGAGGGCACCTGCCCGCACTGCGGCTACGACAAGGCCCGTGGCGACCAGTGCGAGAACTGCACCCGGGTGCTCGACCCCACCGACCTGATCGACCCGCGCTCGGCGATCTCGGGCAGCACGGACCTGGAGGTGCGGGAGACCAAGCACCTCTTCCTCCTCCAGTCCAAGCTCCAGCACGAGGTCGAGGCGTGGGTGGCGGCCCATGAGGCGGAGTGGCCGCAGCTCGCCTCCTCCATCGCCCGCAAGTGGCTGACCGAGGGCCTGCACGACCGCGCGATCACCCGCGACCTGGACTGGGGCGTGCCGGTGCCCGCGGACACCTGGCCGGAGCTGGCCGCCGAGGGCAAGGTGTTCTACGTCTGGTTCGACGCCCCGATCGAGTACATCGGCGCGACGAAGGAGTGGTCGGACCTCGACCCGTCGACGCGCGACTGGAAGTCGTGGTGGTACGAGGCCGACTCCGGTGAGAACCCGGTCCGCTACACCGAGTTCATGGCGAAGGACAACGTCCCCTTCCACACGGTGATGTTCCCGGCCACCGAGCTGGGCGTGCGGGAGCCGTGGAAGAAGGTCGACTACGTCAAGGCCTTCAACTGGCTGACGTACTACGGCGGGAAGTTCTCCACCTCGCAGAAGCGGGGCGTCTTCACGGATCAGGCCCTGGACATCCTCCCGGCCGACTACTGGCGCTACTTCCTGATCGCCAACGCGCCCGAGTCCGACGACTCCTCCTTCACCTGGGAGCACTTCACCGCCACGGTGAACAAGGACCTGGCCGACACCCTCGGCAACTTCGTCAACCGCGTCCTGTCCTTCTCCAGGAAGCGCTTCGGTGAGGAGGTCCCGGCGGGCGGCGAGCCGGGCGAGGCGGAGGCGAGGCTGGGCGGGCAGATCGCCGAGCTGCTGGCGGAGTACGAGGCGCAGATGGAGGCCCTGCAGTTCCGCAAGGCCGCGGCGGCGCTGCGCGCCCTGTGGTCGGCCGGCAACTCCTACCTGGAGGAGAAGGCCCCCTGGCTGGAGATCAAGACCAACCAGGAGGGCGCCGCGCTCACGCTGCGCACGGCGATGAACCTGATCCACCTGTACTCGGTGGTGTCCGAGCCGTTCATCCCGGCGACCTCGGCGGCCATGCGCCAGGCCTTCGCCCTGGCCGACGACACGGCGACCTGGGTGAGCGCGGACGAGGCGAGGTCCCTCAACGCGGTCCCGGCCGGCACCCCCTTCACCGTCCCCCCGGTCCTCTTCGCCAAGCTCACGGACGAGGACCTGGAGACGTACAAGGAGCGCTTCGGCGGCGAGCCGGCCGCGTAAAGGCATCCGCGAACGGCACGAGGGGCCCGGGACACCACGTCCCGGGCCCCTCGCCGCGTACGGCCCCTACTTCAGGACGCCCGCCCCCGTCGTCGTCCCCAGGGACGTCGGCAGGTTCTTCACCGCCGAGGCCGAGGTCTCCAGGCCCGTCGTCAGGGTGGGGGTCCAGTTGACCGTGGTCTTCAGGTCCTTGGAGGAGGCGGCGTTGTAGGCGGCGACCAGGTCGGTGACCGTGCCGTTCACCTGGTTGCCGCTGCCCTTGACCGAGCCCGTGCCGTCGCCGCTGAGGAGCTTGGCGACCTTCACGCTCGACGGGACCTTCCAGTAGTTGTTCTCCGCCACGACCTGGGCCTTGGCGCGGGAGTTGATGCTGTACTGCACGGCGTAGCCGTTGAGCGGGCTCACGTCGTAGAAGTTGTTGTAGATGTGGATCTGGCCGACGCGGGAGAGCGGGGCGCGCTGGATGATGCCCTGGTAGACGTTGTGGTGGATCGAGACGCGCAGCTTGCCGGCCGGCTCGCTGTCACTGCTGCCGATCAGGGTCGTCTTGTCGTGGTTGGTGAACTGGTTGCGGGAGATCGTCACCAGGTCCGAGCTCTTCGTCACGTCCAGGGCGCCGTCGTGGATCTGGTACTCGCGGCCGAAGTACTTCGGGTTCGCCGCGTCGAAGTGCGGCGCGTCGGTGAAGGTGTTGTGGTCCGCCCAGACGTGGGTGGCGCCGCGCAGGGTCACCGAGTCGTAGTTGGAGTTCCAGTTGCCGTCGTCGCCGTCGGTCGGGTCCCACTGCGGGAAGCAGTCCTCGGTGGCGGCGAAGGTGAGGTTGCGGACGATGACGTTGTCCACGTTCTGGATCTGGAGCATGCCGCCGTTGATGCCGGCCTTCGTGCCCGGGACGCCGACGATCGTCGTGTTCGCGGGGACCTTGAAGACGATGGTCTTCGCCTGCTTGGTCTGGGCGGCGGCGCGGGCGGTCTCCTGGGTGCCGGAGGGGAGCTTGGAGCGGCCGTAGGTGGCGGGGTCGTAGGCCTTCAGGTACGAGGCGAGCGAGTAGCCCGTGCCCGACGCGTAGTCCGCGCAGGTCAGCTTCTTGCCCGCGTCGTCGGTGTTGGCGTCGATCGTGCCCTTGACCTTGATGATCCGCGGGGTTGTGTCGGACGCCGAGCCCAGCGCCTTCACCAGCTGGGCGCGGGTGGTGACCGTGAAGGTGTGCCCGGCGTCGGCCTTCGTACCGCCGGTCGTGCCCGTGCCCGAGGAGGCCCAGCCGTCCTTCGCGGCGAGGGTCTCGTGGTACAGGTCGACGGTCCCGGCGTTGGCGTTCAGCACGAGCACGCCCGCGCCGGCCCCGGCCGCGACCACGGCGGCGGAGACGACGAGGGCACGGCGCTTGCGGAGGGACCGGCGGTGAGCGGGAGCAGCCACGGGGTGTCCTTACGTACGTGGGGGTGGTTCCACCTCGTAGGTGGCCGTGGAGATCCAAAAGGTTGCCGTAAAAATTTCGACCGATCGGTGATCAACCCGTGGACGGGGGACGGAACTTGCCAGAGAACGTACGTATGGTTTGCGCCATGGCAGTACCTGGGATCATCCCGATCGCCTACGAGCCGCACGGCCGTACCGAAGCCATCGGGCAGTACGCGGACGGGCAGTTCCTGGGGTCGGTCACCTACGCCTTCCCCAAGGGGTTCCAGCTGGACAGCGGTTGGGAGGAGCACAAGCGGCTCTACGCGGTGCTGCACACCTTCGGCCCGGAGGGCACTTACCGCGACTCCGACATCTGGTGCGCCGGCACCTGGGCCGAACAGCAGCGGGACGGTTCGGTGCTGGGGCGGGCGCGGGCGCGTCTCGCCACGCTGCTGCGCAGTCTGCCGCGCCGCACCTACACCGACATCGCCGTACGGCCCTTCCAACTGACCGTCGACGGAGTCCTGTTCGGGTTGGTGACCGGAGAGGACGGAGGCGAGCCCTGGGCCGAGCTGTACCCGGACAACCTGGGCTTCGGGCCGCCCTGGGACGGCAGTTACGACATCTGATCCGTACCGGTTGCGCGACTGATCTAGGCACACGCCCCCACCAGACGCTATACATGCCGAAGATCACTAGTGGGGGGTTTCATCCATGGCACTTTTCGGCAACGCGCACACCATCGATCCGGCCCAGGCCGCCTCGGACTTCTCCAGGCTGCTGGGCGCCGGTGAGGGTGTGCAGGCCGCGTACCAGCTGGTGCGCGACGTCATCATGTTCACCGACCGTCGGCTGATCCTGATCGACAAGCAGGGTCTGACCGGCAAGAAGGTCGAGTACCACTCCGTCCCGTACCGCAGCATCACGCACTTCGCGGTGGAGACCGCCGGCACCTTCGACCTCGACGCCGAGCTGAAGATCTGGGTCTCGGGCAACTCCGTCCCGATCCAGAAGACCTTCACCAAGGGCGTCGACATCTACGAGGTCCAGGCGATCCTCACCCAGTACGTGGCCCGATAGCACCACGACGTCTGCCCGCCACGGCCGGTACGACGGCGGGGCGCCCGGCACCCGACCGGCCCCGGACGCCCCGCACCTGACCCCGCTACAGCGAGGTGCCCTCGTTCGTCGCGTCGGGGTCGGGCGGCGGCCGGGACCGCACAAGCGGAAGGGCTCGGGACCGACGCCGGTCCCGAGCCCTTCTTGCACGCCCGTGGCGTACCTGCCTGACGCCTACTTCGGCTGCGGCTTGCGCACCGACAGGTGCAGCTCCCTCAGCCGGGCCTCCTCCAGCTCCGTCGGCGCGCCCATCATCAGGTCCTGGGCGTTGCCGTTGAGCGGGAAGGCGATGGTCTCGCGGATGTTGGGCTCGTCGGCCAGCAGCATGACGATGCGGTCGACGCCGGGGGCGATGCCACCGTGCGGCGGGGCGCCGAAGCGGAAGGCGCGCAGCATGCCCGCGAACTTCTCCTCGACGGTCTCCCGGTCGTAGCCCGCGATCTCGAAGGCCTTCAGCATGATCTCCGGCTCGTGGTTCCGGATCGCGCCGGAGGACAGCTCGACGCCGTTGCAGACGATGTCGTACTGCCAGCCCAGGATGTCCAGCGGGTCCTGGGTCTCCAGCGCCTCCAGACCGCCCTGCGGCATGGAGAACGGGTTGTGCGAGAAGTCGATCGCGCCGGTCTCCTCGTCCTTCTCGTACATCGGGAAGTCGACGATCCAGCAGAACCGGAAGACGTTCTCCTCGAAGTGCCCGGCACGCTTGGCGGCCTCGACCCGCACCGCGCCCATGATCTTCGAGACCTCGTCGAACTCACCCGCGCCGAAGAACACCGCGTGCCCGGCGGCCAGCGACAGCCGCTTGGTCAGCTCGGCGACGTTCTCCTCGGTGAGGAACTTCGCGATCGGGCCGCTGAGCGAACCGTCCTCGGCGACCCGCACCCAGGCCAGGCCCTTCGCGCCCTGCGAGACCGCGAAGTCCCCGAGCTGGTCGAAGAACTTCCGCGGCTGCGCCGACACGTCCGGCACCGCAAGGGCCCGCACGTGCTTGCCGGCGAACGCCTTGAACTCCGAGCCCTCGAAGACGTCGGTGATGTCGACGAGCTCCAGCTGGGCGCGCAGGTCCGGCTTGTCGGAGCCGTACTTCAGCATCGCCTCGCGGAACGGGATCCGCGGGAACGGAGACGTCACCGGACGGCCGCCCCCGAACTCCTCGAACAGCTCGGTCATGAGCTTCTCGATCGGCTGGAAGACGTCCTCCTGCTCGACGAAGCTCATCTCGACGTCGAGCTGGTAGAACTCGCCCGGCGAACGGTCCGCGCGCGCGTCCTCGTCACGGAAGCAGGGCGCGATCTGGAAGTAGCGGTCGAAGCCCGAGATCATCAGCAGCTGCTTGAACTGCTGCGGCGCCTGGGGGAGGGCGTAGAACTTGCCCGGGTTCAGACGCGAAGGCACCACGAAGTCACGCGCGCCCTCGGGGGAGGTCGCCGACAGGATCGGGGTGGCCATCTCGTTGAAGCCGAGGGCGACCATCTTCGAGCGGATCGAGGCGATCACCGACGACCGCAGCATGATGTTCTTGTGCATGCGCTCGCGGCGCAGGTCCAGGAAGCGGTACTCCAGGCGCCGCTCCTCGTTGACCCCGTCCTCCGCGTTGATCGTGAAGGGGAGCGGGGCGGCGGCACCGAGCAGCTCGACCTCGGAGACCTCGACCTCGACCTCACCGGTGGGCAGGTCCGGGTTCACGTTCTCGGTTCCACGTGAAACAACGCGGCCGTCGATCCGGACGGTCGACTCCTTGGAGACCTTGTCCAGAGCCTCGTACGCGGGCGTGCCCGGCCGGGCGACGAGCTGCGTGATGCCGTAGTGATCGCGCAGATCGATGAAGAGGATGCCGCCCAGGTCGCGCCGATTGTGCAGCCAGCCACTCAGCCGGACGTCGGCACCGACGTCAGAGGAGCGGAGCTCGCCGCAGGTGTGGGACCTGTACCGATGCATCGTCGTTCATCGTCCTTACATCTTGGGCTGTGCCGAGGGTCACTCCCCGGCCAGGAACGGGCCATGGTGCCCGGACCTCCCAAGGGTACCGGCCGCCCCAAGATCGGCTCCCCACCATTTATCCCCCGTCCCCGGGCCCGGCCATCGGTGGCAGCCCCCGATCACCTCTCCCTACAGTGGGGCAATGCGCACTGGTGAGCCCCTGCCCGCCGTGGGGGACGTCCTCGCCGCCCTCGCGACCGGCCTGTGGCACTGGGACACCGCCACCGGCCTGGTCACCGTGGACGCCGAGGCGGCGCGCCTGCTCGGACTGCCCGCCGAGGCGACCACCCTCACCGAGGCCCAGGCACGCGCGCGCATGCACGCCGTCGACTGGAACGAGATCACCGGCGTCATCCAGCTCGCCGTCGCCGAGGGCACCCTCGCCGAGGTCCGCATCCGGATCATGGACGAGCACAACCAGGTGATCCGCGTCGTCCGCAGCCGCTCCCACCCCACCTACGACACCGAGCGCCGCGCCTTCGTCCTGATCGGCACCCTTCAGGAGGTCACCGAGCCGTCCCCCGGCACCCCGGCCGCCCGCAGCGCGATCACCGGCGACTGGCGGCGCTCCCGGGAGGCGTTCCTGCTGGACGCGGGGCGCGCCCTGGCCGAGGCCCGCTCCACCGAGGAGGTGCTGCGGGTCGCGGCCGGCCTGTCGATGCCCGGTTTCTCACCGGACGGTCTCGCGGTCTTCGGCGTGGAGGGCGACCGGCTGAAGATCATCGGACACCACGGCCAGCAGCCCGGCGACGAGAGCCCCTTCTCGCACATGGCCCTGGACACCGACTACCCGGCCGCCGAGGTGGTCCGCACCGGCCGCGCGGTCTACCTCTCCACCCCCGAGCACTACCGCGAGCGCTACCCGGTCACCTGGCCCCTCGCCGCCCACTTCGGCCGCCACTCCTGGGCGTTCCTGCCGCTCACGGTGGCGGGCCGCACGATGGGCGCCTGGATGGCGGCCTTCGCCTACCCGGTCGCCTTCACCCCGGACGAACGCTCCGTCCTGACGACCGTGGCCCGCATGCTCGCCCAGGCCCTGTCCCGCGCCGAGGCCGCCGAGTCGGCCCGCGAGCTGACCGACGGCCTCCAGCGCTCCATGCTCCCCAAGCTCGGCCCCGAGATCCCGGGCATGAGCGTCGCCGCCCGCTATGTCCCCACCGGCGGCGGCCTCCAGGTCGGCGGCGACTGGTACGACATGATCCCGCTGCCCGGGGGCACCTCCCGGACGAAGTCCGGGGCGGGCAGGTTCGCGCTGGTCATAGGCGACGTCCAGGGCCATGACGTGCGGGCGGCGGGACTGATGGGCCAGCTGCGGATAGCCCTGCGGGCCTACGCCTCCGAGGGCCACCGCCCCGACGCGGTACTCTCCCGCGCCTCCCGCTTCCTGCACGGCATGAGCGACGAGGGAGACCCCTCCGACCTGCGCTTCGCGACCTGCCTCTACGTCGAGGTCGACCCCGCCACCGGCTGCCTGGACATCGCCCGCGCCGGCCACCCCGACCCGGCGATCCGCATGGCGGACGGCACGGTCATGGTCCGCCGCACGGACGGCGGCCTCCCCCTCGGCATCGACCCCGACGCCGACTACCCCACGACCCGCCTCACCCTCGAACCCGGCGAGACGATGATGGTCTGCACCGACGGCCTGATCGAGACCGGCGGCCACGACCTGGAGACGGGCTGGCAGCGGGTCCGCACGATCCTGGAGGAGCACGACGGCGACCTCGAGGAACTCGCCGACGCCCTGGTCCAGGCCGTCCACGGCCCCTCCTCCCACCACACCACGGGCCCTCTGGCGGACCGCCGAGAGGACGACATAGCCGTCCTGCTGCTGTGCCGCGAGGGCGAGGGCTGCGGCTGCGGCGACACCGTCGCGGTCCAGCCGCAGGTCCGCCGCACGATGCTGTCGGTCGCCCAGGCACAGTCGGAACGGGTCGCCGTGGCCCGCCAGCAGCTGCGGGAGCTGCTGCACGACTGGACCTCCGAGGACCAGGTCGACTCGGCGGTCCTGCTCCTGTCCGAGATGCTGACGAACGTCCTGGTCCACACGGACGCGGACGCGCTGCTCCTCGCCGAGGTCCGCGGCGAACCGGGCGAACGCCGCCTGCACGTCGAGGTCACCGACACCAGCGACGACCTCCCCCACGTACGCCGCCCCGGCGAACTGGCCTCCTCAGGCCGCGGCCTGGTCCTCATCGAACTACTCGCCGACACCTGGGGCGTCGACCCCCGAGGCGAGGGCAAAAGCATCTGGTTCGAACTCTACGAGCCCCCGAGACCGGCGGCGGAGTAACAGCGGCGAGACGGATCCGCTCTGCGGGATGTCGCCGACACAGTCGATCTCGCCAGGGCCGAGAGTGTGCTTCAGCAGCACACTCCCGGCATTCCCGCAGGTCGAAACTGCGGAACGAACGACCGCCCGGACGACCTACAGGCCGCCCTCCGTCATCCCGTGCACCGCTGGGACCGTGCCCAGTCGGCCCTTCTGGAAGTCGTCGAAGGCCTGCTGGAGTTCCTCGCGGGTGTTCATGACGAACGGGCCGTAGTGCGCCATCGGCTCGCGGATCGGGCGGCCTCCGAGGAGCACGACCTCCAGGTCCGGAGTGTGCGCGTCCTGCTTCTCGTCCGCGCGGACGGTCAGCGAGCCACCGGCACCGAAGACCGCGGTCTGACCGAGGTGGATCGGCCGGCGCTCGGCACCGACGCTGCCACGCCCCGCCAGCACGTACGCCAGCCCGTTGAAGTCCTCGCGCCACGGCAGCGTGATCTCCGCACCTGGCGCCAGCGTCGCGTGGATCATCGTGATCGGGGTGTGGGTGATGCCGGGGCCCTGGTGGCCGTCCAGCTCGCCCGCGATCACCCGCAGCAGGGCACCACCGTCGGGCGTGCTCAGCAGCTGGACGTTGCCGCCACGGATGTCCTGGTAGCGCGGCGCCATCATCTTGTCCTTGGCGGGGAGGTTCACCCACAGCTGGAGGCCGTGGAAGAGACCGCCGGACATGACGAGGGACTCCGGCGGCGCCTCGATGTGGAGCAGGCCGGAGCCGGCCGTCATCCACTGGGTGTCGCCGTTGGTGATCGTGCCGCCGCCGCCCTGGCTGTCCTGGTGGTCGAAGACGCCGTCGATGATGTAGGTGACGGTCTCGAAGCCCCGGTGCGGGTGCCACGGGGTGCCCTTCGGCTCTCCGGGCGCATACTCCACCTCACCCATCTGGTCCATCATGATGAACGGATCCAGATGCCGGTAATGGATCCCGGCGAACGCCCGGCGCACCGGGAAGCCCTCGCCCTCGAAGCCGCTCGGCGCGGTCGTGACACCGAGCACGGGACGGGCCACGGCGTCGGCCGGGGCGGCCACGCGCGGGAGCGTCAGCGGGTTCTCTACGGTCACTGCGGGCATGTCGGTACCTCCTTGTGCGTCCAGTTTAGTTGAGCGTTGAACTTTCTGCTACCCGGAACAGAGAAAACCCGGAGGGCATTCCCTCCGGGTTCTCGGAAACGGGTTCTCGGCGACGGGCGTCAGGCGTACGCCCCGCGCACTCAGCCGTACATCCGGCGCATCGCGAACTCGACCATCTGCTCGACGGCCTTCGCGTCGAAGACCATGCGGTGCTCGCCCTCCATGTCGAGGACGAAGCCGTAGCCGGTCGGCAGGAGGTCGATGACCTCCGCTCCCGTGATGACGAAGTACTTGGACTCCTTGCCCGCGTACCGGCGCAGTTCCTTGAGCGAGGTGAACATCGGGATCACCGGCTGCTGGGTGTTGTGCAGGGCGAGGAACCCGGGGTTGTCGCCCCGCGGGCAGTAGACCTTGGACGTGGCGAAGACCTGCTGGAAGTCCTCCGCGGACATCTGGCCCGTGGTGAAGGCGCGCACCGCGTCCGCGAGGGACGGCGGGGACGGCTCGGGGTACAGCGGCGGCTGCTGGCCGTACCCGCCCGGCATCTGCTGCTGGGGCGTGGCGTACTGCGCCCCCGTACCCGCGCTCTGGTCGTAGCCGTACATGGGCGCAAGCGTACCCAGCACGGCGGGGCGGCGGACGGCTATGGGCCGGTCGGGAGACAGGGGTTCGCCGCCACTCTCCCCGTTCCGGTGTGAACCGTCACAGATGGCCGGATCAGGGTTGCGATTTATTACTGGCGGGTAGCATCATCGTGTCGAAGCTACTTGTTAGTACGTGAACTAGCGCGAGGATGCACCACCGGTGCCTCGCCGATATCTCTTACGGAGCCGTCGCCATGGGGCACTACAAGTCGAATCTTCGCGACATCGAGTTCAACCTCTTCGAAGTACTCGGACGCGACAAGCTGTACGGCACGGGTCCGTTCGAGGAGATGGACGTCGAGACCGCGAAGAGCATCCTCGACGAGATGACGCGTCTCGCGGAGAACGACCTGGCGGAGTCCTTCGCCGACGCCGACCGCAACCCGCCGGTCTTCGACCCGGAGACCAACACCGCGCCGGTCCCGGCGTCCTTCAAGAAGAGCTACAAGGCCTTCATGGACTCCGAGTACTGGCGCCTCGGCCTGCCCGAGGCGATCGGCGGCACCACCTCGCCCCGCTCCTTGATCTGGGCCTTCGCCGAGTTGATCCTGGGCGCCAACCCGGCCGTCTGGATGTACTCCTCGGGCCCCGCGTTCGCCGGCATCCTCTTCGAGGAGGGCAACGAGGTCCAGAAGCACATCGCCAAGGTCGCCGTGGAGAAGCGGTGGGGCTCCACGATGGTCCTCACCGAGCCCGACGCGGGCTCCGACGTCGGCGCCGGCCGTACCAAGGCGGTCCAGCAGGAGGACGGCTCCTGGCACATCGAGGGCGTCAAGCGCTTCATCACCTCCGGTGAGCACGACATGGAGGAGAACATCCTCCACTACGTGCTGGCCCGTCCCGAGGGCGCCGGTCCGGGCACCAAGGGGCTGTCCCTCTTCCTCGTCCCGAAGTACCTCTTCGACTTCGAGACCGGCGAGCTGGGCGAGCGCAACGGCGTCTACGCCACCAACGTCGAGCACAAGATGGGCCTGAAGGCCTCCAACACCTGCGAGATGACCTTCGGCGACCAGCACCCCGCCAAGGGCTGGCTGATCGGCGACAAGCACGACGGCATCCGCCAGATGTTCCGCATCATCGAGTTCGCCCGCATGATGGTCGGCACGAAGGCGATCTCCACGCTGTCGACGGGCTACCTGAACGCGCTGGAGTACGCCAAGGAGCGCGTCCAGGGCCCGGACCTCGCGAACTTCATGGACAAGACCGCGCCCAAGGTCACCATCACGCACCACCCGGACGTGCGCCGTTCGCTGATCACGCAGAAGGCGTACGCGGAGGGCATGCGCGCCCTGGTGCTGTACACGGCCTCCATCCAGGACGAGATCCAGGTCAAGGAGGCGGCGGGCGAGGACTTCTCCGCCCTGGGGGCCCTGAACGACCTGCTCCTGCCCATCGTCAAGGGTTACGGCTCCGAGAAGGGCTACGAGCTGCTCGCCCAGTCGCTCCAGACCTTCGGCGGCTCCGGGTTCCTCCAGGAGTACCCGATCGAGCAGTACATCCGGGACGCCAAGATCGACACCCTGTACGAGGGCACCACCGCGATCCAGGGCCAGGACTTCTTCTTCCGGAAGATCGTCCGCAACCAGGGTGCCGCCCTGAACGGCCTGGCCGAGGACATCAAGAAGTTCCTGGCGCTCGGCACGGGCGGCGAGGAGCTGGCGGGTGCCCGCGAGCACCTCGCGAAGGCGGCCGTGGAGCTGGAGGCCATCGTCGGCCTGATGCTGACCGACCTCGCGGCCACCGAGCAGGACGTCAAGAACATCTACAAGGTGGGTCTGAACACGACCCGCCTGTTGATGGCCTCCGGTGACGTCGTCGTCGGCTACCTGCTCCTGAAGGGTGCCGCGATCGCCGCCGAGAAGCTGGAGACGGCCTCCGCCAAGGACAAGGCGTTCTACACCGGCAAGATCGCGGCGGCGAAGTTCTTCGCGGCCAACGTCCTGCCCGGTGTCACCGGCGCCCGCAAGCTCGCCCAGGGCGTCGAGCTGGACCTGATGGAGCTGGACGAGGCCGCTTTCTAGCCACGCCCCGCACCACAGAGCGAACAGCTGTACGGCTCGTTCCCGGACACACCCGTACAGCTGCCCCTCAGCCTTCACAAGGGCCCCTTCCCGCCGCCGGGAAGGGGCCCTTGTGACGTCGTTAAGGTGAACCCCATGAGCGAACCCTCCCGCTTCGACCGCGGTCACACCGATGACCTGATGTCCTTCCTGGCCGCCGGCCCCTCGCCGTACCACGCGGTGGCGAACGCCGCCGAGCGGCTGGAGAAGGCCGGCTTCCGGCAGGTCGTGGAGACGGACGCCTGGGACGGGACGAGCGGCGGCAAGTTCGTGCTGCGCGGCGGCGCGATCATGGCCTGGTACGTCCCCGAGGGGGCCGAGCCGCACACGCCGTTCAGGATCGTCGGCGCGCACACCGACTCGCCGAACCTGCGCGTCAAGCCGCTGCCGGACGCCGGCGCGCACGGCTGGCGCCAGGTCGCCGTGGAGATCTACGGCGGACCGCTGCTGAACTCCTGGCTCGACCGCGACCTGGGGCTCGCGGGCCGGCTGACCCTGCGGGACGGGTCCACGCGGCTGGTGAACATCGGCCGGCCGCTGCTGCGGGTGCCGCAGCTCGCCATCCACCTGGACCGCTCGGTCTCGTCCGAGGGCCTCAAGCTCGACAAGCAGCGCCACCTCCAGCCCGTGTGGGGCCTCGGCTCCGACGTCCGCGAGGGCGACCTGATCGCCTTCCTGGAGGAGGAGAGCGGGCTCACCGCGGGCGAGGTCACCGGCTGGGACCTGATGGTGCACTCCGTGGAGCCCCCGGCCTACCTGGGCCGCGACCAGGACCTGGTGGCCGGGCCGCGCATGGACAACCTGATCTCCGTGCACGCCGGGGTCGCCGCGCTGACCGCCGCCGCCACCGCGCCGGCGCTGCCCTGCATCCCCGTGCTCGCCGCCTTCGACCACGAGGAGAACGGCTCCCAGTCGGACACCGGCGCGGACGGGCCGCTGTTGGGCAGCGTCCTTGAGCGCTCGGTGTTCGCGCGGGGCGGGTCGTTCGAGGACCGGGCGCGGGCCTTCGCGGGCACGGTCTGTCTGTCCTCGGACACCGGCCACGCCGTCCACCCCAACTACGCGGAGCGCCACGACCCCACGCACCACCCGCGGGTCAACGGCGGCCCGATCCTGAAGGTGAACGTCAACAACCGCTACGCGACGGACGGTTCGGGCCGCGCGGTGTTCGCCGCCGCCTGCGAGAAGGCGGGTGTGCCGTTCCAGTCCTTCGTCTCCAACAACTCCATGCCGTGCGGGACGACGATCGGCCCGATCACCGCGGCCCGGCACGGCATCAGGACCGTGGACATCGGGGTCGCGATCCTTTCCATGCACAGCGCGCGGGAGTTGTGCGGAGCGGACGACCCCTATCTGCTCGCGAACGCGCTGGCCGCGTTCCTGGAGGGATAGCCGCCGCCGGGCCGGGTACACGCGAGTTCGGACCGGAACGACCGGACCGGACAGGGAGGCGACACTCATGGGCCTCGGCGGATGCATCATCCTCATCGCCACGGGAGCCATACTCACGTTCGCGACCGACTGGGAGATGCAGGGGGTCAACCTCGACCTGGTCGGAGTCATCCTCATGATCGTCGGCTTGATCGGTGTCGCGACGTTCAGCAGCATCGCCAGGCGCCGGCGCGTGGTGGTGCCGCCCACCACACCGGTCATCGACGAGCGGCACCCCGGACGCCGGGACGGCTACAGCGACGGCTACGGCGCCTGATCGACGGCTGCGGGGTGCGGGAGAGTTCGGCGCCCGCCCCTGGCCATCGCCCTCGCTGTCGCGGGGCAATCGGGTGGGGACGCGGACACCGGCCGTCGGGTCGGCAGCCGGTGCGGCGCGCACCCGGGGGTCAGTCCGTCGGCCTAGTGTCGGCGTCCCGTCGCGCCCGGCGGGGAAGCGGTAGGGCATGAGATTCCTCGTACGCGACCGGCTCCTCGGCTTCGGTGACGACTACTGGATCGAGGACGACCAGGGCACCAAGGCGTTCCTCGTCGACGGCAAGGCCATGCGGCTGCGCGACACCTTCGAGCTGAAGGACACCCGGGGCCGTGTCCTGATCGACATCCGGCAGAAGATGCTCGCCCTGCGGGACACCATGCTGATCGAGCGGGACGGCGAGCCCCTGGCCACCGTCAAGCGCAAACGCCTGTCCCTGCTGCGCAACCACTACCGGGTGGCCCTGGCGGACGGCCGTACCGAACTCGACGTCAGCGGCAAGGTCCTGGACCGGGAGTTCGCCATCGAGTACGACGGCGAGCTGCTCGCCGTGGTCTCCCGCCGGTGGCTGCACGTGCGGGAGACCTACGGCGTGGACGTCGTACGGGAGGACGCGGACCCGGCGCTGCTGATCGCCGTGACGGTGTGCGTGATCCACCTCGCCGAGAAGGAGCGGGAGTCCGACTGAGGCGCCCGGTTTCCAGCGGCCCGGTCTCTAGCGCCGGGGCGGGTCGAGGCCGAGCATCCGGTCCTTCAGGGCCGGGAACTGATCGCGGGTCAGGGCCACCTTGCCGGGGTCGAGCCGGACGGTGAGGACCTCCTCCCCGGCGCCCGCCTCGGCCAGCACCTCGCCCCAGGGATCGACCACGATCGAGTGACCGGCCTGCGGAACTCCCGCGTGGGTCCCGGCCGTTCCACAGGCGAGCACGTACGCCTGGTTCTCGACCGCCCGCGCCTGGGCCAGCAGCGTCCAGTGCGCCCGGCGGCGCTCCGGCCAGCCCGCCGGAATCACCAGGGTCTCGGCGCCGGCGTCGACGAGGCCGCGGAAGAGTTCGGGGAAGCGCAGGTCGTAGCAGGTGGCGAGGCCCAGGGTGGTCTCGGGCAGCCGGACCGTCACCAGGTCCCGGCCCGCGCCCATCAGCACGGCCTCGCCCTTGTCGAAGCCGAAGCGGTGGATCTTGCGGTAGGCGGCGATCAGGTCGCCGGAGGGGGAGAAGACGAGCGAGGTGTTGTAGAGCGCCCCGTCGTCGGCCCGCTCGGGGATCGAGCCCGCGTGCAGCCAGACGCCCGCGTCGCTCGCGGCCTTCGCCATGGCCTCGTACGTCGGCCCGTCGACGGGCTCGGACTCGGCGCCGAACCCCTCGTAGGCGAAGGCGCCGGTGGTCCACAGCTCCGGCAGCACGACCAGATCGGCACCGGCCTGTTCCCGTACCAGAGAGGCGACCCGCCGCCGGCGCGATTCGACTGATTCGCCCTCACTTACGGCGATCTGAAGCAACGAGGCGCGCACACTACCACCGTCCTGGCATTCGAGCCGTCCACACGGGCCTACGATCGTCACACGAAAGCACTGCCGGGGTGTCTCGCAGCAGCGTAACTTTGGGGGGTCCCCCCCGGTTCGAGCGTAGTCGAGAAGTGGGGGAGTTCCGAGACGCCACCGACAGCCGCACCTCCTACTGGCAACGCCGCCACCACCAGCCCGTGCTCCGACCGCGAGGGGTCTTGTTCCGTGAGTCTGCATCCCACCCTCCAGCCCTACGCCGACGCCTGGACCCACTCCATCGAAGCGATATCCGAGCTGGTGGGCCCGCTGGTGGAGGGAGAGTGGAACGGGCGCACCCCGTGCCCGGGGTGGTCGGTGCGGGACGTGGTCTCCCATGTCATCGGCCTGGACTGCGAGATGCTCGGCGACCCGCGGCCCATCCACAGCCTGCCGCGTGACCTCTTCCACGTCACCAACGAGCACCAGCGCTACATGGAGATGCAGGTCGACGTCCGCCGTCACCACACCGCGCCGGAGATGACCTCCGAGCTGGAGTACGTGATCATCCGCCGCAACCGCCAGCTGCGCAACGAGTCGCGGGACCCGGGCACCAAGGTCCGCGGCCCCCTCGGCACCGAACTCACTCTCGAAGAGTCCATGCGCAAGCACGCCTTCGACGTCTGGGTGCACGAACAGGACCTGCGCACCGCCCTCGGCCGCCCCGGCAACCTCGACTCCCCCGGCGCGCACATCGCCCGTGACGTCCTGCTCGCCGAACTGCCCGCCGTGGTCGCCGAGAAGGCCGACGCCCCGCGCAGCTCGGCGATCGTCCTCGACGTGCACGGCCCCGTGGAGTTCCTGCGCACGATCCGCGTCGACATCCACGGCCGCGGCACCCTGGAGACGGTCCCCGCCCTCGGCCCGGCCGCCACCCTCAGCCTCGACTGGGAGACCTACGTCCGCCTCGCCTGCGGCCGCGTGAGCGCGGAGGCGGTGTCGGACCGACTGAAGACGGAGGGCGACCCGGCCCTGACGGCGGCGATCCTGCGGAACTTCACGGTCACGCAGTAGCCCCACCGGGGCGCTCGGCGGCGGTAGGTTGCAACCTGAAGGGACGGCCGCAACTTCGGATTGCGGCCGCCCCTTCACCTGTGCGCGCGGACTCGATCAGGAGCGCTTGAGCACGTAGATCGGCGTCCCGTCCTCGTCACCGCCGCGCGGGTGGATGCAGGCGTGCTTGCGCAGCAGGCGCAGGCATTCGTTGACGCGGTGGACCGACAGACCGGTGCGAGCGGCGAGCGAGTCGAGCGGCTGCCGCAGTTCACCCTCCTCGACCAGCACGGGAGCGATCACCACCGCCACCGATGACCTCCGTGGCCCACTCCTTGAAGGGGACACAGGCAGGCTTGGTGCAGGCGTTGACGAGTCGGATGAGACCTTGGAGTGAGATGACATTCAGGTCTCGACGCCACTCTCCACCTGCGGGAATGCTGAGACCGTAAGCTCCAGTTACGGTCTCGAGTGTCTCTCGATGGTCTGCCGGAACATGGTCGGCGAGAGCCTGTCGAGAGTTGCTGTGCCCCAGTTGCTTGCAGACGTCCACCGCCGGGAACCAGTGCGTCCCGTCCGGCATCGTCAGCCTGCGGACACGCGAACCGGTGGCCGCGTACACGAAGTCGCTGACGTCGATCGCGTCGCGTTGCGTCCGGGGTCGGGCTGATGCTTGCTGGGTTCGATCATATGAACCACCTCCGCTGCGGAACGTAGGGCGGAGCACATCGAACTCTCCAACTCACGCAGGTATGTTCGCGATTGCGAGCGAAAGATCAGGGATTTCGCCGCGGTGGGCGGCCCGGTGGTGTACGACGGAGGGCCCGGGTGACCCGGCGGAAGGGGCCGGGCGGCCGCCCCTTCGCTACGCCGGGACGTGCACCGTCTCGACCCGGCTCGCCACCAGCCGTTCCCGTTCCCGGCGGATCGCCCGCCCGCGCAGGCGCAGGATCTGGCTGATCCCCAGCGCCTGGAGGACGAACACCGCGGAGAAGGCGACCCGGTAGTCGTCCCCGGTCGCGTCCAGCAGTACCCCGACGGCGAACAGGGTCGTCATCGACGCGACGAACCCGCCCATGTTGGTGATGCCGGACGCGGTCCCCTGCCGTTGCGGCGGGTTCGCCGGCCGTGCGAAGTCGAAGCCGATCATCGAGGCCGGCCCGCACGCGCCCAGCACCGTGCAGAGCACCACGAGCAGCCACATCGGCGCGTGCTCGCCCGGGTAGGCCAGCGTCGCCGCCCAGACCAGCGCCGTCGCCCCCACGGTCCCCAGGGCCAGCGGCAGCCGCGCCTCGTGGTGCCGGGCGACGACCTGGCCGTAGACCAGTCCGATCACCATGTTCGACAGCACGACGAGGGTGAGCAGTTCGCCGGCGGTCGCCCGGGACAGGCCCTGGGCCTGGACCAGGAACGGCAGTCCCCACAGCAGCAGGAAGACCATCGCGGGGAACTGGGTGGTGAAGTGCACCCACAGTCCCAGCCGGGTGCCCGGCTCCCGCCAGGACGCGACGATCTGGCGGCGGACGTAGGCCGCGCCCTGGTGCGAGAGGGGTTCCGGCTCGTGTCCCTCGGGGTGGTCCTTGAGGAAGAGCAGCAGCAGGACCAGGACGACCACACCGGCGAGCGCGCTGCCCGCGAAGGCGGCCGTCCAGCCGATGCCGTGCAGCAGCCGGGCCAGGACCAGGGTCGACACCAGGTTGCCCGCCATGCCGACCAGCCCCGCGAACTGCGCGACCATCGGTCCGCGCCGGGCCGGGAACCAGCGGCTGCCCAACCGCAGCACGCTGATGAACGTCATCGCGTCACCGCAGCCCAGCAGCGCGCGCGAGGCGAGGGCCGTGCCGTACGAGGGGGAGAAGGCGAAGCCGAGCTGTCCGGCCGTGAACAGCACCACCCCGAGGGTCAGCACCTTCTTGGTGCCGAGCCGGTCCACGAGCAGGCCCACGGGTATCTGCATGCCCGCGTACACGAGGAGTTGGAGGATCGAGAAGGTGGACAGCGCGGAGGCGTTCACATGGAAGCGGTCGGCGGCGTCGAGGCCGGCCACCCCCAGCGACGTACGGAAGATGACGGCGACGAAGTAGACGGAGACGCCGATGCCCCAGACGGCGATCGCGCGGCGGCCGCCCGGAGGGTCGCCCGGAAGGCCGGTGTTCATCGGACCTCCCCCCGGGCCAGATGGGAGAACCACTCGACGTGCCCGTGGATCAGACCGACGACCGCCTCCGCGTCACCGGAGCGCAGGGCGTCGAGGATCTGCTCATGCTCGACGAGGGTCTTGGTGATGCGGTCGGGGTGGGCGTGCATCACGGCGACGCCCATCCGCAGCTGCCGGTCGCGCAGTTGGTCGTAGAGGCGGGAGAGGATCTCGTTGCCGCCGCTGCGGACGATCTCGGCGTGGAAGCAGCGGTCGGTGACGGCGGCGCCCGCAAGGTCCCCGGCGGCGGCCTGCTCCTTCTGCCGGGCGAGGAGTTCCTCGAGCCGGGCGATGAGCAGCGGCGAGGCGGGGACGGCCTTGCGGGCGGCGTGCTCCTCGACGAGCTGCCGGGTCTCGACCACGTCCGCGATCTCCTGCGCGGAGACGGGCAGGACCAGCGCGCCCTTCTTCGGGTAGAGCTTGATCAACCCCTCGACCTGGAGCCGCAGCAGCGCCTCGCGCACCGGCGTCCGCGAGACCCCGACGGCCTCGGCGAGCTCGCCCTCGGTGAGCAGGGTCCCGCCCTCGTAGCGGCGCTCCAGGACGCCCTGCTTGACGTGGTCGTAGACGCGGTCGGCGGAGGACACGGCGAGAGGCGCTGAAGGCATGCGCACATCATAGATACATCACGTACGCATCAAGGGGAGCCGTCCATCATGCGGACCCCCGGGCCCTTCCCGGCAGAGAAAGCCCCTCCCGCCCCAATGGCGGCACAACCTTCTGTGCTACTTAGACGTCAGACACATGCGGCCCCACTGCTTTCGCGCTCAACTCGGCCGCACACCAGGGGCATTCAACGTATTCGGGGTACCTCACTTGATTACCGGCATTCAGGGCATCCGTATCCGCAGAGCCGTCGCCGTGGCCGTGACCACCGGCGCGGTGTTCACCACCGGAGCTCTCACCGCGGCACCGGCGCAGGCGGCAGTCGCCGTGCCGACCATCAACGCCAAGGGCGGGTTCCTGATGAACAGCGCCACCGGCGCGACGCTCTTCTCCAAGTCACCCGACACCAAGCGGCTCACCGCGTCCACCACGAAGGTCATGACCGCGAAGGTCGTCCTCTCGCAGTCGAACCTGAACCTGGACTCCAAGGTCACGATCAAGAAGGCGGTCAGCGACTACATGGTCCGCGAGGGCTACCCCTCGACGGCCAATCTGATCGTCGGCGACAAGGTCACCGTCCGGCAGCTGCTGTACGGGATGATGCTGCCGTCCGGCTGCGACGCGGCGATGGCGCTCGCCGACAAGTTCGGTACGGGCACGACGGTCGCGGCCCGCACCAAGAACTTCATCGCCAAGATGAACACCATGGCCAAGAACCTGGGCATGAAGAACACGCACTTCGACTCGTTCGACGGCCTCAGCAACGGCTCCAACGCCTCGACGCCGCGCGACCTGACGAAGCTCGCCCGCAGCGTGATGAAGAGCTCCACCTTCAGGACCGTCGTGAAGACGAAGAAGTACACGGCGAAGACGATCACGAAGACCGGCTCCACCCGCACGATGGGCACGTGGGAGAACACCAACGCGCTGCTCGGCTGGAACGGCACGCTCGGCATCAAGACCGGCTCGGGCACCCAGGCCAAGTACTGCCTCATCTTCGCCGCCACGCTCAACGGCGAGTCGGTGGTCGGCACGGTCCTCACCGCGCCCGATGCGGTCAAGCGCACGTCGGACGTGAAGAAGCTCATCACCTACGGCTACGCGAAGATCAACTGACGCACGGACGTGAACACGAGGAAGGGGCCTGCACACCGCAGGCCCCTTCCTCATGCAACGCAGGCCTAGTAGTAGGTGTTGCCGTCCCACTCCGACTCGTTGCAGCCCAGCTGGTCGTCCTTCTCGTAGACGCAGACCTGGATGCGCAGCGCCCAGATGCCGCGGGCGTCCGTCAGGGAGGTCACCCAGGTGTCGGAGTGCTCGTAGCCGGCGGTGACCGAGCGCCAGGCGTAGCTCGTCACCACGCGCTCCGGGGTGAGGGACTGGACCCGGATACGGACGTGGTGGCCGTCGGGGGCGGTGTCGACGAGCGTCAGGTAGATCTTGTTGGCGACGGTCTTGCTCGCGTAGTAGAAGTCCCCGGTGCCCTTGGCCCCGGAGATCGACTCACCGACACCGCCGGCGGCCGCCGGGCTCACGGAGAAGGCGAAGGCGCCGAGGACGGCGGCGCCCACGGCGAGGACACGGCTGAGCTGCTTCTTCAAGGGTTCCCCCGGTGTTTCAAGATCGAATTCCTTGCTGACGGGAATCCTACGAGGGGCGTGCCAATGCCATGTTCACGATCATGCCCCGTGTGACGGGGGTAACAGGCCAGGCTAGCTGGGGTCGCCCGTCGAGACGTCGAACTGGATATCCACATTGTTCGGGTCGACGTCGGTGCCCGCCTTGGGGGACTGGCGCATCACGGTGCCCTCGCCGTAGGTGTTCTCGTCCACCTCCGTCGTGTCGTAATGCCAGCCCGCGGCCTGGAGGCACGCGAGGACCGAGTCCCAGTTCTTGTAGGTGAAGTCCGGCACCTGCACCATGTCGGGGTCGTCGTTGGACTCCCGCGGCTCGGTGCACTCCGTCTTCTCGATCGTCCGCGACGTGTCCGGGCCCCGGTGGCCCTCCACCACCGTCGGGCTCGCGCTGGTGTCGCCGCCCGCGTCGTCGCCCGTGCCGCCCCCGCCCAGCGTCAGCGCCGCGATCAGGCCGCCGACCGCCACGAGGGAGACGACGATCGAGCCGATGACGACCGGCTTGTTGCTCTTGCGGCCGCCGCCCGCGGGCGGTGTCTGCTGCGGGGCGATGGTGTACGGCGGCGGGGTCGAGGCGTACGCGTTCGGCGCCGGGGTCTGGTACCCGCCCTGCTGGGGATAGCCGTAGGCCGGGGAATGGGTCGAGGGCGGCGGGGTGCCGTACGGGTTCGGTGTCGGCTGGTACGGCGTCTGGACGGGACCCGTGGGCGCCGGGGTGGCCTGGTCCACCGGCGGGAACACCGCCGAGCCCACGCCCGCCCCGCTCGCCGTCTGCGCGCCGGGGACGATGCTCGGCGCGGCCGCCTGGAAGGACGCCGCCACCCGCAGGCACTCGGTGCGCATGGCCTCGGCGCTCGGGAAGCGCTCGTTCGGGTTCTTCTTCAGGGCGCGGGCGATCAGGGCGTCCACGGCCGGGGGCAGCGCCCGGTTGATCGAGGAGGCCGCGACCGGCTCCTCCTGCACATGCGCGTACGCGATCGCCAGCGGGGAGTCCGCGTCGAACGGCAGCCGCCCGGTGACCAGTTGGAACAGCATGATGCCGACGGAGTACAGGTCGGAGCGGGCGTCCACGCCGCGGCCCAGCGCCTGTTCCGGCGACAGGTACTGCGGGGTGCCGACCACCATGCCGGTCTGGGTCATCGAGGTGACGCCCGACTGCATGGCGCGCGCGATGCCAAAGTCCATGACCTTGACCACGCCGCGCTTGGTCATCATCACGTTGCCGGGCTTGATGTCGCGGTGGACCAGACCCATCTCGTGGCTGATCTCCAGCGCCGCCAGCACGTCCGCGGTGATCTTCAGCGCCTTGTCGGCGGGCATCGCGCCGTGCTGCCGGATGTCCTCGTCGAGCACCGAGCCCAGCGGCCGGCCCTCGACGTACTCCATGACGATGTACGGCATCGTCGTGCCGGCGAGGTCGTCCTCGCCGGTGTCGAAGACCGAGACGATGTTGGTGTGGGTGAGCTTGGCCACGGCCTGCGCCTCGCGGCGGAAGCGCTCACGGAAGGCCTGCTCGCGGCCCAGCTCGGTGTGGAGCGTCTTGATCGCGACGGGACGGTCGAGCACGGTGTCGTGCGCGAGGTGCACCGAGGCCATACCGCCCTCGCCGAGCAAGTCGCGCAGCTGATAGCGGTTGTTGGCGATCGTCCGCCCCGCGTACCGGCCGTGTGCGCCGTCCTGGCTCATGTTCCGTGTCCCCCATCGGCCATCAGGCGCCGGCCCGACTGTCATTGATCGAATGGCTCATTCCCGGCCAAGTCTGCCCCACGGCACTGACAGGTCAAGCCGGGTGCCCGTTCCGTGACCGTACGCGAAAGAAGCGTCGCGGAAGCGTTACAGGGGGCGTACGCCCGGTACACAGGATTTGCACGACAGCGCGTGCTATCGCTTTGATGACCGGTCCGTCTCGGACCGGCCCCCGGGCCCGTCCCGGACCGGAGGCTTGCGCGGAGGCTGTAGCGTGGCCGACGGAGACCGTAACAACACCGCGCGCACCGCGGGCAGAAACGACGGCGAGGACTGATGGCACAGCAGCAGCGCGCTCAGGGCCCGTCCGACCCCGAGGCGGCTGGCGGCGGGATGTCGGATGCGCCGGAGCTGTGGGGTAACGGCGGGCTGGTCGGCGACGGCCGATACCGGCTGACCCGCAGGCTCGGCCGCGGCGGCATGGCCGAGGTCTTCGCCGCCGAGGACGTACGCCTGGGCCGTACCGTGGCGGTCAAGCTGCTGCGCGCCGACCTCGCCGAGGACCCGGTCTCCAAGGCCCGCTTCACGCGCGAGGCCCAGTCGGTGGCCGGCCTCAACCACCACGCGATCGTCGCCGTGTACGACTCCGGCGAGGACTTCGTGGGCGGCCAGAGCGTCCCGTACATCGTCATGGAGATCGTCGAGGGCCGCACGATCCGGGACCTGCTGATCAACGCCGAGGCGCCCGGGCCCGAGCAGGCCCTGATCATCGTCTCCGGGGTGCTGGAGGCGCTCGCCTACTCGCACCAGCACGGCATCGTGCACCGCGACATCAAGCCCGCCAACGTCATCATCACCGACAACGGCGCGGTGAAGGTGATGGACTTCGGCATCGCCCGCGCCCTGCACGGCGCGTCCACGACGATGACGCAGACCGGCATGGTCATGGGCACCCCGCAGTACCTCTCGCCCGAACAGGCGCTCGGCAAGGCGGTGGACCACCGCTCCGACCTGTACGCGACGGGCTGTCTGCTGTACGAACTCCTCGCGCTGCGGCCCCCGTTCACCGGTGAGACCCCGCTGTCCGTCGTCTACCAGCACGTCCAGGACATCCCGACGCCGCCGTCGGAGGTCTCCGACGCCTCGCCGCCGGAGCTCGACGGCCTGGTGATGCGCTCGCTCGCCAAGGAGCCGGACGACCGGTTCCAGACGGCCGAGGAGATGCGCGGGCTCGTCCAGTACGGGCTCCAGATGCTGTACGAGCAGGGCAGCCACACCGGCACCTGGAACACCGGGCCGGTCGCGCTGCACGAGGGCCGGCAGACCCCGGCGGGCGGCTTCGCCCAGACCTCCGTGATGCAGCACCCCGGGGCCGCCGGGACCGCCCAGATCCCGCAGCAGGTCCTGCCCACCGGCTACGGCGGCGGGGACGACGGCGGCTTCGAGGGCCACGGCAACCGGGGCAGCGGCCGCGGCAAGCTGTGGATCCTCGCCGTCCTCGCGGTGATCGCCATCGCGGCGGGCGTCGCGCTGGCGCTGAACCACGGCGGGAACGGGGGCGCGGGTGACAGCACCACCCAGTCCCCGACCACCTCGACCAAGCCCTCGGAGACCACCAGCGAGTCGCCGAGCGACGATCCGACGGACGAGGCGACCGAGGAGCAGACCGACGAGGGCACCTCCAGCGGTGGTTCGTCGTGGAACTCGACGCCCACACCGTCGTACACGCCGTCCGCGACCCCCTCGGCGACGGCGACCGAGCCGAGCGGCGAGCCGACGACCACGGAACCGACCGACGAGCCGACGGACACCGCAGAGCCGACCGACACCGCCGAGCCGACCGACACCAGCGGCGGCGGCGGCGAGGCCGACGCCGGCGCGGACAACGGCGGCGTCGGGGATCAGTGACCGGTTCCCCCTGACGCGCGCGTGCGTCCCGGAAACGGGCGGCACGCGCGCGTGGCGTTTCCTCAGGCGACGGCCCGGCACACGCGCGTGCCGTTCCGGCCGCGGCTAGTCCGCGAACGCCGCGCACACCGCCTCGTACTCCCGCGTCCACCACACCACCAGCGCCGAGGCCGCCGGGAACTGGGGGTCCGCGCGGGTGTCGCCGCGCTCGTAGTGCCAGCGCAGCATCCAGAAGTCGTTGAGCCGCTCCCACCACACCCGGTGCACGGCTGCGGCCAGCTCCGAGGGCGTGACCCCCGCCGTACGCCGGTACGCGCGCGCGTACGCCCGCACCTTCGGCAGGTCCAGCGTCCCCGCGGGCCGTACGAAGAAGATCGCGGCGGCACGTACGGCCTCCTCCGCGCGCGGCTGCACCCCGAGCCGGTCCCAGTCGACGATCGCGGCGGGCGCGTCCCCCCGGTAGAGCAGGTTGAACGGGTGGAAGTCGCCGTGCACCCAGCCCACGCACCCGCCCCGCGGCGGCCGCCAGTCCGCGTACCGCTCCAGCAGGGCCCGCCGCTCCAGCAGCCGGTGGCGGGCGAGCTCGTCGAAGGGGTCGGCGGGGCGGTGCCGGCGCACGCGGCCGAGCAGGTCGTCGATGAGGGCGAAGGTGTCGGCGGGGTCGGCGCTGTGCACCGGGTGGGGGCCCTCGGCGGGGCGGGTACGCCCTGTCGGCGGCATCACGCGCTCCAGGGCGGCGTGCACGGCCCCGAGCAGCGCCCCCAGGCGCCCGCACTGGTCCAGGGTGAGCTGGCCCCCGTCGCGGTGGCGGCCCTCGATCCAGGGGTGCAGGGCGTAGGCGTGGCCGCGGACGACGGCGACCGTCCGGCCGTCGTGGGCGGGCAGGGGCGGGGCCACGGGGACGCCGAGGTCGGCCAGGCGCTGGGTGGCGCGGTGCCGGCGTTCGATGCCGACCGGGTCGGCGGTGTCGGGGTCGAAGTGGTGCTTGAGGAAGTAGCGGCCGCGGGTCGTGCGGAGGCGGTAGCCGCGGTTCAGCAGCCCCTGCTCGACGGGGTCGCAGGTGACCGCGGAACCGGCGGCGTAGCGGGTGAGGAGGGCGCGCAACGGGGGCGCGTGAGACGTGGGGGGTGGTACACAAGAGCGCGGCACGCGCCAGATGCTAGGGCACCGAGGGGGCCCGTGAACTGGGAATTGTCACAGACAGTCGCACTCGGTCACGGTGTGTGCGGGAAGTGGCTTTCGAGGGCGCCGTCGGTCGAGTGGACCGTGCCGAACTGCGGCTCGACGCGCAGATAGACGGGTTCGTACGGCTCACCGTCCACGACTTCGGGCGTCGGCCCGAACCGCCGCAGTTCGCCGGCGGTCGGCTCGTACGCCGCGCACGCGCCCACGACCTGCACCGACCACAGCCCCTCGCCCGGCCGCGCCGAGCTCAGGTTGTCCGCGCCGTACGCGACGACACTGCCGGCGCAGGCCTGGTGGTAGCCGCAGCTCCTGGGCAGCCTGAGCAGCACGCGCCCGCCGTCGACGAGGTGCCGCGCGAAGGCGAGGAAGGGCAGCGCGCGCATGCTGGTGGCGACCCTGCCGTAGTCGGTGCGGGCGAGCAGATCGAGGGCGAGCTGATCGTCGGAGGCCATGACACCACTGTCGGCCGCGCCCGCCCCGCGCGGGAGAGGCTTTGGTCCCGGCCTCTCCCGCGCGGGGCGCCCGATGCCGCGCGCCGGTCTCAGTGCCGCTGCTGCTCGACCTGCATCCGGGCCACGTACGCCGCCGCCTGCGAGCGCCGCTCCATGCCGAGCTTGGACAGCAGGGTCGACACGTAGTTCTTGATGGTCTTCTCGGCGAGGTGGAGCCGCTCGCCGATGGCGCGGTTGGTGAGACCCTCGCCGATCAGGTCGAGGATCCTGCGCTCCTGCTCGGTGAGGTGGGCGAGCCGGTCGTCGCTCTTGGCGCCGCCGCCGTCCCGCAGCCGTTCCAGCACGCGCGCGGTGGCCACCGGGTCGAGCAGGGACCTGCCGGCCGCGACGTCGCGCACGGCCGTCAGGAGCTCGTTGCCGCGGATGGCCTTCAGGACGTATCCCGCGGCGCCGGCCATGATCGCGTCGAAGAGGGCCTCGTCGTCGGCGAACGAGGTCAGCATCAGGCACTTGACGTTCTCGTCCCCGGAGCGGATCTCCCGGCAGACCTCCACGCCGCTGCCGTCCGGGAGCCGTACGTCGAGGACCGCCACGTCGGGCCGGGTGGCCGGGATCCGCACCAGCGCGTCGGCCGCCGTACCGGCCTCGCCGACCACCTCGATGTCGGCCTCGACCGAGAGCAGTTCATGGACGCCGCGCCGGACCACCTCATGGTCGTCGAGCAGAAATACCCGGATTTTTCCGTCTTCGCGCACGGGGTCAGTCTCACACAGGCTTTCCGGGCCCGCCGCAGGTGAGCCCACGTGGACTCTTCCCGTGACCTGGGTCACCGGGTTAACGTGCCGTTGTTCCGGCCCCCTGCAAGGCTGTGACCAGCGGCTGTTCCCGATTTCGCGACTTTACTTGGAAATCCAAGCAAAATCGCAGGTCAGGAGGGGTTTCACAGAAATGTGAAGCACTGGGTAACGTGCCATAGTGCAGGGCGCTCGCCGGGGCACCTGTCACGCCTGTTCCCGAACGAGCCGCACCCACCCCGTGCGTCCGCAGGGCCACAGGTGAGCCGCACTGGCACCCGGCGAACCCGGGATGCCGGACCGACGGAGGAGCACACGTGACCGTGGAGAGCACTGCCGCGCGCACATCGCGACGCAGCGCCAGTACCAAGAGCACGGCCGGCAAGCGCACGACCGCGAGGAAGCAGCCGGGCACCGAGCCCGAGCTCGTGCAGCTGCTGACCCCCGAGGGCAAGCGCGTCAAGGACGCCACGTACGACAAGTACGTCGCCGGCATCACCCCCGATGAGCTGCGCGGTCTGTACCGCGACATGGTGCTCACCCGCCGCTTCGACGCCGAGGCCACCTCCCTGCAGCGCCAGGGCGAGCTGGGCCTGTGGGCCTCGCTGCTCGGCCAGGAGGCCGCCCAGATCGGCTCCGGCCGGGCCACCCGCGAGGACGACTACGTCTTCCCGACCTACCGCGAGCACGGCGTCGCCTGGTGCCGCGGAGTCCCGCCGGAGAACCTGCTGGGCATGTTCCGCGGCGTGAACAACGGCGGCTGGGACCCCAACAGCAACAACTTCCAGCTGTACACGATCGTCATCGGCTCCCAGACGCTGCACGCCACCGGCTACGCGATGGGCATCACCAAGGACGGCGCGGACAGCGCGGTCATCGCCTACTTCGGCGACGGCGCCTCCAGCCAGGGCGACGTCGCCGAGTCGTTCACGTTCTCCGCGGTCTACAACGCCCCCGTGGTGTTCTTCTGCCAGAACAACCAGTGGGCGATCTCCGAGCCCACCGAGAAGCAGACCCGCGTCCCGCTCTACCAGCGCGCCCAGGGCTTCGGCTTCCCGGGCGTGCGCGTGGACGGCAACGACGTGCTGGCCTGTCTCGCGGTCACCAAGTGGGCCCTGGAGCGCGCCCGCGCCGGCGAGGGCCCGACCCTGGTCGAGGCGTACACCTACCGGATGGGCGCCCACACCACCTCCGACGACCCCACCCGCTACCGCGGCGACGAGGAGCGCCAGGCCTGGGAGGCGAAGGACCCGATCCTGCGTCTTCGCCGGCACCTGGAGGCCTCAAACCACGCGGACGAGGGATTCTTCGCGGAACTCGAGGCCGAGAGCGAGGCGTTGGGCAAGCGAGTGCGTGAGGCGGTCCGCGCCATGCCCGACCCGGACCGCTTCGCGATCTTCGAGCACGCCTACGCCGACGGACACGCGCTCGTCGACGAGGAGCGCGCCCAGTTCGCCGCCTACCAGGCGTCGTTCGCAGAGGAAGAGGGGGTCTGACCATGGCGACGGAAAAGCTGGCACTGGCCAAGGCGATCAACGAGTCGCTGCGCCGCGCCCTGGACACCGACCCCAAGGTCCTCGTCATGGGCGAGGACGTCGGCAAGCTCGGCGGCGTCTTCCGCGTCACCGACGGCCTGCAGAAGGACTTCGGCGAGAGCCGCGTCATCGACACCCCGCTCGCCGAGTCCGGCATCGTCGGCACCGCGATCGGCCTGGCCCTGCGCGGCTACCGCCCGGTGGTGGAGATCCAGTTCGACGGCTTCGTCTTCCCGGCCTACGACCAGATCGTCACCCAGCTGGCCAAGATGCACGCCCGCTCCCTGGGCAAGGTCAAGCTCCCGGTCGTCATCCGCATCCCCTACGGCGGCGGCATCGGCGCGGTCGAGCACCACTCCGAGTCCCCCGAGGCGCTCTTCGCGCACGTGGCGGGCTTGAAGATCGTCAGCCCCGGCAACTCCTCCGACGCGTACTGGATGATGCAGCAGGCCATCCAGAGCGACGACCCGGTGATCTTCTTCGAGCCCAAGCGGCGCTACTGGGACAAGGGCGAGGTCAACACCGAGGCCATCCCCGGCCCCCTGCACAAGGCCCAGGTGGTCCGCGAGGGCACCGACCTCACGCTGGTCGCCTACGGCCCGATGGTCAAGACCTGCCTGGAGGTCGCCGCAGCGGCCGCCGAGGAGGGCAGGAACCTCGAGGTCCTGGACCTGCGCTCGGTGTCCCCGCTCGACTTCGACACCATCCAGGCCTCGGTCGAGAAGACCCGCCGGCTGGTCGTCGTCCACGAGGCGCCGGTGTTCTTCGGCTCCGGAGCGGAGATCGCCGCCCGGATCACGGAACGCTGCTTCTACCACCTGGAGGCCCCGGTGCTCCGGGTCGGCGGCTACCACGCCCCGTACCCGCCGGCGCGCCTGGAGGATGAGTACCTGCCGGGCCTTGACCGGGTGCTCGACGCCGTCGACCGTGCCCTGGCGTACTGAGGAGAGGGTCGTGACGACGATGACGGATGCGTCCGTACGCGAGTTCAAGATGCCGGACGTGGGCGAGGGCCTCACCGAGGCCGAGATCCTCAAGTGGTACGTCCAGCCCGGTGACCAGGTCAGCGACGGCCAGGTGGTGTGCGAGGTCGAGACCGCCAAGGCGGCCGTCGAACTGCCCATCCCCTACGACGGGGTGGTGCGCTCCCTGCACTTCCCGGAGGGCACCACGGTCGACGTGGGCACGTCGATCATCGCGGTGGACGTGTCGGGCGGGGCGGCTCCCGCCGAGGCACCGGCGCCCGCCGCCGAACCCGAACCCGAGAAGAAGCCCGAGGGCCGCCAGCCCGTGCTCGTCGGGTACGGCGTCGCCGTCTCCTCCACCAAGCGGCGCCCCCGCAAGGGCCCGCAGATCCCCGTCCAGGAGGCCGCGGCGGCCGTCCAGAGCGAGCTGAACGGACACGGGGGCGCTGCTGCCGCCGTGGCCGCCCCCGCCGTGGCCGCCGCCGTCAGGGAGCGCCCGCTGGCCAAGCCGCCGGTGCGCAAGCTGGCCAAGGACCTCGGCGTCGACCTGACGACGATCGTGCCGTCGGGCCCCGACGGCATCATCACCCGCGAGGACGTCCATGCGGCAGCGGCCCCGGAACCGGCGGTCGTCGAGACGCCGGCGCCCACCGCTGCCCCCGCCCAGGCGCCCGCGCCCGTGGCGACGTACGACACGGCTCGCGAGACCCGTGTCCCGGTCAAGGGGGTGCGCAAGGCGACGGCCGCGGCGATGGTCGGCTCGGCGTTCACCGCGCCGCACGTCACGGAGTTCGTGACGGTCGACGTCACCCGCACGATGAAGCTCGTCGAGGAACTCAAGCAGGACAAGGAGATGCAGGGGCTGCGGGTCAACCCGCTGCTGCTCATCGCCAAGGCCCTGCTGGTCGCCATCAAGCGCAACCCGGACGTCAACGCGTCCTGGGACGAGGCGAACCAGGAGATCGTCCAGAAGCACTACGTGAACCTGGGCATCGCCGCGGCCACCCCGCGCGGTCTGATCGTGCCGAACATCAAGGACGCGCACGCCAAGACCCTGCCGCAACTGGCCCGGGCGCTGGGCGAGTTGGTGACCACGGCGAAGGAGGGCAAGACCTCCCCCGCCGCCATGCAGGGCGGCACGGTCACCATCACCAACGTCGGCGTCTTCGGCGTCGACACCGGTACGCCGATCCTCAACCCCGGCGAGTCCGCGATCCTCGCGGTCGGCGCGATCAAGCTCCAGCCGTGGGTCCACAAGGGCAAGGTGAAGCCGCGTCAGGTCACCACGCTGGCCCTCAGCTTCGACCACCGCCTGGTCGACGGTGAGCTGGGCTCCAAGGTGCTGGCGGACGTGGCGGCGATCCTGGAACAGCCCAAGAGGCTGATCACCTGGGCGTGAGACATGGGGAAGGGGCCGGCGAGATCGCCGGCCCCTTTCTTTGTCGGTACGGGACGGGTTTCACGGGGTGGGGCGGCGGCCTGACGGGCAGGGCCCCGGGGGGCCGTGCGGTCAGGGCCGGGCGGCCTCGCAGGTGGGGCCGGGCGGCCTTGCGGTAGGGCTGGGGCCCTTTACAGGTACGGTCCGCCCGAGCGGCCGGCCGCGGGGCCCTCCTCGCCGTCCTGGCCGACGCCCGGGGGCAGGGCCCGGCGCATCTGCTCCAACTGCGCCCGCGCGGCCATCTGCTGGGCGAACAGGGTGGTCTGGATCCCGTGGAAGAGACCCTCCAGCCAGCCGACCAACTGAGCCTGTGCGATGCGCAGTTCGGCATCGCTCGGGGTCGCCCCGTCCGAGAACGGCAGTGAGAGCCGCTCCAGTTCCTCGACGAGCTCCGGCGCCAGACCGTCCTCCAGCTCCTTCACCGAACTGCGGTGGATCTCCTTGAGCCGGACGCGGCTCGCCTCGTCCAGAGGAGCGGCACGCACTTCCTCCAGAAGCTGCTTGATCATGCTGCCGATCCGCATGACCTTGGCGGGCTGCTCCACCATCTCCGTCACCGGGACCTCGCGGGAGTCGTCGTCCCCGGTGCCGCCGAGCGCCATTCCGTCCTGGCCCACGACCAGGATCTGGGGTTGCTCGGACGACCGTTCGTTCCTCGGCATCTCCATGCAGCCATTCTCTCGTACCGGTACACCTCACCACTGAGGTGCCCCCGGTGGAGGGTGATCCACCGTGCACGACGGGGTTGTCTCCGTCGGGGTGGAGGGTTCCGCGACCGGGACGGGGGCGGAAGGTTCGGCATTGGGCCAGACGCATGACACGGGGTCGAGCCCCGTTCACAGGCCCTGTTCAGCCCCGGATCACCGGCCCGGGCTGGGGCCCTCGCCCTCCGGGTCGGTGTTTCGGCGGCGCCCGGAATGCCGGAATCCGGGACCGGTGTGACGCTGGTTCCGTGACGCGATGGCTACGTGCGGTAGGCACTACGGGACTGCTGGTCGCCCTGGGGGCGGCGGGGACGTCGTGGGGCGCCGGGGGCTCATACGGCGCGGAGTCCGCGCCGAGTGGCCGACGGATCGTGGCGCTGGACACCGTGTCCCCCAGCGCCGAGCCGTCCCGTGCCGGGAGCCGGGCCGGTGAGGGGCGGGAGCGCCCCGGCCGCCGGGTGGACGCGGGTGCCGAGGAGGTGGGTGCCGAGGAGGTGGGTGCCGAGGCCGAGGCCGGGCGGCCTCCCGAGGGGGTCCCCACCGCCGTACCGCCCCCGACGCGGCAGGCCGTGCCCGCCGACGCCGTGCCGACCGGGCCCGTGTCCCGGGCCCAGCGGCCAGCCGAGCCCGTCCTGCGCATCCTCCCGCTGGGCAGCGGGCTGGTCCTGATCGGCCTGGGCCTGGGACTCGCGTTCATCGGCCTGCGGGTACGGCGGGGGTAGGAAGCTGCTCGGCCCGGCGTCCGGCGTGCCGGAGGCCGGGCTCGCGCCGCTACTCCACGACCAGCAGCACCTTCCCCACGTGCCCGCTCTCCTCCACCACCCGGTGGGCCGTCGCCGCGTCGCTCATCGGGATCTCCCGGTCGACGACCGGGCGGATGTGACCGCCGTCCAGGAGCGGCCAGACATGCTCGCGGACCGCCGCGACGATCGTCGTCTTCTCGGTCAGCGGGCGGGCGCGCAGCGAGGTCGCGCTGATCGCGGCCCGCTTGGTCAGCAGGGTCGAGATGTTCAGTTCGCCCTTGACGCCGCCCTGCATGCCGATGATCGCCAGGCGCCCGTTGACGGCGAGGGCCCGCACATTGCGGTCAAGGTATTTCGCGCCCATGTTGTCGAGGATGACGTCGGCCCCGGCACCGCCCGTGGCCTGCTTCACCTCGGCCACGAAGTCCTGCTCCCGGTAGTTGATCAGCACGTCCGCGCCCAGGTCCGCGCAGTGCGCCAGCTTCTCCTTGGTGCCCGCCGTGACCGCGACCTTCGCGCCGACGGCCTTGGCGAGCTGGATCGCCATCGTGCCGATGCCGCTGGAGCCGCCGTGCACCAGCAGGGTCTCGCCGGGGCGCAGGTGGGAGATCATGAAGACGTTCGACCAGACCGTGCAGGTGACCTCGGGCAGTGCGGCCGCCTGCCTCAGGTCGACCCCCTTGGGCACCGGCAGCAGCTGACCGGCCGGCACGACGACCTTCTCGGCGTACCCCCCGCCGGACAGCAGCGCGCACACCTCGTCGCCGACGGCCCAGCCGGAGACCCCGGGCCCGATCTCGGCGACGCGGCCGGAGCACTCCAGGCCGGGATACGGGCTGGAGCCGGGCGGCGGGTCGTAGAAGCCCTGGCGTTGCAGGATGTCGGCCCGGTTGACCGCACTGGCCACCACCTCGACCAGCACCTCGCCCTCGCCGGGCACCGGATCGGGGACCTCGCTCCACACCAGCGACTCGGGCCCACCAGGTTCGGGAATCGTGATCGCACGCATGAGGCGACGCTACTCCTCCGTCCCCGGTCGCGGCCCCCTCGGTCGTCGGACGGAGCGGACGCCGGTCAGGGGGCGGATCCACTCGGAAATCCCTGTGCGGAACCGATGAGTTCGAGCGACGGCAAAGGTCTCACCCTACGTAGCCCATGCACGCGTAGGCCCCAGCACGCGGAAGGAAACCCGACCATGAGCCAGCACACCTCCGGCCTGGCCATCGAGACGGCGGGACTGGTGAAGACGTTCGGCGAGACCCGGGCCGTCGACGGAGTGGACCTCTCCGTCCCGGCCGGCACGGTCTACGGCGTCCTCGGCCCGAACGGCGCCGGCAAGACGACCACCGTGAAGATGCTCGCCACCCTCCTGCGCCCCGACGCCGGCCAGGCTCATGTCTTCGGCCACGACGTCGTCCGAGAGGCCGACGAGGTGCGCGGCCGGGTGAGTCTGACCGGTCAGTACGCCTCCGTCGACGAGGACCTCACCGGCGCCGAGAACCTGATCCTGCTTGCCCGTCTCCTCGGCCACCACAAGAAGCCCGCACGCGAACGCGCCGCACAGCTCCTGGAGGCCTTCGGGCTCACGGACGCGGCGGCCAAGCAGGTCAAGCACTACTCGGGCGGCATGCGGCGCCGTATCGACATCGCCGCCTCCATCCTCAACACGCCCGACCTGCTGTTCCTCGACGAGCCGACGACCGGCCTGGACCCGCGCAGCCGCAACCAGGTCTGGGACATCGTGCGCGCGGTCGTCGCCCAGGGCACCACCGTGCTGCTGACCACGCAGTACCTGGACGAGGCCGACCAGCTCGCGTCCCGGATCGCCGTCATCGACCGCGGCAAGGTGATCGCCGAGGGCACCAAGGGCGAGCTGAAGGCGTCCGTCGGCGCCGGGTCCGTCCATCTGCGGCTGCGCGACCCGGCGCGGCGGCCCGAGGCCGAACAGGTACTGCGCCTGGCCCTCGACACGGACGTACAGCTGGAGCCCGACCCGGTCGCGCTGACCGCCCGGCTCGGCGGCACGACCAGCGACTCCGCGGCCGAGCAGGCCTCCCGCGCGCTCGCCGAGCTGTCCCGCAGCGGCATCACGGTCGACAACTTCTCGCTGGGCCAGCCCAGCCTGGACGAGGTGTTCCTCGCCCTCACCGGACATGACACGCGCGACGACACGACCGACACGCAGCACGCGAAGGACGAGGTGACGGCATGAGCACCGTGACACAGACCGAGGCCAAGGACCTCGCCCCCGTCAGCGCCGAGTCACTCGCCGCGCTGCTCGTCACCGGGGAGCGGCCGCCGCGGCCCAGCGCCCTGTCGGCCTCGCTGACCTTCGGCTGGCGGGCCGTCCTGAAGATCAAGCACGTGCCGGAGCAGCTCTTCGACGTCACGGCGTTCCCGATCATGATGGTGCTGATGTACACGTACCTGTTCGGGGGCGCCCTGGCCGGGTCCCCTAAGGAGTACATCCAGTTCCTGCTGCCGGGCATCCTGGTGATGTCGGTCGTGATGATCACGATGTACACCGGCGTCTCGGTGAACACCGACATCGAGAAGGGCGTCTTCGACCGCTTCCGGTCCCTGCCCATCTGGCGGCCGTCGACCATGGTCGGCTATCTGCTGGGCGACGCCCTGCGCTACACCATCGCGTCCGTCGTGATGCTCACCGTCGGCATGATCCTCGGGTACCGCCCCCACGGCGGGGTCGGCGGCGTCCTCGCCGGGATCGCGCTGCTGGTGGTGTTTTCGTTCGCGTTCTCGTGGATCTGGACCATGTTCGGGCTGATGCTGCGCACCGAGAAGTCGGTGATGGGCGTCAGCATGATGGTGATCTTCCCGCTGACCTTCCTGTCC
Source organism: Streptomyces sp. NPDC020489 (assembly GCF_044386545.1). Lineage (NCBI taxonomy): Bacteria > Bacillati > Actinomycetota > Actinomycetes > Kitasatosporales > Streptomycetaceae > Streptomyces > Streptomyces sp. NPDC020489. The sequence goes on from NZ_JBIRUZ010000007.1 coordinate 226,577, forward strand.
AACGTCTTCGTCGACCCGAGGACCATGCCGGGATGGCTCCAGGCCTTCGTCAACAACAGTCCGATCACCCATCTGTCCTCGGCCGTCCGCGGGCTCATGGCCGGTGACTGGCCCGCCGACGAGATCGCCTGGTCGTTGGGGTGGTCGGGCCTGTTCGTCGCGGTCTTCGGGCCGATCACGATGCGGCTCTACAACCGCAAGTAGCGCTCAGTCCTGCGGCAGCGGGCGCACGTCGGGCGCGATCTGCGAGCCCGGCGTCGCCCGCACGATGGTGATCAGCCGGTCCGTCAACTCCAGTGATCCGACGGCCGGATCGTCGTAGCCGAGCACCCGGTGTCCGCGGACGATGCTCACCACCAGGTCCTCCGTGTCCCGCGGCCTCCTGCCCACCTCGGCCTTTATGACCGGCCGTTCGACGATGTCGAGCCCGCTGCCCTGCTGGATGAGGTCCTCCATCACCATGCCGGCGGCGGGACTCAGCACCGACAGTCCGAGGAGCCGGCCGGCCGCGCTGGCACTCGTGATGACCGCGTCCGCGCCGGACTGCTTCAGCAGCGGCGCGTTCTCCTCCTCACGCACCGCGGCCACGATCTTGGCGCTCTTGTTGAGCTGCCGGGCCGTCAGCGTCACCAGGACCGCCGTGTCGTCGCGCTGCGTCGCGATGATGATCTTCCGGGCCTTGTGCACCTCGGCCCGCTTGAGCACCTCGCTGCGCGTGGCGTCCCCGACGATCCCCGCGTACCCCTCGGCCGTGGCCGCGTCGATCACCTTGGAGCTGGGGTCGACCACCACGACCTGCTCCTTCTTCAGCCCCGTCGCACACACGGTCTGGATGGCCGAACGCCCCTTCGTGCCGAACCCGATGACGACGGTGTGCTCGCGCAAGGCGGACCTCCAGCGGTTCAGGCGCCATTCCTCCCGGGTGCGTTCGGTGAGGACCTCGAGCGTGGTGCCGACCAGGATGATCAGGAACAGCACTCGCATGGGCGTGATGACGAAGATGTTGATGAACCGGGCGGCGTCGCTGACCGGGGTGATGTCGCCGTAGCCGGTGGTCGAAAGGGTGACGGTCGCGTAGTAGAACGCGTCGAGAAGGTCGACCGAACCGTCGGAGTTGTCGTTGTAGCCACGGCGATCGGCATAGACGATCAGCGCGGTGCCGACCAGCAGCATCAGCGCCATGATGACCCGCCTGGCCACCTGCCGGAACGGGTGCTCCACGACCTTCCGCGGGAGTTTCACCCGATGGGTCACGAGATGTTCGTCCGCCTGACGGGCGATCGCGTCATGGCCCGGAAGTTTCACGTGAAACACACCTCGATTCCCGCCGACGCCCAGGGCAGGTCGAGCAGTTCGAGCTCCTGACCGGCCCGGGCGCCACCGGGGGGTACGACCGCCAGCGCGTCCGCCGCCGCGATCCCGCGCAGCATCGCCGGGCCGTTGTAGCGCAGCGGGAGGGCACTGTCACCGCGCAGGGCGACGGGGATGAGCCGGGTGTCGTACGGATGCCCGTGCGCTTCCTCCCGCAGGGGGAGGGTGTACGGCTCCAGGGCGGGGCGGGCCGCGAGCGTCCGCAGCAGCGGTTCGGCGAGCGTCAGCAGACCGGAGACGGCGGCGAGGGGGTTGCCCGGCAGTCCGACGAGGTGCTGGTTGTCCTTGACGCGGGCCAGCAGCATGGGGTGGCCGGGGCGCACCTTGACGCCGTTGACGAGGAGTTCGGCACCGATCCGCTTCAGGGTGGGGTGGACATGGTCGACGGGGCCCGCCGCCGTGCCGCCGGTGGTGACGATCAGGTCGGCGTCGGAGGCGGTGATCGCCTTGTGCAGGGCCTGGGCATCGTCCCCGAGCCGCCGGACGGCGATCACCTCGGCGCCCAGTGCGCGCAGCCAGGGCGGCAGCATCGGGCCGAGCGCGTCACGGATGAGCCCGTCGTGCGGGCGGCCCTCGGTGAGCAACTCGTCACCGAGGACGAGGACGTCCACGCGGGGCCGGGGGACCGCGGTGAGCGTGTCGTACCCGGCGGCCGCGGCGAGCCCGAGGGCGGCCGGGGTCACGAGGGTGCCGACGGGCAGGAGCTGGTCACCGCTGCGGCACTCTTGCCCCCGGGGGCGGATGTCCTGGCCGTGCCTGGTCTCGCGGGTGGCGTGCAGCCGGCCCTGGGTGTCCGTACGGCCGTGCTCACTGCGCAGGACCGCGGTGGTGTCCAGGGGGATCCTGGCGCCGGTGGCGATCCGCACGGCCTCACCGTCACTGAGCGGCCGCGGTTCCGCGTGCCCGGCCAGCACACCCTCCTCCCGGACGTCCCAGGGACCCGGCCCGGCGACCGCCCAGCCGTCCATCGCGGAGGTGTCGAAGGAGGGCAGGTCGGTGAGGGCGGTGAGAGGGGCGGCCAGGGTGAGGCCGAGGGCGGCGTCCAGGGGGACGGAGACGGGGGCCCGGCGCGCCCCGCCGCGGGCGGCACGTCCGGCGAGGTCGCGGGCCTCGGGCCAGGCGGTCGCCTGGTGGTCGGCAGCGGGTCGGGGGGCGCCGGGGGGTGGGGCGGGCGCGCGGTCGGCGGGTGCGTGGTTGGCGGAGGCGCGGTCGGCGGAGGCGCGGCCGTTGTCGCCGTTCACGAGGGCGAGCACCTCCTCTACGTCCAGATCCTCGGCGCCCCTGGCGATCCTGACGTCCCTGGCGTCCTCGGCGTCCTTGGCGTCCGCACCGGTCCGGGGGGTCATCCGGCGTCCGTACCGGGCTTGGCGCCGGGGACGTCCGGGGCCTCGGGGGCGACGGGGGCGGCGGCAGCCTCGGGGGCGGCGGGGGCGTCCGGTGCGGACTCCTCGGACCAGCCGAGCGCGAGGGCGGCCGCCCTGCGGGCGAGTTCGGCCACCTGCTCCGGACCTCCCCCGGCCTGTGCGGCCGCGTAACCGACAAGGAACGTGGTCAGCGGGGCCGCCGGCCTGGCCACGTTGTGGGCGGCGTCGCGCGCGAGGTCGAGCAAGGCGCCGGTGTCGACGTCGAGATCGATGCCCAGCTCGTCCTTGACTGCGGAAATCCATTCATCCAACACGTGCCCATGCTCCCTGATACGTGCCCTGGCGGTGGCGATGTCGTCCCAGGTGTCGCAGTCGAAGGACGCGACGGGGTCCGGGACCCGAGTGAGGTGCAGGCTTGCGGTGAGGCGACGGAGGGGGAGGCCGGAGAGACCTGTGTGATCGGGGACCCTGGCCGGAGAGGCGGCGGATGTGGGATCCGTTCCGACGACCGCGTGGCGGCCCGATTCGGGGGCGGGGGTTTCTGGGGTGGTGCGTGCCGTGGCCTGGTCGGCCGGTGCCGCGGCCTGCCCGGCGGTGAGCGCGGCCAGCTCGCGGCGCAGGGCGGACGCACGGTACGCCGCCACGAGCGGCTGGTCGCGGCCCTCGGCATCGGCGAGCAGCGCCCCTTCGGCGCCGGTCGTGCGCAGGGCGGTCAGCAGGTGCCGGACGGTGTCCGCCGCGAGGAAGGGCAGGTCGGCGGAGAGTACGACGACGTCCGGTGCCGTGGTGTGGTCGAGCCCGGCGCCCAGCGCGGCCAACGGACCACCGCCGGGCGGGTCCTCACGCGCCCAGGTCACGGGGCGCGCGGTGGGCCGGGGGTCGGCGACGACGACGGTCGTCCGGGCGTCGGCACAGGCCGCCAGCACCCGGTCCAGCAGCGCCCGGCCGCCCACCCGCACCCCGGGTTTGTCCGCACCGCCGAGCCGCCGGGCGGCCCCCCCGGCGAGCACGACGACGTCGTAAGCGGTCACCCCCCGAGTATGCGTGCCGTGGCGATCACAGGGAACGCAGGGGAGGGGGTGCGATCAGAGGGCGAGGCCACGCGGGGCGGCCGTGCGCTCAGAGCGCCCGAATCGCCCGACCGGACAGGCCCTTCACCCGAGTCCGACCCGTTGGCGGGGCCAGGACCTTGCCGGAGCCAGGACCTTGCCGGGGCCCGGCATCCGGCCCATCCCCGGAGACCGGCCCTTCCCCGGGCCAACCGTCGGCCCCGCCCGTACCCCCGGGGGACCGGCCCCTCTAACGGACCCTGACCACCCGCTCTCCCGGCAGCGGACCAGCGCCGAAACCCGCCCCACGCACCCGCACCCGCCCCCGCGCCGAAGCCCTTCCCCTCGATTCACCGGAACCGGAACCGGAACCGGAACCGGTACCGGACCCGGCCGCGCATGCCCAGGGTCCGGTCCGCTCTCACAGCGTCCGCAGCAGCACCGCCGGCTGTTCCACGCAGTCCGCCACGTACCGCAGGAAGCCACCCGCCGTACCACCGTCGCAGACCCGGTGGTCGAAGGTGAGCGACAGCTGGACCACCTGCCGCACCGCCAGCTCGCCCTCGTGCACCCACGGCTTGGGGATGATGCGGCCGACGCCGAGCATCGCGGCCTCGGGGTGGTTGATGATCGGCGTGGAGCCGTCGACGCCGAAAACCCCGTAGTTGTTCAGCGTGAAGGTCCCCCCGGTGAGGTCACCCGGCGTCAGGCTCCCGGTGCGGGCCGCCTCGGTCAGCCGCGCGAACTCCGCGGTCAGCGCCTCGGCGTCACGCGCGTGCGCGTCCCGGACCACCGGCACCACGAGCCCCCGCTCGGTCTGCGCGGCGAACCCGATGTGCACCTGGTCGAACTGGACGACCTCCCTGGCCGCCAGGTCCACCGTGGAGTTGAGCTCGGGGAAGCGGGCGAGGGCGGCCGTGCAGATACGGGCCAGAAGGGCGAGCAGGGAGATCTTCGGACCGCCGGCCGCGTTCATCGCGGTCCGCGCGCGCATGAGCTCCGTCGCGTCGGCGTCCACCCAGCAGGTCGCGTCGGGAATCTCGCGCCGGCTGCGCGAGAGCTTGTCGGCGACGGCACCGCGGATGCCCTTGAGGGGGGTCCGCACACCCCCGGCGGCCACGGCGGCGGCGGTCTCGGTGACGGCCGGCACGGGTGTGGTGCGCTCCTGGGCGGCGGCCGCGCGCAGCGCGTACTCGACGTCGGCCCGCAGGATCAGCCCGTCCGGCCCTGATCCGGTCAGCTCCCGCAGATCGAGGCCGTTCTCGCGGGCCAGCCTGCGCACCAGGGGCGAGATCACGGGGACCGGCCCCTCCACGATCTCGCGGACCACGGACCGCCCGTTCGCAGCGGGTGCCGGGGCCTCGGGGGACGCGGAGGGCGCCGCGGGCTTCCCCTGCGCCGGGCGCACCCTGCGCCGCCGCGCGGGCGCCTCGGACGTGCCGTACCCCACCAGGACGTTCCCGGAGCCCTCGCTCTTCCCTACGGCGCCTTCAGCGGAACCGGCGGCACCTTCAGCGGAGGCCGCACCCCCCGCGGACCCGCTCGCGACCGGCGCCCCGACCGCCACCGTGATCAACGGCGCCCCCACGGGCAGTTCCGTGCCCTCCTCGCCGTACCGGGCCGTGACGACACCGCCGTAGGGACACGGCACCTCGACCATCGCCTTGGCCGTCTCGACCTCGACGACCGGCTGGTCCACGGCGACCACGTCGCCGACCTCCACCAGCCAGCGCACGATCTCCGCCTCGGTGAGCCCCTCCCCGAGGTCGGGGAGCTTGAACTCCAGCACCTGTGCCATCAGCCCTCGGCCTCCCACTGAAGTCGCCCCACGGCGTCCAGGATCCGGTCCACGCCGGGCAGGTGGTGACGCTCCAGCATCGGCGGCGGGTAGGGGATGTCGAACCCGGCCACGCGCAGCACCGGCGCCTCCAGGTGATGGAAGCAGCGCTCCGTGACACGGGCCGCGATCTCCCCGCCCGGCCCGCCGAACCCGCCCGACTCGTGCACGACGACCGCGCGCCCGGTCCGTCGTACCGACGCGCAGACCGTCTCGTCGTCGAACGGCACCAGCGAGCGCAGGTCGACGACCTCGAGGTCCCAGCCCTCCGCCTGCGCCGCCTCGGCGGCTTCGAGGCAGACGGGTACGGACGGCCCGTACGTGATGAGGGTGGCGCTCCGCCCCGAGCGGCGCACCACCGCACGGCCGATCGGCTCCACGTCGGTGGGGTGCTCCGGGTTCCAGGAGTCCTTCGACCAGTACAGCCGCTTGGGTTCGAGGAACACCACCGGGTCGTCGGAGGCGATGGAGGCGCGCAGCAGGCCGTACGCGTCGGCGACGGTCGCGGGCGTGACGACATGGAGGCCCGGGGTCGCCATGTAGTACGCCTCGGAGGAGTCGCTGTGGTGCTCGACGCCGCCGATGCCGCCGCCGTAGGGGACGCGGACGGTGATCGGCAGCGGCATCGCGCCGCGCGTGCGGTTGCGCATCCGCGCGACATGGCTGATGAGCTGCTCGAACGCGGGGTAGGCGAACGCGTCGAACTGCATCTCCACGACCGGCCGCAGTCCGTACATCGCCATGCCGACCGCGGTGCCGAGGATGCCTGCCTCGGCGAGCGGGGTGTCGGTGCAGCGGTCCTCGCCGAACTCCTTGGCGAGGCCGTCGGTGACGCGGAAGACGCCGCCGAGGGTGCCGACGTCCTCGCCCATGACGTGCACGGTCGGGTCGGCGGCCATCGCGTCGCGCATCGCGCGCGTGAGGGCCTGCGCCATGGTGGCGGGCTTCACCGCGACGGTGGTCATGGAGTCTCCCCCTCGGCTTCGAGCTCCGCCTGCAACTGGGCCCGCTGCTCGCGCAGTTGCTCGGTCTGCTCGGCGTAGACGTGGTCGAACAGGTCCATCGGGTCGAGCGCCGGGTCCTGGTTCATGTGCGCGCGCAGGTCGGCGGCCATGGCCTCGGCGGCGTCCCGGGCGGCCTGGATGCCGTCCTCGTCGAGGAGCCCGCGCGCGGTGAGCTCGTGCTCCAGGAGCGTGATCGGGTCGTGCTGCCGCCAGGTCTCGACCTCCGCGTCACCGCGGTAGCGGGTCGCGTCGTCGGCGTTGGTGTGGGCCTCGACGCGGTAGGTGATGGCCTCGACCAGGGTGGGACCACCGCCCTCACGGGCGCGTCGTACGGCGTCGGCGAGGACCTCGTGCACGGCGGCCGCGTCGTTGCCGTCGACCAGGCGGCCCGGCATCCCGTAGCCGACGGCCTTGTGGGCCAGCGACGGTGCCGCGGTCTGCTTGGCGAGCGGGACGGAGATCGCGAAGCCGTTGTTCTGAACCAGGAAGACCACCGGCGCCTGCCACACCGCGGCGAAGTTCAGTGCCTCGTGGAAGTCGCCCTCGCTGGTGCCGCCGTCGCCGACCATGGCGAGCGCGACCACGTCGTCGCCCTTGAGGCGGGCGGCGTGCGCGAGGCCCACGGCGTGCGGGAGCTGGGTGGCGAGCGGGGTGCACAGGGGGGCCACGCGGTGCTCGCGCGGGTCGTACCCGGTGTGCCAGTCCCCGCGCAGCAGGGTCAGCGCCTGGACGGGATCCAGGCCCCGGGCGACGGCGGCGAGGGTGTCGCGGTAGCTGGGGAAGAGCCAGTCGCGCTCCTCGAGCACCAGCGCGGCGGCAATCTCGCACGCCTCCTGGCCGGTGCTGGAGGGGTAGACGGCGAGCCGGCCCTGCTTGGTCAGTGCGGTGGCCTGCGCGTTGTACCGACGGCCGCGCACCAGTTCGGCGTAGAGGCGGCGCAGCAGGCCGGGGTCGGCCTTGCCCGCGGCCTCCGTGCCGAGGACGCGGTACGGCTCCGCGTCGGGCAGCAGCGGCGCGGGGTCGGTACGGGGCTGCCAGGCGGGCGGCGGCGATGGCCGGTACGCGCCCCGCTGCTCCATGACCGTCATGACGGCACCTCCTCGTGGGAGCGGCTTCCGACGCGTCACGGGTTGTGATGCGCCTCACCTACCGATTGTTCGGTCGTCGGCACATTTTGGCTACAGGCACCCTCAGGCTGTGGACAAACGGTTCTGCACAGCCTGCAATGAACGCAGTACGTCCATGGTAGGGAGGCGGGGGGACATGGCACCTGAACAAATGGCCGAAAGCCGGGAGGGCGGCACCCCTCTGCCGCCACCGCGCCCGCTCGACGCCATCGATCAGGACATCCTGCAGATGCTCCAGGTGGACGGCCGCGCGTCGATACGGTCCGTCGCCGAACGCGTCCACGTCTCCCGGGCGAACGCCTACGCCCGCATCAACCGTCTCATCGAGGACGGCGTCATCCGCGGTTTCGGCGCCCGCGTCAACCACGAACGCGCGGGTCAGGGCACCTCGGCGTACATCACCCTGAAGATCGTCCAGAACTCCTGGCGCACCGTCCGCGAGCAGCTCAGACAGCTCCCCGGCGCCTCCCACATCGCCCTGGTGGGCGGTGACTTCGACGTGCTGCTCCTGGTCCACACCCCGGACAACCGGTCCCTGCGCGAACTGGTCCTCACCCGCCTCCAGGCGATCCCGGAGGTCCTCAGCTCCCGCACCCTGCTGGTGTTCGAGGAGGAGGACGTGAAGCCGCAGGGGTGAAGGGGCCCCGAGGGGGCGACGGCCGAGCGGACCGGCGGCACCGGCGGGAGCCGAACGGGAGCCGGCGGGCCGCAGGGGCCGGACCTCAGTCGGCCGGACCCTTCCTGCGCAAGCCCGAGAACACCAACTGCGCCACCGCGTCCGCCACCTCGCGCTCGCTCATCCCGCGCGCGTCCGGCCGGTACCACTCCACGATCGAGTTGATCATCCCGAAGACCAGCCGGGTCGCGAGCCGCACCTCCACGTCCCCGCGCACGTCCCCCTCGGCGGCCGCCGCCTTCAGCAGCTCGGCTACCCGGTGGTCGAAGTCGCGGCGCCGTTCCAGGGCCCAGCGCTCGGTGCCGGTGTTGCCGCGCACCCGCAGCAGCAGGGTGACGTAGGGCAGCTCGGCGATGAGGACCTCGACCATGCGGCGCACGACGTACTCCAGGCGCCCGGCGGCGTTCCCCACGCGCGCGTGCTCCTCGTCGAGGATGCCGAAGAGGCCGTCGAGGGCACGGCTGACGGCCCGGCGCAGCAGTTCCTCCTTGCCCGTCACATGGTGGTAGATCGAGGACTTGGAGATGCCGGCCGCCTTGGACAGGTGCTCCATGGACGTGCCGTCGTAGCCGCGCTCGATGAAGACCTGGACGGCGACGGACAGCAGCGTCTCGGGGGTGTACGTGTCGCGCTTGGCGGTGGTCATGAGGTGCTGCCCTCCCTCTTGTCGGTGGCGTACGCGTGGCGGTACAGCGCGAGGGAGGGCGCGTACCGCCCGGAGGGGTCGCGCAGGTGGAGATCGTCGAGGAGCGAGTAGGCCCAGTTGCGGCCGAGCTTGCGGCTCCACTCGAAGGGCCCCAGCGGGTAGTTGACGCCGAGCCGCATCGCGGTGTCGACGTCCTCCTCCGTGGCCACGCCCTTGGCGACCGCGTCGTGCGCGAGGTCGATGATCCGGGCGACCGTGCGGGCGACGATCATGCCGGGCACGTCGCCGATGACGCTGACGTCCTTGCCGAGCGCCTGGAAGAGGCCGATCGCCTCGCTGAGGGTCTGCGGGGCGGTGTCCTGGGAGGCGGACAGGGCGATCCGGGTCGCGCGCCGGTAGTCGAGCGCGAGGTCGAAGTAGACGACGTCACGGAACTCCACCGAGGTCTGGCCGTCGGCGAGCGCCAGCTGGCCGCCGCTCGGCAGCACCAGCCGGGTGCCGTGGTCCTCGTCGTCCTCGCGCACCGGGATGCCCGCCTCGCGGATCAGGGCGAGCAGCTCGGAGGCGGGGCCCAGGTCGCCCTCGGTGACGACGTACGCGGGCGCCTGCGCCGGTTCCGCGGTGTGCGGCTCGGCGGCCTCGGCGTCGGGGCCGTGGTCGTACCAGCCGTGTCCGCTCTTGCGGCCGAGGCGGCCCGACTCCACCAGCCGCCGCTGGGCGAGCGAGGGCGCGAAGCGGACGTCCTGGAAGAAGGACTGCCAGACCGAGTGCGTCACGGACTCGTTGACGTCCTGCCCGATCAGGTCGGTGAGTTCGAAGGCGCCCATCTTGAAGCCACCGGACTCGCGCAGCACCGCGTCGATGGTCGCGGGGTCGGCGCCCTGGGCCTCGTAGACCGCGAACGCCTCGGCGTAGAAGGGGCGGGCGATGCGGTTGACGATGAAACCGGGGGTGTCGGCGCAGGCGACCGGGGTCTTGCCCCAGGCGCGTGCCGTCTCGTACGCGCGCGTGGCCGAGGTGACGTCGCTGGCGAACCCGGAGACGACCTCGACCAGCGGCAGCAGCGGGGCGGGGTTGAAGAAGTGCAGGCCCACGAAGCGGCCCGGGTTGCGCAGGGCGCCGCCGATGGCGGTCACCGACAGCGAGGAGGTGTTGGTGGCGAGGAGACAGTCCTCGTCCACGACGTCCTCCAGCTCCCGGAACAGCTCCTGCTTGACGTCCAGCCGCTCCAGGACGGCCTCGACCACCAGGGCGCAGTCCGCGAGGTCGGCGAGGCTCTCGGCGGCCGTCAGACGCGCGCGCGCCGCGTCCCGGTCGGCGCGGGTGAGGCGGTCCTTCTCGACGAGCCGGTCGAGCCGGGCGCCGATCGCGTCGGCCGCGTCCCGGGCCCGCCCGGGGACGGCGTCGTAGAGCCGTACGGGGTGCCCGGCGACCAGAGCGACCTGGGCGATGCCCTGACCCATGGTGCCGGTGCCGACGACGGCCACGGGGCTGCTGAGGTCGAGTGCTGTCATGTGCGCGATCCTCCCGCACGGGGTTTTCCACAGATGCGGCGGACCCCCTTGTCCCGACCGATCGTTCGGTTACTCTAACTCCGACTGCCTGTTTCTGCCCATGTTTCGCCCAGGTCATGAGCTCGACGAAGAGTTCACAAGACGAGGAGTTGGTCCCGCATGGCCGCCGCCGAACTGACCGCACACGAGCTGATCGCCCAGCACCGGCCCACCCTCGACCAGGCGCTGGAAGCGATCCGTACGCGCGCGTACTGGTCGCCGCACCCGGAGCACCCGAAGGCCTACGGCGAGAACGGCAGCCTGGACGCGGCCGCGGGCAAGGCGGCCTTCGACGCCCTGCTGGGCACCCGCCTCGACCTCGGCCAGCCCGGCACGGACGGCTGGGTGGGCGGCGAGACGTCGCCGTACGGCATCGAACTGGGCGTCGAGTACCCGCACGCGGACGTCGACGTGCTCCTGCCCGCCATGAAGGCGGGCCAGAAGGCCTGGCGGGACGCGGGCGCGGAGATGCGCGCGGTGGTCTGCCTGGAGATCCTCAAGCGGATCAGCGACCGGACCCACGAGTTCGCGCACGCGGTCATGCACACCTCCGGCCAGGCCTTCATGATGGCGTTCCAGGCCGGCGGCCCGCACGCGCAGGACCGCGGCCTGGAGGCGGTGGCGTACGCGTACGTGGAGCAGGCCCGCACCCCCGACACCGCGGAGTGGACCAAGCCGCAGGGCAAGCGCGACCCGCTGGCGCTCACCAAGCAGTTCACGCCCGTCCCGCGCGGGATCGGCCTGGTCATCGGCTGCAACACCTTCCCGACCTGGAACGGCTACCCGGGCCTGTTCGCCTCCCTGGCCACCGGCAACGCCGTCCTGGTCAAGCCCCACCCGCGCGCGGCGCTGCCGCTCGCGCTCACCGTCCAGGTGGCGCGCGAGGTCCTCGGCCAGGCCGGCTTCGACCCCAACCTGGTCGCGCTGGCCGCCGAGCGCCCGGGCGAGGGCATCGCCAAGACCCTCGCCACCCGCCCGGAGATCCGGATCATCGACTACACCGGCTCCACGGAGTTCGGTGACTGGCTCGAGGCCAACGCCCGCCAGGCGCAGGTCTACACCGAGAAGGCCGGCGTCAACACGGTGCTCGTGGACTCGACGTCGAACTACAAGGGCATGCTCTCCAACCTGGCCTTCTCGCTGTCGCTGTACAGCGGCCAGATGTGCACGACCCCGCAGAACCTCCTGATCCCCCGTGACGGCATCCGCACCGAGGACGGCCCCCGCACCTTCGACGAGGTCGTCACCGACCTCGCCCGCTCGGTCGACGGCCTGCTCGGCGACGACGCGCGCGCGAACGCCCTGCTCGGCGCGATCGTCAACCCGGACGTCAAGGCCCGCCTGGAGGCCGCCTCCGGGCTCGGCGAAGTCGCCCTCGCGTCCCGGGAGATCGCCAACCCGGAGTTCCCGGACGCGGTCGTGCGCACCCCGGTCATCGTCAAGCTCGACGGGGCCAAGCCGGACGCCGAGGCCGCCTACATGAGCGAGTGCTTCGGCCCGGTCTCCTTCGCGGTCGCCGTCGACTCCTCGGCCGACGCCGTGGAGCTGCTGCGGCGCACCATCCGTGAGAAGGGCGCGATGACCGTCGGCGCGTACACCACCGACGAGGACGTCGAGCGCCTGGTGCAGGAGGCCTGCCTGGAGGAGGCGGCCCAGTTGTCGCTGAACCTCACGGGCGGGGTGTACGTCAACCAGACGGCCGCCTTCTCCGACTTCCACGGCTCGGGCGGCAACCCGGCGGCGAACGCCGCGCTGTGCGACGGGGCGTTCGTGGCGAACCGCTTCCGGGTGGTCGAGGTACGCCGGGAGTCCTAGGAGCGAGGGCCGGCCCCGAGCGGGCCGGCCCGACGCACGGTGGCCGTCCCAGAGGCCGCCCGTGGCGCAGGGCGGCCGCCCTGGAAGCCCGTCGCGCTCCAGTGGTACAGCGTCATCGCCACGCTCGTGGCGAGGTTGTAGCTGGAGACCTGGGGGCGCATCGGCAGGGACAGCAGATGGTCGGCCCGCGCGCGCAGGTCGGCGGAGAGCCCGCTGCGTTCCGACCCGAAGGCGAGGACGGCGTCGTCCGGGAGCTCGACGGCCCGGATGTCGTCGCCCTCCGCGTCGAAGGCGAACACCGGACCCGGCGGCAGCTCGTCGACGGACAGCCGCTCCACGGCGGTCGCGAAGTGCAGTCCGGCCCCGCCGCGCACGACCGTCGGGTGCCAGGGGTCGAGCGTGCCGGTGGTGACCACACCGGTCGCCCCGAAGCCCGCCGCCAGCCGGATCACGGCCCCGGCGTTGCCGAGGTTGCGCGGCTGGTCCAGGACGACGACCGGGGCGGTGCGCGGCATCCGGGCCAGCCGCTCCAGATGGTCCGCGCGGGAGGGCCGTACGGCCAGCGCGGCGACCGCGGTCGGGTGCGGGCGCGGCACCAGCGAGGCGTACGTCGGCTCCGGGACCTGCCTCAGCAGCGCGTCCAGGGCCGCGGTGACGTCCGGGGCGAGTTCGGCGGCCAGGGCGAGGGCGGCGGCCCGGTCGGTGGTGACCGCGACCGGGATCTCGGCCCCGAAGCGCACCGCGTGCTTGAGGGCGTGGAAGCCGTCGAGCAGGACGCAGCGGTCGGCGAGCCGGTGCCACGGTCCGGCGGGGTCGTTCATGCGGTGAAGCCTACGTGCGTCTCCTCGGCGCTCTCGGCTGCGCGCGGCTCCGGGACCGGCACCCGGTCCCCCCGCCCCCGCCTGAGGCGGCCACGCACGCGTGCGGCTCGTTCGCCGAGGCGGCGCAGGAACGGCGTCGGCAGGAAGACCGCGTCGGCGGCGATCATGGCCAGCGAGAAGAAGGGCAGCCCGAGCACGACCGCGATCACCGCGTGCTCGGTCATCATGACCGCCAGCAGGACGTTCTTGACCCGCCGGTTGAACAGGGCGAACGGGAAGGCGACCTGGACGAGGACCGTCCCGTAGGTCACCAGCAGCACCATGGTGGCGCCGGCGGACAGCGCGTCGGCGAGCGCGGGCCACGGCGAGAAGTAGTCCAGGTGCAGGGGGTAGTAGACGGCGGTGCCGTCCTGCCAGCGCGAGCCCTGGATCTTGTACCAGCCGGCCGTCGCGTAGATCAGACAGGCCTCGGCCATGATCACCAGCAGCGCGCCGTTGTGCACGATGTCGGTGATCACGTCGAGCAGGATCCGCGGCTGGTCCGAGCGCGCGAACCGCCCCACCGCCCACCGCACGCCGAGGGCCGACCACACGCCCCACAGCAGCGCGGGGACGAACACATCGCCCTCCAGCAGCCGGCCCGAGCCCGTCACCGCGACGAGCGCCAGGCCGAGCACGACCCACAGCACGGGCCCGGTCCGGTCCGTGACCCACTCCCCACGCGCGCGTGCCTCCCGCTCGCGCCGCTGCCTGCGGGCGTCCAGCGACCAGACCTGGCCGCAGCGCGTGAAGACGAGGTACACGCACATCAGGTGCAGGACGTTGTCGCCCCCGTCGCCCATGAAGATGGAGCGGTTCTGCAACGAGAGCACGCCGACCATGAAGAGCACCGACAGCGTCCGGGTCCGCCAGCCCAGCAGCAGCAGGGCACTGGACAGGACGGCGAGAGCGTAGACGATCTCGAACCACACCCGGCCGTCGGACCACATCAGCGCCGTGAAGGCGCCGTTGCCCGCGATCAGCTGCTCGGCGAGGTCCCAGCTCCACGGTCCGTCGGGCCCGTACAGCTCGTGGCGGTGCGGCAGCTCGCGCAACAGGAACAGCAGCCAGGTGGCGCTGAAGCCGATCCGGACCACGGCGCTCTGGTACGGGCCGAGCGCCGAACCGGTGACCCGGGCGATACCGGTCGACAGGGACAGGGCCAAGCGGTTCACCGGCCACCTCCGGGCAGGTCGGCCGGCGTGACCGACCACCAGGGCAGTTCGCGGTGGACCGGCTTGTCGGAGACCTGCTCCTGGCTCCATCTCGGCGGCGGCACGTTGGTGGTGCTGGAGCGCACCTGCACCCGCTCGACGCTGCCGTCGGACCCGGCGGCGCCGTCCCGGTCCAGCCGCATCATCACGATGCGGCGCAGATACGTCTCGGACAGGGCGCCGCGCAGCCCCACGGGGCGGTTGTCGGAGCCGTGGGTGGCGACGAAGAAGTCCCACGCGCGGCGCAGCTCGTTCTGCTGGGTGTGGCTGGGCAGCGGATTGCCGTCGATGGCCCGGCCGTCCTCGGCGGACAGGTCGTACCACCCGGTGGTGCGCACCGTGCCGTCCGCGGCAAGCACCTGGGCGCGCACCTGGACGGCGATGTTCTGCTGCAACGGGTTCGGCGCGAACAGCTTCCAGTTCTGCTCGAACTCCGGGTAGATCCAGTCGTCGATGGCCCGGCCGTGCTGCTTGGTGACCGCGTTGGCCGGCGCGACGTGCAGGAACGTCATGCCGAGATGGACGCAGACGGTGACCGCCACGATCGCCAGCGCGAGCGCGGCCACGATCTGATAGCCCAGCGAGAGCGCGGCCACCCCGGTGCGGGGTTCGGCGCCGGGGTCGTGGGGCGGCCGCGGGGGAGTCGGGGTCGAGAGGCGCTCGTACGACGGTGGAACCGCGCCGGTCGGTGGCTCGGGCGCTGGCAGGCCGGAGCGCGACCCGGCGCCGCCCTCCGGCGCCGCCGGTCCGTCGGCCGGCCCCTGCCGACCGCCCGAACCTGTGTCGTTCGCGTCCATTCCGCCCCGTTTCCCGATGTCCCGGCCGCTGCGCCGGCCGCGGGTGCCACCCCGCCCGCACGCGTCTTGCGGCGTTCGCACGGGAACGGTACTCACGCCCTCCCCGCCGCACACCCCGTCGGCGGGTTATCCACAGCGGTTGACACCTTACGGCGCCCGGCACACCATGGGATCGACGAACCGAACGATCGGTCGGGAGCCTGCTCCGGCAGGGCACAGGGTCGAGGGGGCCACATGGCAACAGCAGCACAGGCGTACGACCGCCAGGACGCCGTCGACCAGGACGCCCACGAGCGCGCCTTCGACGCCGCCGTCGCCGCCGACGAGCGCATCGAGCCACGGGACTGGATGCCGGACGCCTACCGCGCGACCCTGGTCCGCCAGATCGCCCAGCACGCCCACTCCGAGATCATCGGCATGCAGCCCGAGGCGAACTGGATCACCCGCGCGCCCTCGTTGCGCCGCAAGGCCATCCTCATGGCCAAGGTCCAGGACGAGGCGGGGCACGGCCTGTATCTCTACAGCGCCGCCGAGACCCTCGGCACCGGCCGCGACGAGCTGCTCGACAAGCTGCACTCCGGCCGCCAGAAGTACTCCTCGATCTTCAACTACCCCACCCTCACCTGGGCCGACGTCGGCGCGATCGGCTGGTTGGTGGACGGCGCCGCCATCACCAACCAGGTCCCCCTGTGCCGCTGCTCCTACGGCCCGTACGCGCGCGCCATGGTCCGCATCTGCAAGGAGGAGTCCTTCCACCAGCGCCAGGGCTACGAGCTGCTGCTGGCCCTGAGCCGGGGCACCCCCGCCCAGCACGCGATGGCCCAGGACGCCGTGGACCGCTGGTGGTGGCCCTCGCTGATGATGTTCGGCCCGCCCGACGACGAGTCCTCGCACTCCGCGCAGTCGATGGCCTGGAAGATCAAGCGGCACTCCAACGACGAGCTGCGCCAGCGCTTCGTCGACATCTGCGTCCCCCAGGCCGAGTCCCTGGGCCTCACCCTCCCCGACCCGGACCTGAAGTGGAACGAGGAACGGGGTCACCACGACTTCGGCCCGATCGACTGGACCGAGTTCTGGAACGTGCTCAAGGGCAACGGACCCTGCAACGAACAGCGGATCACCCAGCGCAGGCGCGCCCACGAGGAGGGCGCCTGGGTCCGCGAGGCCGCCGCGGCCTACGCCTCCAAGCACAGCGGCAAGCACACCGAGACGGGAGCGGCACACGCATGACGAACTCCGACTGGCCTCTGTGGGAGGTCTTCGTACGCTCCCGCCGCGGTCTCTCGCACACCCACGCCGGCAGCCTGCACGCGCCGGACGCGGAGCTCGCCCTGCGCAACGCGCGTGACCTGTACACCCGCCGCGGCGAGGGCATCTCGATCTGGGTCGTCCCGTCCGCCGCGATCACGGCCTCCTCGCCGGACGAGAAGGACCCGTTCTTCGAGCCGTCCGCCGACAAGCCCTACCGCCATCCGACGTTCTACGAGATCCCGGACGGGGTGAAGCACCTGTGAGCGTCGACCTGACCACGAACGCCGCCGCCCTGGCCCTCGGCGACGACGCCCTGGTGCTCTCCCACCGCCTCGGCGAATGGGCCGGCCACGCGCCCGTGCTGGAGGAGGAGGTCGCCCTCGCCAACATCGCCCTCGACCTGCTGGGCCAGGCCCGCGTCCTGCTGTCGATGGCCGGCGACGAGGACGAACTGGCATATCTGCGCGAGGAGCGCGCCTTCCGCAACCTCCAGCTCGTGGAGCAGCCCAACGGCGACTTCGCCCACACCATCGCCCGCCAGCTGTACTTCTCCACCTACCAGCACCTCCTGCACGCCGAACTGGCCGCGGGGGACGGCCCGTTCGCGCCGCTCGCCGCGAAGGCCGTCAAGGAGGTCGCCTACCACCGCGACCACGCCGAGCAGTGGACCCTGCGGCTCGGCGACGGCACCGACCTCAGCCGGGAGCGGATGCGGGCGGCCTGCGAGGCGCTGTGGCGGTTCACCGGCGAGATGTTCCGGCCGGTGGAGGGCGTCGACGTCGACTGGGCCGCGCTCGAGACGGCGTGGCTGGAGTCCGTCACGGACGTCCTGGGCCGGGCCTGCCTGACCGTCCCCGAAGGCCCCCGCACGGGCGCGTGGGCGGCCGGCGCGGGTCGCGAGGGCCTGCACACCGAGTCCTTCGGGCGGATGCTCGCCGAGATGCAGCACCTGCACCGCAGCCACCCGGGGGCGTCATGGTGACCGTGACCCCGCTGGAGGCGGAGCTCCTGGAGGTGGCGGGCTCGGTCCCCGACCCCGAACTGCCCGTGCTCACCCTGCGGGAGCTGGGAGTCGTCCGCGCGGTGCGCGTGCACGGCGCGGACACGGGCGAGACCGCCGCCGAGGTCGAACTGACCCCGACGTACACCGGCTGCCCGGCGATCGAGGCCATGTCCGTGGACATCGAGCGGGTGCTGCACGCGCACGGCGTCCGCGAGGTCACCGTCCGCACGGTACTGAGCCCCGCCTGGTCGACGGACGACATCTCGGCCGAAGGGCGCCGCAAGCTGCGGGAGTTCGGCATCGCGCCCCCGCGCGCGCAGCAGGCGGCGGGACCGGTGGCCGTGGCCCTGGGCCCCACCCGGACGCTCGACCCCGTCCGCTGCCCGCACTGCGACTCCGCCGACACCGAACTGCTCAGCCGTTTCTCCTCCACGGCCTGCAAGGCGCTGCGGCGCTGTCTCGCCTGCCGTGAACCGTTCGACCACTTCAAGGAGTTGTGATGGCCCGCTTCCACGCGCTCCCGGTGGCGGCGGTCGACCGGCTCACCGACGACTCCGTGGCGCTCACCTTCGCCGTGCCGCCGGCCCTGCGCGAGGCGTACCGGTTCGCGCCCGGTCAGCACCTCGCCCTGCGCCGCGCGGCCGACGGCGAGGAGATCCGCCGCACCTACTCGATCTGCTCCCCGGCGCCCGACGGCGCAGCACCGAGCGAACTACGGGTCGGCGTACGGCTGGTCGAGGGCGGCTCCTTCTCGACGTACGCGCTCAAGGAGATCGCCGTCGGCGACGAGCTGGAGGTGATGACCCCGGCCGGCCGTTTCACGCTGACGCCCGCGCCCGGGCTGTACGCGGCGATCGTCGGCGGCAGCGGCATCACCCCGGTGCTGTCGATCGTGTCGACCCTCCTGGCGCGCGAACCGCGGGCCCGGTTCTGCCTGATCCGCAGCGACCGTACGGCCGCCTCGACGATGTTCCTGGACGAGGTCGCCGACCTGAAGGACCGCTACCCCGAGCGCCTCCAGCTGGTGACGGTCCTGTCCAGGGAGGAGCAGCAGGCGGGGCTGCCGTCCGGGCGGCTCGACCAGGAGCGGCTGACCGGACTGCTGCCGGCGCTGCTGCCGGTGCCGGACGTGGCGGGCTGGTTCCTGTGCGGCCCGTACGGGCTGGTGCAGGGCGCGGAGCGCACCCTGCGGGAGCTCGGCGTCCCCCGGGCCCGGGTCCATGAGGAGATCTTCCACGTGGACGAGGGAGCGGCTCCGGCCTCCAGGCCCCCCGCGCCCGCGCACAGCACGGTGACCGCCCGTCTGGACGGCCGCGGTGGCACCTGGCCGGTCCAGGACGGTGAGTCCCTCCTGGACACCGTCCTGCGCAACCGCCCCGACGCGCCCTACGCCTGCAAGGGCGGTGTGTGCGGCACCTGCCGGGCCTTCCTGGTCTCGGGCGAGGTCCGCATGGACCGCAACTTCGCGCTGGAGCCGGAGGAGACGGACGCGGGGTACGTACTGGCCTGCCAGTCCCATCCGGCGACGGAGCGGGTGGAGCTGGACTTCGACCGGTGACCACGAGGAGCGGGGCGCACGCGCCCCGTTCCCTTCTTCTAGAACCTGTTCTATCTTGACGGTCCGTCAGATCGGCTCCCCGGCCGGTCTGCCGACCCGTCGGGAGGACAGGGACCGTGGACTTCACCTTCACCGAGGAGCAGCAGGCCGCGGCCGAGGCGGCGCGGGGTGTCTTCGCCGGGGTCGCGCCGGACGGGGTGCCCAGTCCGGCGCTCTCCGCGGGCGCCGTCGCCGACCACTTCGACCGCGCCCTGTGGGACAGGCTCGCCGACGCGGACCTGCTCAGCCTGCTGCTGGAGGAGGAGTACGCCGGGGCCGGTCTGGACACGGTCGCGCTGTGCCTGGTGCTGGCCGAGTCGGCGCGGGTGCTGGCCCGGGTGCCGTTGCTGGAGAGCAGCGCGGCCGCCGCACTCCTCCAGGCCTACGGCACCGAGGAGGTGCGGTCGGCCCTGCTCACCCGGGCGGGCCGCGGCGAGGTCGTCCTGACCGTCGCCGCGAGCGGCCGCACCGGCCACGATCCCGCCGAACTCGCCGTGACCGCCCGGCAGGAGGGCACCGACTGGATCCTGGACGGGGTGCAGACGGCGGTGCCCTGGGCGTACGACGCGGACTTCGTCCTCGTCCCCGCGCACACGGCCGGCGGGCGCACCGTGCTCGCGCTCGTCGCCCCGGCCTGCGACGGCGCCACCCTCGCCGAGCAGGTCTCCACCACGGGCGAGCGGCTCGGCGAGCTACGGCTGGAGTCCGCGCGCGTCACGGCCCGGGACGTCGTCGACGCGGACGGCGCCTGGGAGTGGCTGCGGCATCTGCTGACCGTCGGCACCTGCGCGCAGGCGCTCGGCCTCGGCCGTCAGGTCCTGCGGATGACCAGTGCGTACACCGCCGAGCGGGAGCAGTTCGGCTTCCCGATCGCCACGTTCCAGGCGGTCGCCGTGCAGGCCGCCGACCGCTACATCGACCTGAAGGCGATGGAGGCCACACTGTGGCAGGCCGCCTGGCGCACCGGATGCGGGACGCACGGGGCGCTGCCGGTCTCCGGCGAGGTCGCCGTCGCGAAGATCTGGGCCTCGGAGGGGGTACGCCGGGTCGTGCAGACGGCACAGCACCTGCACGGCGGATTCGGCGCCGACGTCGACTACCCGCTGCACCGGTACCACGCCTGGGCCAAGCACCTGGAGCTGTCACTCGGCCCGGCGGCGGCCCACGAGGAGGCCCTCGGCGACCTGCTGGCCGCCCACCCCCTGGCCTGACGCCCGGAGGCGGGGCCTACGGCACCGCTCGACTCAGAGGACGAACGCCGGCGAACCGTCGTCCGTCACCATGGGGCGGCCGGCGCCGTCCCAGGCCAGCATGCCGCCATCGACGTTCACCGCGTCGATGCCCTGCTGGACCAGATACTGGGTGACCTGCGCGGAGCGGCCTCCGACACGGCACATCACATAGGCGCGCCGCCCGTCCGCCACCGCCTCGGTCACCTCACCGAACCGGGCCACGAACTCACTCATGGGCACATGCAGCGCACCCTCGACATGCCCCGCGGCCCATTCGTCGGCCTCACGCACGTCCACAACGAGACCGTCGGCGGGTACACCGGCGACATCGACCGAGGGCAAGCCAGCTCCAAAACTCATGGCCAGAGGCTACCTGAGCGACCCCCGACCCCGACGCCCCACAGCCACCGGACCGGGCTGCCCCGCCCACCGGTGACGCCCGGACGGGCGTCCACCGCTGACGGGCTACGCAGCCCCCGGGCACCGGCTCACCGCAGCCACCGGCACGGGCCGACGCAACCACCGAAACGGGCTGTCGGGGCTGCCGGTGACGGCCGCCTGCCGCGCCCGCCGGTGACGAGCGTCCGCGTCCGCCCCTGACGAGCTACCGCAGCCACCAGCAACCGGCTCCCACCACGACCGCAGGGAACCGGCCCACCGCAGCCACCGACACGGGCCGACACAACCGCCGAACGGGCCGTCCCGTTCGCCGGAAACGGGCGACGGCGTCCGCCGGTGACGGCCCACCACGCCCGCCGATGACGAGCTTCCGCGGACGCCGCTGACGGCCCACCGCAGCCACCGGCACGGGCCAACGCAGCCCGCCACCAGCACAGGCCGCCGCAGCTACCGGCACGGACTGTCGCCCCTCCCGTGCCCCGGGCTACTGCGCGAGCAGCTCCGCCAACTCCCGCTCTCGCTCGGCAACCTGCGTCAGCAGTTGCTCGGCGATCTCCTCCAGGAGCTGGTCGGGGTCGTCCGGGGCCAGCTTGAGCATCGCCCCGATCGCGCTCTCCTCCAGCTCCCGCGCGACCACGCTCAGCAGTTCCTTGCGCCGGGCGAGCCACTCGAGGCGGGCGTAGAGCTCCTCGCTCGGCGTCGGCCCCAGCTCCGGCGGCTTCGGCCCCGCGGCCCACTCCCCGGCCAGCTCCCGCAGCAGCGGCTCGTCCCCCCGGGCGTACGCGGCGTTGACGCGGGTGATGAACTCCTCGCGCCGGGCCCGCTCGGTCTCGTCCTGCGCCAGGTCGGGGTGGACCTTGCGGACCAGTTCGCGGTAGAGCTTGCGGGCCTCGTCGCTGGGCCGCACCCGCTGCGGGGGCCGCACCGGCTGGTCGGTGAGCATCGCCGCGGCCTCCGGGAACAGCCCGTCCCCGTCCATCCAGCCATGGAACAACTCCTCCACGGCCGGCATCGGCATCACCCGGGCCCGGGCCTCGTCCGCCTTCCGACGGTCCTCGGGATCGCCGGTGCGCGCGGCGGTGATCTCGGCGATCTGCGCGTCCAGCTCGTCGAGCCGGGTGTACATCGGGCCGAGCTTCTGGTGGTGCAACCGGGAGAAGTTCTCCACCTCGACCCGGAAGGTCTCCACCGCGATCTCGTACTCGATCAGCGCCTGCTCGGCGGCCCGCACGGCCCGCTCCAGCCGCTCCTCGGGCCGGGGCGCGCCGTCCTCGGGCACCGCCCGCGTCGCGTCGGCGGCACCCCCCTGCTCAGCTTCCGGGGTCGTCACCCGACCAGCCTAGGCCACGGCCGCGGCGCCCTCTCGAACCCGGCGTACGTCGACCCCCGCGCACGTCCGGCCCGTCCGCCGGCACCCACCGCGCCACGAGGTCCCGGCAGGCGACAACCAGCGCCCCCGGCCGCAGTCGCCGTCGACATCGACCAACCCGCCTCCCACCGCAGCCCCCCTACGAGCCCCCGTCGAGCCCCACCTCTCACCGCAAGCCCCGAGCGCCCCCTCACCCCTCGCCCCTCACGCCCCCGTCTCCCCCGCGAGCCGCCCCGACCGCACCGCGGCCACCAGCTCCGCGTGATCGGCCTCCGTGCGGTCGGCGTAGGACACGGCGAACGCGGCCATCGCCTCGTCCAGTTCCTCGTTCTTGCCGCAGTACCCGGCGACGAGACGCGGGTCGACGCTGTGGGAGTGGGCGCGTGCCAGGAGCGCCCCCGTCATACGGCCGTAGTCGTCCATCTGGTCGGGAGCGAGCGCGGCGGGGTCGACGCTGCCCTTGCGGTTGCGGAACTGCCGCACCTGGAAGGGCCGCCCCTGCACCGACGTCCAGCCCAGCAACATGTCGCTGACGACCTGCATCCGCTTCTGCCCGATGACCACCCGGCGACCCTCGTGCTCGACCATGGGCGCCTCGAACCCGGCGGTCACCAGGTGGGGCAGCAGCGCCGAGGGACGGGCCTCCTTGACCTGAAGGATCAGGGGTTCACCGCGGTGGTCCAGGAGCAGCACGACGTAGGACCGGGTACCGACGCTGCCCGTGCCGACGACCCGGAACGCCACGTCCTGCACCGCGTGCCGGGACAGCAGTGGCAGACGGTCCTCGGAGAGCGAGTCGAGGTACTCCTCCAGTGCCCCGGCCACCGCCGCGGCCTCCTCGTCGGGGACGCGCCGCAGCACCGGCGGGGCGTCCACGAAACGGCGCCCGCCGTCCTCGGTCGCCTCCGTCGACTTCGCCGCGAACCGCCCGCTGGTGTTGGCCCGCGCCTTCTCCGAGACCCGCTCCAGCGTGCCGACCAGGTCATGGGCATCGGTGTGCGAGACGAGCTCCTCGTCCGCGATCGCGTTCCACGCGTCCAGTACCGGCAGCTTGGCCAGCAGTCGCATGGTGCGGCGGTACGCGCCCACCGCGCCGTGCGCCGCGGCGCGGCAGGTGTCCTCGTCCGCGCCCGCCTCCCGGCCGGCGAGCACCAGGGAGGCGGCGAGCCTCTTGAGGTCCCACTCCCAGGGACCGTGCACCGTCTCGTCGAAGTCGTTGAGGTCGATGACCAGGCCGCCGCGCGCGTCCCCGTACAGCCCGAAGTTGGCGGCGTGGGCGTCGCCGCAGATCTGCGCCCGTATCCGGGTCATGGGGGTGCGCGCCAGGTCGTAGGCCATGAGGCCCGCCGAGCCGCGCAGGAACGCGAAGGGGGTGGCCGCCATGCGCCCGACGCGCAGCGGGGTGAGTTCGGGCAGTCGGTCGCGGCTGGACTCCTCCACCGCGGTCACCGCGTCGGGCCGGGACCCGTCCAGGTCGAGCACCGCGTGCGCGCTGCGGGGGACACGGTCGCGCAGGGCCTTGCCCTCCCGCTTGGGCGAGCCCTCCACCGGCCACTCGGCGAAGCCGCGCGTCCGCGGCAGCCTGCGCACCGCGCCCACAGCGGCTTCGGCGGACATACCGCCCGAAAGTTCCGCACCGACCTCGGTCATACCGACCGCCTCCCCCGAACACCCACGAACCCGCACATCAACTCGTGCAGACCGTACAGCCGGTGGCCGAAACACGTCAGACCCTGTGGACAACTCCGCGGCTGTGAAAACCCCACCTCACGCCGGGCCGCCGCGGCACGCGCCCACCACCAGACCGGTCAACCGAGCCCACACCGACCCCCCGGACCGAGCCGATACCGACCGCCCCACCCCCGGACCGAGCCCGCACAGACCGCCCCAGCGCGCACCCCGCACCCCCCGCACCCACACCCCGCACCAACGCCCCCCAGGCCGCAGCCCGTCAGCACCCGCCCCCCTCCGGCAGATACCGCGCGGCCCACTCCTTCAGCTCCGCGAAGGCCGGCTCCAGTGCCGCCCCCGTGTCCGTCAGCCGGTACGACACCCGCAGCGGAGGGCCCTCGTCGACCTCGCGCACCACGAGCCCCGCCGCGGCGAGCTCGGTGAGGCGGTCGGAAAGCATCCGCTCGCTGATGCCGGGGATCGCCCGGCGCAGGTCGACGAAGTACGCCGGTCCCGGCGTCAGGACGGCCACGATCGGCCCGGTCCAGCGCTTTCCCAGCAGCTGGAAGACCCGGGTGATCCCGTCGTCCACCCGCTTGCACGCCTCTGTCCCGTGTCTCTCCTCGGCCGTCATGCCCTCAGGGTACTGCGCTCCCGTATGGGGATGAAAAAAAGTAAGTCGCTGTGTTATCAATAGTCGAGTACGAAGTCTTAGCAACACACCACTCCTCAGGAGACCCCCATGGCCACCCTTCTGCACATCGACTCCTCCGTGTTCCCCGAGGGCGCCTCCGCCTCGCGCTCGGTCACGGGCGCCTTCCGCAGGACCTGGGAGGAGCAGCACCCCGGGGGCACGGTGATCTACCGCGACCTCTCCGCCAACCCCGTGCCGCACATCACCGCCGACGCCCACACCGCCGCCTTCTCCGATCCGGCCACCCACACCCCGGAGCAGACCGCCGCCCTCCACGCGCGCGTGCGGCTCGTCGAGGAGCTGGAGGCGGCGGACGCCGTGCTGATCGGCGCCCCGATGTACAACTACGGGATCCCCTCGACCCTCAAGGCCTGGCTGGACAACGTGATCGTCATGGGCCGCACCGCGATGGCC
The DNA here is from genome assembly GCF_044386545.1 of Streptomyces sp. NPDC020489. Classification (NCBI taxonomy): domain Bacteria; kingdom Bacillati; phylum Actinomycetota; class Actinomycetes; order Kitasatosporales; family Streptomycetaceae; genus Streptomyces; species Streptomyces sp. NPDC020489. Next base: position 251,520 of record NZ_JBIRUZ010000007.1, read on the forward strand.
GAGGACTCGAAGATCCAGGGCACTCCGGTCACCGTGGTCGCCAGCCGCGGCGGCTCCTACGCGCCCGGCACGCCGCGCGAGGCCAACGAGTACGTGCAGAACTACCTGGCGTCGGTCCTCGGCGAGACCCTCGCCCTGGACGTCGACTTCATCGTCCCGGAGCTGACCATGGCCCCGCACAACCCGGCGATGACCGAGCTGATCCCCCTCTACGAGGCCTCCCGCGCCCGCGCCCACCAAGAGGCGGAGACCAAGGCGAAGAACCTCGCCCAGCGCCTGGCCGCGTAAGCCCACCCCCAACCCGGCCACCCCACCTCGGACAGGCCGACCTCACGCGGTGTGATTGTCCTCACGGCCGACGCGCCGCGCGCCCCGCGCACTGCGCCCCGCAGTCCACAGCCCCCCACCGCCGCCATCGCCCCAGGCAACGCAAAAGCCCCGCAGGTCGAAGACCTGCGGGGCTTTCAGCTGTGCGCGAGGGGGGAGTTGAACCCCCACGCCCTTTCGGGCACTGGAACCTGAATCCAGCGCGTCTGCCTATTCCGCCACCCGCGCATTGGGTGTGTCCTCGGGCTCCGTTCCCCTTGGGGCCGGCGCCTTCCGACACCCAGAACATTAGCACGCTGGTGGGGGTGGGTTCACATCCCTTGTCGAGGGGCAGCCGCAGGGACAACCCCCCACCGGGGACGCGGACATCCCGCACCGAACCGCCCGCCCGACGGCCACGTATCGACGAGTGTCTGTTCACGTATCAACCTCGTACCGGTACCGCCCCTGTCCCCGGGAGCCGGTCGGGGTCCACAGCCGGGTGCGGGACACTTGTCTGCGGCCGCCTCTACGATCCTTGGCAGGACGAGTCGGCCGGGGGAGTTCGAAGAGGGACTCCACAGGGAACTTCGGAGGCGTCGACACCCGTCGACGAGGCCGACAGGGGGAACCAGCCGATCGACCGGCGCGTGGATACGATCAGTAAGCAGTACCAGGTAAGGCAGTACCCGCTCTGCGGGGTGCAGGACGGCAGCAGCTACGGAGGAGGTGCCCCATGGGAGTCCTGAAGAAGTTCGAGCAGCGTCTCGAAGGTCTGGTCAACGGCACCTTCGCGAAGGTGTTCAAGTCCGAGGTGCAGCCCGTGGAGATCGCGGGAGCGCTCCAGCGCGAGTGTGACAACAACGCCACCATCTGGAACCGCGACCGCACGGTCGTCCCCAACGACTTCATCGTGGAGCTGAGCACACCGGACTTCGAGCGGCTGAGCCCGTACTCCGGCCAGCTCGGCGACGAACTCGCCGGCATGGTGCGCGACTACGCCAAGCAGCAGCGCTACACCTTCATGGGCCCCATCAAGGTCCACCTGGAGAAGGCCGAGGACCTCGACACCGGCCTGTACCGGGTGCGCAGCCGCACGCTCGCCTCCTCCACCGACCAGCAGGCCTCCGCGCCCGCCGCCCCGGCCGGCCGCCCCGCGGCCCCCGGCGGCTACGGCTACCCGCCGGCCGTCGCTCCCGCCGGAGCACCGGGCGCCCCTCCCATGCCGGCCACGCCGCCGCCCGGCGGCCGCCCCGGCGGTTACGGATACCCGCAGCCCGCGAACGGTGCCCGGCCCCCGGCCGCGCCCGCTCCCGCGGCGGCCGGCGGCAGAACCCGCCACTGGATCGAGATCAACGGCGCCCGCCATCAGATCTCCCGCGCGACGCTCGTGCTGGGCCGCAGCACCGAGGCCGACGTGCGGATCGACGACCCCGGCGTCTCCCGCCGGCACTGCGAGATCCGGACCGGAACGCCCTCGACGATCCAGGATCTCGGCTCCACCAACGGCATCGTGGTGGACGGGCAGCACACCACCCGCGCTACGCTCCGCGACGGCTCGCGGATCGTCGTGGGCAGCACCACCATCATTTACCGGCAAGCCGAAGGGTGAAGCGGGGGCAATGTCAGAGCTGACCCTCACGGTCATGCGGCTGGGTTTCCTGGCCGTACTGTGGCTGTTCGTGATCGTGGCCGTGCAGGTCATCCGCAGCGACCTGTTCGGAACGCGCGTCACTCAGCGCGGCGCCCGGCGCGAGGCGGCCCGGCCTCAGCAGGCCCAGCGGCAGCAGGCGCCCCCGCAGCAGCGCCAGCAGCCCTCGGGCGGCCGCCGCGGCCGTAACGCCCCCAGCAAGCTGGTCGTCAGCGAGGGCACCCTCACCGGCACCACCGTCGCGCTGCAGGGCCAGACCATCACGCTGGGCCGCGCGCACGACAGCACCATCGTGCTGGACGACGACTACGCCTCCAGCAGGCACGCCAGGATCTACCCGGACCGGGACGGTCAGTGGATCGTCGAGGACCTCGGCTCCACCAACGGCACCTACCTGGACCGGAACCGGCTGACGACCCCCACACCGATTCCGCTGGGCGCGCCGATCCGCATCGGCAAGACCGTCATCGAGCTGCGGAAGTAGTGCTACATCATGAATAGGCGCGAGCGGAGCGAGCACGCGGCGTGGGCCCCCACCCCGGGCCCCGGCGCGCTCCCGACCGGAGGGTGGGCACCGTGCGGATGTACCCGGAGCCGACGGGCGAGGTGCGCATGAGTCTGTCACTGCGCTTCGCCGCCGGATCGCACAAAGGCATGATCCGGGAGGGGAACGAGGACTCCGGATACGCCGGTCCCCGCCTGCTCGCCATCGCCGACGGCATGGGCGGCGCCGCCGCCGGTGAGGTCGCCTCCTCCGAGGCCATCTCCACCATCGTCGCCCTCGACGACGACGTGCCCGGCTCCGACGTCCTCACCTCCCTCGGCACCGCCGTCCAGCGCGCCAACGACCAGTTGCGCGCCCTGGTCGAGGAGGACCCCCAGCTGGAGGGCATGGGCACCACGCTCACCGCCCTGCTGTGGACCGGACAGCGCCTCGGCCTCGTGCACGTCGGCGACTCGCGCGCGTACCTGCTGCGCGACGGCGTCCTCACCCAGATCACCCAGGACCACACCTGGGTGCAGCGCCTGGTCGACGAGGGCCGGATCACCGAGGAAGAGGCCACCACCCACCCGCAGCGCTCCCTGCTGATGCGCGCGCTGGGCAGCGGTGAGCATGTCGAGCCGGACCTGTCGATCCGTGAGGTCCGCGCCGGCGACCGGTACCTGATCTGCTCCGACGGCCTCTCCGGCGTCGTCTCGCACCAGACGCTGGAAGACACCCTCGCCAGCTACCAGGGCCCCCAGGAGACCGTGCAGGAGCTGATTCAGCTCGCGCTGCGCGGGGGCGGCCCCGACAACATCACGGTCATCGTCGCCGACGTCCTCGACCTCGACACCGGCGACACCCTCGCGGGCCAGCTCTCCGACGTCCCCGTGGTGGTCGGCGCGGTCGCCGAGAACCAGAACCACCTGCACGACCCGGGCCTGATGCAGACCCCGGCCGGCCGCGCCTCCGGGCTCGGCCGTCAGGTGCCCGGACAGGGCGGCGGCGAGTTCGGTCCGCCCGGCTCCGGCGACGTGACCGGGTTCATCCCGACCGACGGCTTCGGCGACTACAGCGACGAGGACTTCGTCAAGCCGCGCAAGGGCCGTAGGTGGCTGAAGAGATCCTTCTACATCGCGCTCGCCCTCGGCGTCGTCGGCGGCGGCCTCTACGGAGGCTGGCGCTGGACGCAGACCCAGTACTACGTGGGCGCCAACGGTGAGCACGTGGCCCTGTACCGCGGCATCAGCCAGGACCTGGCGTGGGTGTCGTTGTCGAAGGTCTCCAAGGACCACCCCGAGATCGAACTCAAGTACCTGCCGCCGTACCAGCAGAAGCTCGTCGAGGGCACCATCGCCGAGGGCGATCTCAAGACCGCCCAGAAGAAGATCGACGAACTCTCGGTGCAGGCCGCCGCGTGCCAGAAGCGCGCCGAGCAGCAGGCCGCCGAGAGCGAGCAGAACTCCAAGACCGGCGAGGGCGAGGCCGGAGGCACCACGGGAACCACCCGGACCTCCCTCACGTCCAAGGCGTCACCGACCCCGTCCACCTCTTCCTCACCGTCCCCGACCGCTTCCGCCACCCCGACCGCTCCCACTCCCAGCCCCGGCCCCACTCTCTCGGAGGAAGAGCAGAAGGTCGTCTCGCAGTGCGGAACGCAGTAGGCAAGCCGTGAGAGGCCCCGTCACACGATGAGCAGTACTTCCCACACGTCGACGCACCACACGTCCACGATCGGCTCCATCGGCACCCCGAGCCGACGCAACACCGAGCTCGCGCTGCTGGTGTTCGCCGTGGTCATCCCGGTCTTCGCCTACGCCAACGTCGGGCTGGCCATCAACGACCAGGTGCCGCCCGGACTGCTGGGCTACGGCCTAGGCCTCGGCCTGCTCGCCGGCGTCGGCCACCTCGTCGTCCGGAAGTTCGCGCCCTACGCCGACCCGCTGATGCTCCCGCTGGCCACCCTGCTGAACGGGCTGGGCCTCGTCATCATCTGGCGCCTGGACCAGTCCAAGCGCCTGCAGCGGAGCAACACCTTCGTCGAGGCGGCACCACGCCAGCTGCTGTACTCGGCGATGGGCGTCGCCCTGCTGGTGGTCGTACTGATCTTCCTCAAGGACCACCGCGTCCTGCAGCGCTACACGTACATCTCCATGGCCGGAGCCATGCTCCTCCTGGTGCTGCCGCTGATCCCCGGCATCAGCGCCCCCACCTACGGCGCCAAGATCTGGATCAAGATCCCCGGCCTCGGCACGCTCCAGCCCGGTGAGTTCGCGAAGATCGCCCTCGCGGTGTTCTTCGCCGGCTATCTCATGGTCAAAAGAGACGCCCTGGCCCTGGCCAGCCGTCGCTTCATGGGCCTGTACCTGCCGCGAGGCCGCGACCTCGGTCCGATCCTCGTCGTCTGGGTGATGTCGATCCTCATCCTGGTCTTCGAGACCGACCTCGGTACATCCCTGCTGTTCTTCGGGATGTTCATCATCATGCTGTACGTCGCCACCGAGCGGACCAGCTGGATCGTCTTCGGTCTGCTGATGTCCGCGGTCGGCGCGGTCGGCGTGGCGAGCTTCGAGCCGCACATCCAGACCCGTGTGCAGGCCTGGCTCGACCCGATGCACGAGTTCGAGCTCAGCCGCTCCGGCGTCCAGGACGGCATTGTCCACTCCGAGCAGGCCATGCAGGCCCTGTGGGCCTTCGGCTCCGGCGGCACCCTCGGCACCGGTCTCGGGCAGGGCAACTCCGACCTCATCGGCTTCGCCGCCAACTCCGACTTCATCCTCGCCACGTTCGGCGAGGAGCTGGGCCTCGCGGGCGTCATGGCGATCCTGCTGCTCTACGGGCTGATCGTCGAGCGCGGTGTCCGCACGGCCCTCGCGGCCCGCGACCCGTTCGGCAAGCTGCTGGCCATCGGCCTGTCCGGCGCCTTCGCGCTCCAGGTCTTCGTGGTGGCCGGCGGTGTCATGGGCCTCATCCCGCTGACCGGCATGACGCTGCCGTTCGTGGCCTACGGCGGTTCGTCCGTGATCGCCAACTGGGCCCTCATCGGCATTCTGTTGCGCATCAGCGACACCGCCCGCCGCCCCGCGCCGGCCCCCGCACCCAACCCCGACGCCGAGATGACCCAGGTGGTCCGCCCGTCATGAACAAGCCCCTGCGCCGGATCGCGATCTTCTGCGGGCTCCTCGTCCTGGCCCTGCTCGTCCGGGACAACTGGCTCCAGTACGTCAAGGCCGACGAGCTGCGGACCGACACCGACAACCGCCGGGTCGCCATCGAGCGGTACGCCAGCCCGCGCGGCGACATCATCGTCGACGGCAAGGCCATCACCGGCCACAGCGAGACCTCGGGCGACTTCAAGTACAAGCGCACCTACAAGGACGGCCCCATGTGGGCGCCCGTCACCGGCTTCGTCTCCCAGGCGTACGGCGCCAACCAGCTGGAGTACCTCGAGGACGGCATCCTCACCGGCAACGACGACCGGCTGTTCTTCCGCAACACCCTCGACATGATCACGGGCAAGGCGAAGGAGGGCGGCAACGTCGTCACCACCCTCAACGGCGCAGCCCAGAAGGCCGCGTACGACGGCCTCAAGGAGCGCGGCAAGGGTGCCGTCGTCGCCCTCGAACCGGCCACCGGCAAGATCCTGGCGCTGGCCTCCTACCCGTCGTACGACCCCGGCAAGATCGCCGGCGGCGGCGAGTCGGACGAGAAGACCTGGAAGTCGCTGGACAAGAAGAACAACCCCGACGACCCCATGCTCAACCGCGCGCTGCGCGAGGTCTACCCGCCCGGCTCCACCTTCAAGGTCCTCACCGCGGCCGCCGCCCTGGAGAACGGCCTGTACGACTCGGCCGACGAGAAGACCAAGTCGCCGCTGCCCTGGACGCTGCCCGGCACCCGGACCGAACTGAAGAACGAGGGCACGATCCCCTGCGAGAACGCCACTCTCCGGGTCGCCCTCCAGTACTCGTGCAACACCGTCTTCGGCAAGGTCGGCTACGACCTCGGCAACGAGAAGATGCTGGACGAGGCGAAGAAGTTCGGCTTCACCGAGGAGCAGTTCACGCCGGTGCGCTCCAGCGCCTCCGTCTTCTCCGACGACATGGAGGACTCGCAGGTCGCGCTCTCCTCCATCGGCCAGTTCAACACCGCCGCGACCCCGCTCCAGATGGCCATGGTCGCCTCCGCGGTCGCCAACAACGGCACCCTCATGAAGCCGTACATGGTGGACGAGCTCCAGGCCAGCAACGTCGACGTCATCGAGAAGACCGACCCGGAGACGTACAGCGAGCCGCTGTCCGCGAAGAACGCGCAGATCCTGCAGTCGATGATGGAGACCGTCGTCAAGGACGGCACCGGCAAGGCCGCCCAGATCGACAACGTCACGGTGGGCGGCAAGACCGGTACCGCCCAGCACGGCGAGAACAACAGCAAGAACCCCTACGCGTGGTTCATCTCGTACGCCAAGCTCAGCGACGGCAGCTCCCCGGTCGCCGTGGCCGTGGTCGTCGAGGACGAGGACGCCGTCCGCGAGAACATCTCCGGTGGCGGCCTCGCGGCCCCGATCGCGAAGAGCGTGATGGAGGCGGTCATCAACTCCAAGAAGTGACCCCGCTCACGTCCCCCTCACATCGGTGCACGTTGCGATACCGGTCCTGTATCGGGTGACGGGCTTGGCCAGGTCACACAAAGCCAGCCGGGTACGGTAGGCCCGGACGGCAGCCTCCGACCGCACACCAGTGCCGGTCGGGACCGACGGAGAGGGCTGGTAGGTAGCTATGGAAGAGCCGCGTCGCCTCGGCGGCCGGTACGAGCTGGGCCAGGTGCTCGGTCGTGGTGGCATGGCGGAGGTATACCTCGCGCATGACACCCGCCTCGGCCGCACCGTGGCGGTGAAGACGCTGCGCGCGGACCTCGCGCGCGACCCGTCCTTCCAGGCCCGGTTCCGCCGGGAGGCCCAGTCGGCCGCCTCGCTCAACCATCCCGCGATCGTCGCGGTCTACGACACGGGCGAGGACTACATCGACGGGGTCTCGATCCCGTACATCGTCATGGAGTACGTCGACGGCTCCACGCTCCGTGAACTGCTGCACTCCGGCCGCCGGCTGCTGCCGGAGCGCACGCTGGAGATGACGATCGGCATCCTCCAGGCCCTGGAGTACTCGCACCGGGCCGGCATCGTCCACCGCGACATCAAGCCGGCCAACGTCATGCTCACGCGCAACGGCCAGGTCAAGGTCATGGACTTCGGCATCGCCCGCGCCATGGGCGACTCCGGCATGACGATGACCCAGACGTCGGCGGTCATCGGCACGGCCCAGTACCTCTCGCCGGAACAGGCGAAGGGCGAGCAGGTCGACCAGCGCTCCGACCTCTACTCGACGGGCTGCCTCCTCTACGAGCTGCTGACGGTACGCCCGCCCTTCGTGGGCGACTCCCCCGTGGCCGTGGCCTACCAGCACGTCCGCGAGGAGCCGCAGCCCCCGTCGGTCTTCGACCCCGAGCTCACGCCCGAGATGGACGCCATCGTCCTCAAGGCCCTGGTCAAGGACCCCAACTACCGCTACCAGTCCGCCGACGAGATGCGCGCCGACATCGAGGCGTGCCTGGACGGCCAGCCGGTGGCGGCCACCGCGGCGATGGGTTCGGTCGGCTACGGCGCCTACCCCGACGACCAGGCGACCACCGCCCTGCGTTCCACGGACGCCGGCGCCACGTCCATGCTCCCGCCCATGAACCCGGACGACGGGGGCTACGGCTACGACGACCGCCCGGACCGCCGCCGCCAGCCGAAGAAGAACAACACCTCGACGATCCTGTTGGTCGTCGCGGCCGTGCTGGTCCTGATCGGCGCGATCCTGATCGGCAAGTGGGCGTTCAGCGGGAACGACAGCGCGGACGACCAGGTGGCGGTGCCCGTCTTCATCGGTGAGACCAAGGACAACGCCGAGCGGATGGCGACGAACAGCGACCTGAAGCTGTCCTTCACCAGCAAGCCCTGCGAGGAGCAGCCCAAGGGCAAGATCTGCGACCAGGACCCCAAGGACGGCCTGAAGGTCGACAAGCAGTCCACCGTCAACCTGGTGGTCTCCACCGGCGCCCCGAAGGTCTCCGTCCCCAGCGTCATCGGCGACCAGTTCGACGAGGCCAAGGAGAAGCTGGAGGGCGACGACTTCGGGCTCGTCGTCAAGAAGAAGTCGAAGGAGTCCACGGAGCCCGCAGGGTCCGTCCTCGACCAGAACCCCGTCTTCGGCAAGGAAGTCGAGAAGGGAACGACGATCACCCTGACCGTCGCCACGGAGATCCAGAAGTCCACGGTCCCGGACGTCAGCAAGCTCAGCTGTGACGAGGCCAAGGCCCGGATGACGGAGAGCAACCTCACCGGCAACTGCGTGACCGACACGGAGACCGACGACGGCAACCTGGTCGACAAGGTCATCAGCACCGACCCGCAGATCGGCGCCTCGGTCGACAAGGGTTCGACGGTGACGATCCACCTGGGCAAGAAGAAGGCCGAGGAGCAGGTCCAGGTGCCGTCGGTGATCCAGCAGACGCTGAAGGACGCCCGCAAGACCCTCGAGGATCTCGGTCTGTCGGTCAACGTCACCGGCTCCCAGGACGAGAACGCCATCGTCCTGGCCCAGAATCCGCAGCCCGGCGCCACGGTGCCCAAGGGCACCACGGTCAACCTGACCGCCATCGCCCAGCAGAACAACAACGGTGGCAACAACGGCGGCGACGACGGCGGCGGCTTCTTCGGCGGCGTGACCGGAACCGCGGCCCGCACCGAGGACTGATCCGACGCTCCTGAGCGACTGAGCCCCGGTACCCGTGAGGGTGCCGGGGCTCAGCCCTTTCCTGACGTCAGGTGTCGTAGATCACAGGCGATCATGGGGGCCTCGCCTGCTTTTCCACCGAGTTGACGATCTTGCCGCCCCCGGGGGCCCCACATATCTTCACGGTGCATTTGTCGTGCACACCCCCCTCATCTCCAGGAGATCCGGCATGCGCAAGACCATCTCTACGATGCTCGCCGCCTTGGCGCTGTTCATCGGCGGACTCGTCATGGCCCCCACAGCGAGCGCCGCAGGCTACGGCTGCTCCGGCAACCTGATCGACACCTACGACGTCAAGACCAGCAACGGCGTGAAGTACGGCGTGGTCTACCTCTACTACAGCACCGCGGACGGGGGCACCAACTGTGCCGTCACCGTGGACACCTACTTCGGTACCCGCAAGCACATGGCCATCTTCATCGACCGCTGCGCCGCCGGCAGCGTGGCCGGCCGGTCCTGCGCCTCGGACCAGTACGACTCCGACTCCGGCAACTACATCACGTACGCCGGACCCCGCCAGGTCACGGGCTCCGCGAACCGCTGCATCAAGCTGAACGGGGTCATCCACAACCCGTCCGGCTCCTCGCTGGCCCAGCTGGTCACGCTCGCGGTCCACTGCTGACCGTCTGATCCCCCGCAGACCGTGCCCCCGGTGCCGAACCGGGGGCACGACGGCGTCAGCGCAGTTCCCGCGGCGGCGTCCGCTCGCTGTCCACCTTCTCCACCCGCACCAGCTCCCCCCACACCACGTACCGGTACCGGCTCGTGTACACCGGCGTGCAGGTGGTCAGGGTGATGTACTTGCCGGCCTTCTTCTTCCCCGACTCCTTGGGGATCGCGCCGAGCACCTTGACGTTGTACTTCGAGGTCTCCGGAAGGATCGCGTACGTCTTGTAGACGTACCACTTGTCCTTCGTCTCGAAGACGATCGGGTCGCCCTTCTCGATCTTGTCGATGTTGTGGAACTGGGCGCCGTGGCCGTCACGGTGGGCCGCGAGGGAGAAGTTGCCGTCCTTGCCGGACATCGGCAGGGTCGCCTTGACCGGGTCGGTGTAGTAACCGGCGACACCGTCGTTGAGCTGCTTGGCCGACGTGCCCTTCTCGACCAGGACCTCGCCGTTCCTCATCGCGGGGACGTGCAGGAAGCCGATGCCGTTCTTCGTGTCCAGCGCACCCGGCCCGGTGTCCTGGGCCCAGGTGTCGCGGACCTTGTCGGCCTGCTTGCCCGCCGCGCGGTCGGCGATGACGTTCGTCCACCACAGCGAGTAGACGACGAACAGGCCGAGGATCAGCCCCGCCGTGATGAGGAGTTCACCGAAGACGCTGACGGCCATGGCGATCCGGCCCATACGGCGCCGGCGCGGGGCGGGGGCCGGTTCGGTGACCTCGTGCTGCTCCGTGGTCGCTGCCACTGTCTCATCTGCCTTACTGGACGAGCGCATCCGGCTTGCCCTTGCTGCGCGGCCGTTCCTCGACCATCTTGCCCCAGACGATCAGCCGGTACTTGCTGGTGAACTCCGGCGTGCACGTCGTCAGGGTGATGTAACGGCCCGGTTCGGTGAACCCGGACTGCGGCGGAACCGGGTTCAGCACGCTCGTGTTGCTCGGCGGCGTCACCGGCAGCGACGACGTCATCTTGTAGACGAAGTAGTCGTCCTGCGTCTCCACGACGATCTCGTCGCCCTTGGTGAGCCGGTTGATGTACCGGAACGGTTCACCATGGGTGTTCCGATGCCCCGCGAGCCCGAAGTTCCCGGTCTTCGCGCTCGGCATCGCCGTCTTGAGCGGTCCCTCGGAGTAGTGCCCGACCATGCCCCGGTCGAGCACCTTCTTGTTGCTGATGCCCTCCGCTATCGGCACGACCACGTCCAGCTTGGGAATGTGCAGCAGCGCGAACCCCTGCCCCGGCTCGAACTCGCCCGGCGCCCGCTGCCCGCTCGCCCACTCGTTCTGAAGGCTGCTCGCCTCCTTGCCGGCCTGCGCGTGCGCCCGCACGTTGGTCCACCACAGCTGGTAGGTGACGAACAGCAGCATCAGCACACCGGTGGTGATGAACACCTCGCCGATCGCACGGCTCGCCAGCACACCCGCGCTGGGTTTGCGCGCGCGGGCCTGCCGCCGGGCCTCGACCCGGGAGAGCGGCGCGGACGACTTCCCCTCCTCCGACGGCTCGGCCGCCTCGGCGGAGGGCCGCGCATGACCTCCATGACGCCCGCCACGCCGCTTGGCGGCCTTTCTCCGGGCCGCACGACCGCCGGTAGGGGTTCCGGTGGCTCTCGTGGCGGATGAGGCGTCAGAGGCCGTTCCCGGCCCCTCTATTCGGGTCGGCGGCGGCTCCGGTATCCGCAGAGCCACCGTCTCCTCGTCCACGGGCGGGACAAAGGGCTCGCCGGAGCCGGAGTACGACTGACCCGCGTACCACTCCCCAAGCGCACCGGTGTCCTCGTACGACTGCTTCCCGTACGAGGTCCCGGACTCGCGCTCGGGGCGCAGCGCGGTCACGCCGAGGCCCTGCCCACCACCGGGGCCAGCCCCGCGCTCCGCGCCACCGCACCCTGGTCGCCGCACTCCACCAGCCAGTTGGCCAGCATCCGATGACCGTGCTCCGTCAACACCGACTCGGGGTGGAACTGCACGCCCTCGACACGCAGTTCACGGTGACGCAGACCCATGATGATCCCGTCGTGCGTCCGCGCGGTCACCTCCAGCTCGGCCGGCACCGTCCCCGGCTCGGCCGCGAGCGAGTGGTAACGCGTCGCCGTGAAGGGCGTCGGCAGCCCCGCGAACACACCCTTGCTCTCGTGCTCGACCAGCGAGGTCTTGCCGTGCAGCAGCTCCGGCGCACGGTCCACGACACCGCCGTAGGCCACCTGCATGGACTGCATGCCGAGGCACACGCCGAAGACCGGCACACCGGTGGACGCGCAGTGGCGGACCATCTCGATGCAGACGCCCGCCTCCTCCGGCGTCCCCGGGCCCGGCGACAGCAGCACGCCGTCGAAGCCGTCCTGGGCATGCGCCGTCGACACCTCGTCGTTGCGCAGCACCTCGCACTCGGCGCCCAGCTGGTACAGGTACTGCACCAGGTTGAAGACGAAGCTGTCGTAGTTGTCGACGACGAGAATCCGCGCACTCACTGGTTGTCCACCGTCACATCGTTGAAAGGCAGCAGCGGTTCGGCCCACGGGAAGACGTACTGGAAGAGGACATAGACCACTGCGAGCACCAGCACGAGTGAGATCAGAGCCCTCACCCACGCGTTACCCGGCAGATGCCGCCAGATCCAGCCGTACATGCCGTCCCTTCCGTCGCACCACGGCACCAGACTCACGCCGTACAGCCACCAGACTAACGGCGCAGCGCCTGGGGCTTGCCTTCCTCCACAGGCTGTGTGGAGTCCAGATGCGCCCAGACGATCAGCCGGTGGCTGTGGCCCCATTCCGGATCGCACGTGGTCAGCGTGAGGTAGCGGCCCGACCCCGTGTACCCCGACTTACGTGGCACAGGATCGATCACCTCAACGTCCGTGGGCACGGTTTTGTAGGGCCCTTTGTCGATCCGATACGTGAACCAGGTCGTCCCGTCCGTGAGCACCACCGCGTCCCCGCGCCGCAGCCGCGGAAAGTCCTTGAAGGGATCGCCGTACGTGCGCCGGTGACCGGCCACCGAGAAGTTGCCCGTCTCCCCGAGCCGCGCGGTGCGCGCGTAGTGCCCGAGCCCCTTCTTGAGGGTGCCGACCGCCGTGCCCTCCAGCACGGGCTTGTTCCACGTGAAACCAAGCCGCGGGATGTACATGATCGCGAAGGGCTTCCCGCTCCGGTACGCCGCCGGCTCCCGCGCACCCGCGGAAGCGCCCGCCGACGGCTGCACGCTCCCCCTGGCCCACTGGTCCTGCAACTGGTCGATCTGCTCGCCCATGACGTCGTCGGCCTTCACGCCGGTCCAGAAGAGCACGTAGGCCACGAACAGCACGATGAGGGCCCCGGCGGTGATGCACAGTTCGCTGACGGTCCTGACGACGACACGCACCGGCGGCTCCAGAAGAGGCCTACTCCACAGGCTTGGCGTACTGCAGATCCACTGTGCCCGAGTAGCCGGGCAGAGTCACCGCTCCTTCGTCCTCGACTTTCCATCCGAGGCCGTAGACGTTGACGTAGACCATGTAGTTCTGGATGGCCTTGCTGGCCGCGAGCGATGTCTTGAGCCGCTCCGGGTCCCCGATGGCCGTGATCTTGTACGGCGGCGAGTAGACCCGGCCCTGGAGGATGAGCGTGTTGCCCACGCAGCGCACCGCGCTGGTGGAGATCAACCGCTGGTCCATGACCTTGATCCCCTTGGCGCCGCCCTGCCACATCGCGTTCACCACGGCCTGGAGGTCCTGCTGGTGGATGACCAGGTAGTCCGGCTGCGGCTCGGGATAGCCGGGGAGCTTGGCGGTGGCGTCCGGCGGGGCGTCGTTGAGCGTGACGCTGATCGCCTGGCCCTTCAGCTGCTGCGTGCCCGCCTGCTTCTCCAGCGCCGCCAGCTTGTCGTCCTCGGCCTTGGTGCTGCCGTCGTCCCGCTCGGCCAGTGCCTCCACGTCGTCCCGGAGGGCGCCGTTGGTCTCGTCCAGCTGCCCGTTCTTGTGACTGCGCTCCAGGATCAGGTCGGAGAGCTTGAGCAGCGAGGCGTCCGTGCGGATGTTGGTGCCCTTGGCCGTGTTGAAGCTGGTGAAGAAGATGAGTCCGGCGAGAGCGAAGACGGCCACCGTGAGCAGCCGCACGGGCCGGAAACCTCGCCTGCGGGCAGGGCTGGATCCCGTCCCGGGAGAGTCGGCAGAATTGCTCAACGTACCCTTATCTCCTTCGGCGCCGCGGAAGCACTACGCTAACGGACGCCCGGGGGAGCACCACGTGTCCCCTTGTACGCTGCCCCGAGCCCGACCTAGTTACCTGCGCGGCCACGCAGCGCATCGACAGGAGAGACCCTCGTGCCGAAGTCACGTATCCGCAAGAAGGCCGATTACACGCCGCCGCCGGCGAAGCAGGCGACCAGCATCAAGCTGAACAGCCGCGCCTGGGTCGCGCCCGTCATGCTCGCCCTGTTCGTCATCGGGCTGGCATGGATCGTCGTCTTCTATGTGACGGACGGGTCGCTGCCCATCGACGCGCTGGACAACTGGAACATCGTCGTGGGCTTCGGCTTCATCGCCGCCGGGTTCGGCGTCTCCACCCAGTGGAAGTAGCTCTGCCCCAAGCTATCCACTGAGTTATCCACAGCGTTATCCACACTGGGGAAAAGACAGACGATCTGTGGATAACCCTTCTGCTGTTGACGCCGGTACGACTGACACACCGGCGCTCGAAAGCTCGTTCGCCCCCCTGCCTGACCTGCGGAAACTCCGGTCAGTGACAGGGGGCACAGCTGTTCCCGCACCGTACGCACAGGCTTCGCCACCCACTGTGGACAACCGCAGCTCAGGTGAGCTGTGCGGTCCTCACCAGCGTCAGTACGACGACCACGGCGAGCACCAGGGCGCAGGTGCCGTACTGGACCAGGGAGCGGCGCTCGCGCGGGGCGTGCACCATGGCGTAGCCGATGACCAGGCCGCCCGCGAGGCCGCCGACGTGGGCCTGCCAGGAGATGCTGACCATGGGGTTGAAGGTGAAGAGCAGGTTGATCACCAACAGCGCGATGATCGGCCGCAGGTCGTGGTTGAGCCGGCGCATCAGGACGGCGGTGGCCCCGAAGAGGCCGAAGATGGCGCCCGAGGCGCCGAGGGTGGCCGTGGTGGGGGATTCCAGGAGGTAGGACAGGACGCTGCCGGTGAGTCCCGAGACCAGGTAGAGCGCGAGGTAGCGGGCCCGGCCGAGGGCGGCTTCCAGGGGGCCGCCGAGCCACCACAGGCTCAGCATGTTGAAGGCGATGTGCCAGTACTCCTGGTGCGTGAACATCGAGGTGACCAGGCGGTACCACTGCCCCTCGGCGACACCCTCGGTGGGCGTGAAGGGTGCCGGGGGCCAGACGCCGATCAGGACCAGGTCGCTCAGCAGTGACGTGGAAGCCTGGACGGCGATGAAGACGGCGAGGTTGATCCCGACGAGGATCTTGGTGACCCGCCGGGGGTCCGCCGCGATCATGCCGCCTGCCAGGGTGCGGGGCATGGCGGCGTCAGGGCGGTGACCGGTGCCGGAGCCGCCGCGGACACAGTCGGGGCACTGGAAGCCGACGGAGGCGCTGACCATGCACTCCGGGCAGATCGGGCGCTCGCAGCGGGTGCAGCGGATGCCGGTCTCACGGTCGGGGTGGCGGTAACAGCCCGGCAGACCCTGGGCGGGCTGGGTGCCCTGGTCCTCCGGGCCCTGCGGGCTGCCTGGCGCCTGGTCCATGGGGTCCCCTAAGTCGTCGTATGCAGTGAAACCGCCCCGCCCATCCTTACGGACGAGCGGGGCGTTTGGTTCCCTGTGCGGGGCCCGGTGCCGACGGGAGCCGGACCGCCCGGCCGACGGCTCGGGGACTCGGCGGTCTCGGCGGGTTAGGCGGACTCGGCGGTCGGTGGGAGCCGGTGATCAGCCTTGGCGGGTCTCGACGACGACCGACTCGATGACGACATCGTTGAGCGGGCGGTCGGTGCGCGGGTTGGTCTGCGTGCCCGCGATGGCGTCGACGACCTTCTGGCTGGCTTCGTCGGCGACCTCGCCGAAGATGGTGTGCTTGCGGTTCAGCCACGTCGTGGGACCGAGGGTGATGAAGAACTGCGAGCCGTTCGTGCCCGGCCCGGCGTTGGCCATGGCCAGCAGGTAGGGCCGGTCGAAGGAGAGGTCCGGGTGGAACTCGTCCTTGAACTGGTAGCCGGGGCCGCCGGTGCCGTTGCCCAGCGGGTCACCGCCCTGGATCATGAAGCCGCTGATCACCCGGTGGAAGACCGTGCCGTCGTAGAGCTTGGCCGCGGACTTCTCGCCGGTGGCGGGGTTCGTCCACTCACGCTCACCCTTGGCGAGCTCGACGAAGTTCTTGACCGTCATCGGCGCGTGGTTCGGCAGGAGCCGGAGCTCGATGTCGCCGTGGTTGGTCTTCAGGGTGGCGTAGAGCTGCTCAGCCACGTTCTGCCTTCCGTTGTCTTCCTGTGACCCCCCGATCCTCGCACGGGCCGCGCATCCCGGCGCCCGGCGCCCGTCCGCGAGGGCTGTCTCGGCGCGCACGTGCAGAAATCCGGTCGAGTAGTCCCGGGCCGGGAGCGCTTGGCGACGATCCGTGGCATTGTCGACGACAAGCTCCTGTTGCCCTGTATTCATCTGCTATTGCATGTGAACGCTCTTCAGCAATGCTTGATCGGAGAGGGGTTCGGCGTCAGCGTCCGTGACCCGGATGCCCGTCCGCGCATGCCCGACACGCGGTTGACAGGCATGATCCGTAAAAGGGTGGAAAGTCGAAATACCGTACGCCACCGAGGAGGAGGATTCCCGTGACCCGCATTGACAGCGTGCGCGCCGCGACCGGTTCGGCGAAGGACAGCGTGCTGCACGCCGCGGAAGTGGTGGCGCCCTACGCCGACACGGCCAAGGACAGGGCCGCCCACTACGCACACGAGGCACGCGTACGGCTCGCGCCGAAGGTGTCGCTGGCAGCCGAACAGGCCCGCGTCCAGTACGGCGCGTATGTCGCGCCGCGCGTGGAGCAGGCCCTGACGCATGTGCCGCCGAAGGTCGACCACGCCGCCCATGAAGCTGCCGTGCGCACCCGCAAGGCCGCCCGGCAGGCCGCCGACTATTCCCGTCCGAGGATCGAGCAGGCCGTGGCCGCGGCCACGCCGGTCAAGGACGAAGCCGCAGCCCGCGGCGCGGCCGCGCTGCTCGCACTGCGCGGTCAGGTCTCGCCCAAGGAGATCGAGAAGCTGGTCCGCAAGCACAACCGCCGGGCGCGGGCCGGCCGCCTCGCCAAGGCGCTGGCGGTCGCCGGTGTCGTCGCGGGTGGTGCTTACGCCGCCTGGAAGTGGTGGGACAAGCAGGCCAACCCCGACTGGTTGGTCGAGCCGCCCGCCGCGACGGAGGTCCCGGAGTCGCCCCGGCTGACGTCGGTGGACGGCAGCGGCCAGTCCGTGCTCGACCCCGAGGTCCAGGTCAAGGAGGCCGAGGAGGAGGCTGCCGACCGCGACGATCGTCGGTGACGTCCGACGCTCCGAACATCGCTGTGGGGCAGGAGACTTGAGGGTCTCCTGCCCCACAGCGATGTTTCACGTGGAACGGGGCGCGGGAACGGCGCATGCTTGCCGTGTGCACTGGGCGGATGCTTGCCGTGTGCACTCACGATGACGTTTGCAACGCTCCGGGTGGGCACGTTCCACGCGAGCCGGGTTGACGGAGAGCGTCACACCGGTGACAAGTGCGTGCTGACACCAGTCCCCACAAGGCCTCCACCAGCGGAATACCGTCCTCCGCCGACTCCTCACACATAGACGCGGCGGCCCGGTGCGCTACGCGCGCTTCTGCGTTTGCGCAAATAACTGCAACGCGCCCACGGGCCCGGAGTGAGCCACGTCACCTCCGGAGCCCTCTTTCGTCCACACCTGCCCCAGGGGCGCGTCCGGCGCGTGAAAAACCGGCACATGCGAGGACCGGCCGGCCGCCACGAGGGCGACCGGCCGGTCCGAGGTGTGGAGCCTAGGGGAGTCGAACCCCTGACATCTGCCATGCAAAGACAGCGCTCTACCAACTGAGCTAAGGCCCCGGAAGAGGAACGTCCGACCGGAAGCGACTCATACCGGCGGGCGTCGCAGACCAGAGTACCGGGTCGCCCCCGGTATCTCGCAAAAAGATTGGGGGTCCCGATGCACGACCACTCTCCGTAAGATGCTCGGCGTGGTTCGCTACAGCGAACCGCGGTATTTGGGGAAGCGATGGGGAGACGCAATGGACGCCGCACAGCAGGAAGCGACCGCGAGAGCGCGGGAACTGCAGCGGAACTGGTACGGGGAGCCGCTGGGGGCGCTCTTCCGTAAGCTCATCGACGATCTTGGTCTCAACCAGGCTCGTCTCGCGGGGGTGCTGGGACTGTCCGCGCCGATGCTGTCGCAGCTGATGAGCGGGCAGCGGGCGAAGATCGGCAACCCGGCCGTGGTCCAGCGGGTGCAGTTGCTCCAGGACCTGGCGGGGCAGGTCGCGGACGGCAGCGTCAGCGCGGCCGAGGCGACCGAGCGGATGGACGAGATCAAGAAGTCCCAGGGGGGCTCGGTGCTCAGCAACGCCACGACCACGACGAGCAGTTCGGGAGCGCCGACGGTCAAGCGGGTCGTCCGCGAGATCCAGTCGCTGCTGCGCTCGGTCGCCGCCGCGGGGGACATCATCGACGCGGCGGACACCCTCGCCCCGACCCATCCGGAACTGGCAGAGTTCCTCCGGGTCTATGGCGCGGGCCGCACCTCCGACGCGGTCACGCACTACCAGTCCCACCAGAGCTGACCCGCGGCCCGGTCACCGAAGGGGGTTCGGCAGCCGGGCCGACGGCCGTGAGCGGGACGCGGGGCGCGCGAGCTCTTCGCGGCACCGGTACGGACACGGGGGCCGTGACTCGTCCGGCGGGGCACGTGGGGGCGTGTCACCCGCCGGTCCGGGAAACGGGCCGTGCCGCCCGCCGGGAAGTGGGGCCAGCGGAACCGGGGGTGCCGCTCGCCGGGAGCGGAGCCGGGGGCGTCGCTCGCCGGCATCGGAGCCAGGGGTGTCGCTCGTCCCACCCGTCCCGACACAGCACGGCGGGAGTCGTACCGCGCGTGGCGGGGGAGGCAAGGGACGAGACCGAAGGGGGAGGAGCGACGCACAGCCATGGGTGAGGTCTTCGCCGGCCGGTACGAACTCGTCGACCCGATCGGACGCGGCGGTGTGGGCGCGGTCTGGCGCGCCTGGGACCACCGCCGCCGTCGCTATGTCGCCGCCAAGGTGCTTCAGCAGAGCGACGCGCACTCGTTGCTGCGCTTCGTACGAGAGCAGGCGCTTCGGATCGACCACCCCCATGTCCTCGCCCCCGCCAGCTGGGCCGCCGACGACGACAAGGTCCTGTTCACCATGGACCTGGTCGGCGGTGGCTCGCTGGTCCATCTGGTCGGGGACTACGGGCCTCTGCCGCCCTCCTTCGTCTGCACGCTGCTCGACCAGCTCCTGTCGGGGCTGGCCGCGGTGCACGCGGAGGATGTCGTGCACCGGGACGTCAAGCCCGCCAACGTGCTGCTGGAGGCGACCGGTACGGGCCGGCCGAGGCTGCGGCTGTCCGACTTCGGCATCGCGATGCGGCTGGGCGAGCCGCGGCTGACGGAGACCAACCTCGTGGTGGGGACGCCGGGTTACATCTCGCCCGAGCAGCTGATGGGCTCCGAACCGGACTTCCCCGCCGATCTGTTCGCCGTCGGGCTGGTCGCGCTGTATCTCCTGCAGGGCGCCAAGCCGGACGCCAAGGCACTCGTGCAGTACTTCGCAGCGCACGGGACGCCACGCGCCCCCCAGGGCATTCCCGAGCCGCTGTGGCAGGTCGTGGCCACGCTGGTGCAGCCGGATCCGCAGGCGCGGTTCCGCACCGCCACGGGGGCGCGCAAGGCGCTCGCCGCGGCCGTGGAACTGCTGCCGGAGCCCGGCCCCGACGACGAGTTGATCGAGATCTTCGACCAACTGGGGCCACTGCCACCGGGATACGGACCGCAGGGACCGCTCAAACCCGCTCCGGGGGTGCGGACGGAGTCCACCGGCGCGGTGGCGGGGTGGGGAGACGCGGGGTCGGGTACGGGCTCCCCGACACCGCCCGGACCCGCCGGGCACCTCGGCTCCCCCGGCGCGTCCAGAGCCCCCGGGCCCCCCGGACCGGGACCCTCGGCGCCACCGGGGCCCCCGGCACCGGCCCGGCCGTCCGGGCCCTTCAGGCAGGCCGGCGACTCCGGCTCCGGGTGGCCCGGCACCGGTTCCGTGCCAACAGATCCGCGTCGGGATCGCGCTCCCGGGGTCGTACCGCCTGATGAACCCCGCAGGGGTGAGCAGCCCCGCCCGTCGGCCTCTCCTGCCGAGGCCTCGGGCACCCCGCAGCCGCCCAGCATGTCGGACACCGGCAGCTTCCCCCTGCCGCCCCCACAGTCCACCGGCTCCTCCTCCCGGGCTCAGCGGCCACGCCCCCAGGCACCGCCCCAGACACAGCAAGGCGCGCTGCACGAGCCCGCCCACGGCTCCCCTCACGTCTCCCCGCATGACCCCACGCATGTCCTGCCCTCCCCCCGTCCGCTGGCGCCGCCCTACCCGAGCCCGCCCGTCGCGCCCCCGGCGCCCCAGCGCGCCGATGCCTCTACTGCTTCGTACACCGCTCAGGTCCCGCAGGTTCCGCCTCCGGGCCAGGAAAGTGCGCGACACGCCACCGGGAGAGCGGCGGCGCGCAGGGCACGGCGCCGACCCGGCCCTCCGGCCAAGGTGGTCGTGCCCCTGCTGCTGCTCGCGCTGGCCTGTTACGTCATGGGTTTCTGGGCTCTGACACGCATCTGAGCGTTGGCCGACGCCGCACGCCCGAGGAAAACCCCGGGACCCCGCCCGTCGTCCGTCCCCGGCCGGGTGGGAGCGGGTTCACCACCCGCCATGCGAGGCCGGGGATACGGCCCTACCCGGCGGCCGTGCCGACAGGGACCAGGTACACCGCCCCCTACCCGGCGGCCCCGGCCCCCCTCCGCCGAGCCGCCACCGTCCAGGCCCCCAGCACCACCAGCACCAGACTCCCGCCGCCGATCCCCCCGACAGCGAGCGCCTTCATCGCTGCGTCACCCCCCGCGCCCGCGGCCCCGCCTCCGGACGCCCCCTCCCCGCCCCGCGCCGCCACGTCGAAGAGGCCCCGCGGCTCGGGCTCCCCCGCGTATGCGGGCGCCGCCCCGGCCGTGCCGTCGAGGCGCACCCGCAGGGTCACGCCGTACGGCTGGTCGCCGTACTTCTCGGCCATCCGCGCGGAGAGGTGGACGGCGAGGACGTACGAGCCGGCGAACCGCATCGCGCTCACTTGCCGGGAGTGGGCGTAGCGGTTGGTGTACTCGGCCGGAGGCAGGGGGGCGAGGGAGCCCGTCTTCTGCGTGCCGCTGTAGCCGAGGGACACGTCGTCGACGGGCACGCGCGCGGGGTTGTACAGCGACGTGGTGAGGGCTCCGGCCACGAAGCCGCCGCGTGTCGTGCTGCCGAGTTCTGCGGTGACGTGGAGCTGCTGCCCCCAGCCGACCGGCACCGCGTAGAAGAGGGTCTGTCCGGGGCGGACGTCGGTGCTCCAGACCCCGTGTCCCAAGGGGGCGGCCTCGTCGAATCCGGCGCCGCCCGGGCGTCGTACGGCGGCGTTCGTCGGGGGCTGCGGGGGCGCGGAGTCCCATTCCTCGGGGGCTCTCGTGCCGGCGGCCCGCTCCAGGCGGGGTTCCGAGACCGGCGCCAGTTCCAGTTCCCACGCGTCCGGCGACGCGTCCGCCCCGTCGAGACGCTCGACGAGCACGTAGTACGCGCCGCCGCCCCGGCACGAGGTCCGCGGGGAGAAGCTCTCACGCGCTCCCCAGGCGACGATCGGCCGGGGGCTGCGACTCATCCCGAAGGAGGCGCTCTCGATGGAGCAGGAGCGGCTGTCGGCGTTCTGGAGGGACACCCTGATGCCCGCGGTGGGGGAAACCGTCGCGTCCGCGCGCGGGACGGCGGTGATGGAGACGTATGCGTCGGACGTCTCGTCGAGTGCGAGGGCGTAGTAGAGCTTGCCGCCCGCCGGGAGGGTGCTGCGGTACGTCTCGCCCAGGTCGAGGCGCCGGGCGTCCGTGGTGGTCGCGGCGCCGGTCACCGTGCGGGTGTCGGGGGCGAACGCGTAGGGAGGGGGCGTGTCCGCAGCCAGCGCGGCCCGCCCCGGCACCAGCACGGCGAGGGCCGTTCCCACGACGGCCGCGCACACGCCGCGCCACCGCGCCGTACGCCGCCGCCCCCGCACGCGTACCGTACGCCGCCCCATCACGCGCCCCCTCGCCGTCGCCTGGCCGTGGCTCATCCTGCCCGGCCGCGTCTCACGCAACACAAAACCCCGACCGCGAGGGCGGCCGGGGTCTGCTCAGAACCGTATGTCGGTGCTCACGAACCCGTGGGCACGGAGTCAGTCGCCTCCGTCCACAGATCCTGCTCGGCGCGATCCGCCTGGATCTGGCGGTACACGAGGAGCCCGCCGATGGCGGCCAGTGCGACCAGCAGAAGCTTCTTCACCGTGCGACCTCGTCTTTCCTTGACGTAGGGGACCTCTGGCGCCCGACTATACACACCGGCCGATACCGATCGGTGACCTGCGTCAGCCCCCTCAACTACCGCCCTGAGTACCGCAGTAGAAGCGGATGACACCGTTCCGATCGAAGGGTGATCACACCCACACGAACGGTGAATTCGAGGCTTCTCCTCCACTTTCCTCCGCTTTTCTGGCTCCTTGCACCCATCCGAGTGGTGTTCATCTGAAGATCGACGCGCCATGGGCGTCGGTCCGTGATTTCGCGGCGCTCATACACATCATGAGGAAAGTACGCAAATCGCCCAACCCGAAAGTGAGGGGCCATGGCCCAGAACAAGGTCATGAAGCTGTGGATCGCCGTCGTCACCGCCTTCCTGGCGCTGTGCACGACGCTCGGACTCATCACCACCACCGCCGCCGCGGCGGTACCGCAGACCGAGCAGACCCGCAACAGCACGGCGGAGGCCACGACACCGGCACCCGCCCTGTGGTCCTGGACCTTCACCAGGGCCCTGCCCCCCACGATGAAACAGCGCATCCGGGCCGAGGCCCACGGCAAGACCCCCAGCTGCCGCCACCGCCCGCCCGCGGACACGGACGCGGACATGGAACTCTCCGACGCCTCCTGCGAGGAGAACGCCGACACCACTCCCGCCGAGCCGGCCACGCCTCTCCAGCGCTGACGGCGCGCCGTCACCTCCACTCCACGACGTACAGGCGAACTTGCGTACACGCTGACTACGGCCGCAGCACGAACGCCCCTGGTCTGATCGACCGGGGGCGTTCGTGCTGCAAGAGTTTCCGGGACCTACTCGATGAGCGCGGGCTCAGGCGTGCTTGGCTGAGAGGCGCACGTCTTCTGGGGCAGCCCCCGACGGCTGGTGTCAACGGTTGGTGTCACCCGTTGATGTCACCCCTTGATGTCAAAAGACCCCCGGTCCTGGTGGACCGGGGGTCTTCTCGCTGGTGGGGCTAACAGGATTTGAACCTGTGGCCTCATCCTTATCAGGGATGCGCTCTAACCAACTGAGCTATAGCCCCGCCGCGCTTTGCGGTGTGTGTCCCGCGCGCTGACTCCTGAAGATTAGCGCACGACATGGGCAGTCCCAAAATCGGTTCTCGAAGGGGTCCACACCGCAGGTTTGAGCCGACGATCGCAGCTAATGGGGCGCGCTCGTCACTCGTCCTCGGCGAGCGTCAGCTCGACGCCGCCGACGAAGCCGGCGGAGAGGTTGTAGATGAACGCGCCGAGGGTCGCCAGCGCCGTCGCGAGGACGACGTCGATGACCGCGATGATCGTCGTGAACATCAGGACGTTCGGCAGCGACAGGAAGGACTGCAGGTCGAAGCCGTTCGACTCGTTGGAGCCGGTCGCCTCGGAGATCGTGCCGCCGACGGTCGAGAAGACGCCCATCGCGTCCATGACCATCCACAGCACCGCGGCCGCCACGATCGTGCAGATGCCCAGCGCGATGGAGAGCAGGAAGCTGACCTTCATCACCGACCACGGGTCGGCCTTGGCCACCCGCAGCCGCGCCTTGCGGGTGCGCGGCGTGGTGCGCGCGCCGGTGCGCGGGCGGCGTACGGCGCCCGGGGAGGCGGCGGCCTGCGCCGGGTAGGCCTGCGGCGGGTGGTAGGGCCCGGAGGCCTGCTGCGGCCCGCGCTCCCCCGGCAACGGGGACGGCGCCGGCTCCTCGCCCGCAGGCTGCTGGTGCGGCTGTGCGCCCGGAGCAGCCGAGCCCGCGCCGGCCGCGTACTGCTGGGTCTGCGGGCCTCGGGTGTCCGTCACAGTTCCCCCCTGTGATCCAGGTGTGTCGCGCGAGGGAGCGTCCTTCGCGGGCGACTTGATCGCTTTGAGCTGGGTCGTGTGCGAATCTGTCGCCCGCGCGGCGGAGCCACGGCCGCCGCCGTCCGTGTCCGTACCGGTAGGGGTACTGGACGGTCCGGCGCCCGTGGCTCCGCTCACGTGACTCACTCCTCGTGCTACTCGGCCGAGGGCGCCTCACCCTCGTCCGTGCCGGTGGTCGCGGCACTCTCGACGGTCTCGTCGAGGGCGTCGCCGCCCTCGACCTCCTCCGCCTCGCGTCCCGCCTCGGCGTTACGTGCGATACCGACGACGGCATCGCGCTTGCCCAGGTTGATCAGTTGGACGCCCATGGTGTCACGGCCCGTCTCCCTGACCTCGCTGACTCGCGTACGAATCACACCGCCGCCCAGCGTGATGGCGAGGATCTCGTCGCTCTCCTCGACCACCAGCGCGCCGACGAGAGAACCACGGTCCTCCACGATCTTGGCGGCCTTGATGCCGAGGCCGCCGCGACCCTGGACGCGGTATTCGTCGACGGCGGTCCGCTTCGCGTACCCGCCGTCTGTGGCAGTGAACACGAACGTACCGGGTCGAACAACATTCATCGAGAGCAGCTGGTCCCCCTCACGGAAACTCATGCCCTTGACACCCGAGGTCGCACGGCCCATGGGGCGCAGTGCTTCGTCCGTAGCGGTGAACCTGATCGATTGGGCCTTCTTGCTGATCAGAAGCAGATCGTCCTCGGCGGAGACGAGTTCGGCTCCGATCAGTTCGTCGTCCGAACCGTCCTCCGTCTCACGGAGGTTGATCGCGATGACACCACCGGAACGCGGCGAATCGTAATCCTTCAGAGGCGTCTTCTTCACCAGACCGCCCTTGGTCGCCAGCACCAGGTACGGCGCCACGTCATAGGTGCGGATCGCCAGGATCTCGGCGATCGCCTCGTCCGGCTGGAAGGCCAGCAGGTTCGCGACGTGCTGTCCGCGCGCGTCGCGCCCGGCGTCGGGGAGCTCGTACGCCTTCGCCCGGTAGACCCGGCCCTTGTTGGTGAAGAACAGCAGCCAGTGGTGCGTGGTGGACACGAAGAAGTGGTCGACGATGTCGTCTTCCTTGAGCTTCGTGCCGCGCACGCCCTTGCCGCCGCGCTTCTGGGCGCGGTAGTCGACGGTCTTCGTGCGCTTGACGTAACCGCCGCGCGTGACCGTGACGACGATGTCCTCCTCGGCGATGAGGTCCTCGATGGACATGTCACCGTCGTAGGGCACCAGCATGGTCTTGCGGTCGTCGCCGTACTTCTCGACGATCGCGGCGAGTTCCGCGCTGACGATGCCGCGCTGGCGGACCGGGGAGGCGAGGATCTCGTTGTACTCGCGGATCTTGGCCTGGAGTTCGTCGTGCTCCTGGATGATCTTCTGGCGTTCCAGGGCGGCGAGGCGGCGCAGCTGCATCTCGAGGATGGCGTTGGCCTGGATCTCGTCGATCTCCAGGAGCTCCATCAGGCCCGTGCGCGCGATGTCGACGGTGTCGCTGCGCCGGATCAGCGCGATGACCTCGTCGATGGCGTCCAGGGCCTTCAGCAGGCCGCGCAGGATGTGCGCCCGCTCCTCCGCCTTGCGCAGCCGGAACTTCGTACGGCGGACGATGACCTCGATCTGGTGCGTCACCCAGTGGCGGATGAACGCGTCCAGGGAGAGGGTGCGCGGGACGCCGTCGACGAGCGCCAGCATGTTGGCGCTGAAGTTCGACTGGAGGTCGGTGTGCTTGTAGAGGTTGTTCAGCACCACCTTGGCGACCGCGTCCCGCTTCAGCACGATGACCAGGCGCTGGCCGGTGCGGGAGGAGGTCTCGTCGCGGACGTCCGCGATGCCGCCGATCTTGCCGTCCTTCACCAGGTCGGCGATCTTCTGCGCGAGGTTGTCGGGGTTGGTCTGGTACGGCAGTTCCGTGACCACCAGGCACTGGCGGTTCTGGATCTCCTCGACCTCGACGACCGCCCGCATGGTGATCGAGCCACGGCCCGTGCGGTACGCCTCCTCGATGCCCTTGCGGCCGACCACCAGGGCGCCGGTCGGGAAGTCGGGGCCCTTGATGCGCTCCATGAGGGCGTCCAGGAGCTCCTCGTGCGAGGCCTCCGGGTTCTCCAGGTACCACTGGGCGCCGGCGGCGACCTCGCGCAGGTTGTGCGGCGGAATGTTGGTCGCCATGCCGACCGCGATACCGGCCGAGCCGTTGATCAGCAGGTTCGGGAAGCGGGCGGGCAGGACGGTCGGCTCCTGGGAGCGGCCGTCGTAGTTGTCCGTGAAGTCGACGGTCTCCTCGTCGATGTCGCGGACCATCTCCATCGACAGCGGCGCCATCTTGCACTCGGTGTAGCGCATGGCGGCCGCCGGGTCGTTGCCCGGGGAGCCGAAGTTGCCGTTGGAGTCGACGAGCGGCATGCGCATCGACCAGGGCTGGGCGAGGCGCACCAGGGCGTCGTAGATCGAGCTGTCGCCGTGGGGGTGGTAGTTGCCCATCACGTCGCCGACGACGCGCGCGCACTTGTAGAAGCCGCGCTCGGGGCGGTAGCCGCCGTCGTACATCGCGTACAGGACGCGGCGGTGGACGGGCTTGAGGCCGTCCCGGACGTCCGGCAGCGCACGGGACACGATGACGGACATCGCGTAGTCCAGGTACGAGCGCTGCATCTCCGTCTCGAGCCCGACGGGCTCGACACGCTGGGCGATGACGCCGCCCTCTTCAGGGGTGACGGGGGTGTTCTCGTCGGCCATTGCTGGTGAAGATCCTTCCTGGTGCGGTCAGCTGAGACCGACTCAGATGTCGAGGAAGCGGACGTCCTTGGCGTTGCGCTGGATGAAGGCGCGGCGGGCCTCGACGTCCTCGCCCATGAGGACCGAGAACAGGTCGTCGGCCTGGGCGGCGTCGTCCAGGGTGACCTGGCCGAGGACGCGGTGCTCCTGGTCCATCGTCGTGATGCGCAGCTCCTCGGCGTTCATCTCGCCGAGACCCTTGAAGCGCTGGATGGAGTCCTCGCGGACGCGCTTGCCGCGCTGGCGGCCCATCTCGATCAGCGCGTCCCGCTCGCGGTCGGAGTAGGCGTACTCGACGTCGTCCCGGCCCCACTTGATCTTGTACAGCGGGGGACGGGAGAGGTACACGTGCCCGGCCTCGACCAGCGGCCGCATGAAGCGGAACAGGAAGGTCAGCAGCAGGGTGGAGATGTGCTGGCCGTCGACGTCGGCGTCCGCCATCAGGATGATCTTGTGATAGCGGAGCTTCTCGATGTCGAAGTCCTCGTGCACACCCGTGCCGAAGGCCGAGATCAGCGCCTGGATCTCCTGGTTCTGGAGGATCTTGTCGATCCGCGCCTTCTCGACGTTGAGGATCTTGCCTCGGATCGGGAGGATCGCCTGGTACTGCGGGTTGCGGCCGGACTTGGCCGAACCGCCGGCGGAGTCACCCTCGACGATGAAGATCTCGCACTTGGTGGGGTCGTTCGACTGGCAGTCGGAGAGCTTGCCCGGCAGCGACGCCGACTCCAGCAGGCCCTTGCGACGCGTCAGGTCACGCGCCTTGCGGGCCGCCACGCGCGCGGTGGCCGCCTGGATGCCCTTGCGGACGATGTCCGCGGCCTCCAGCGGGTTGCGGTCCAGCCAGTCGTTGAGGTGCTCGTAGACGGCCTTCTGCACGAAGGTCTTCGCCTCCGTGTTGCCCAGCTTGGTCTTCGTCTGGCCCTCGAACTGCGGCTCGCTCAGCTTGATCGAGATGATCGCCGTCAGACCCTCGCGGATGTCGTCACCCGTGAGGTTGTCGTCCTTCTCCCGCAGCAGCTTCTTGTCGCGCGCGTACTTGTTGATCAGGTTGGTGAGCGCCGCGCGGAAGCCCTCTTCGTGCGTACCGCCCTCGTGCGTGTGGATGATGTTGGCGAACGAGTACACGCCCTCGGTGTAGCCGCTGTTCCACTGCATCGCGACCTCGAGCGAGAGGTTGCGCTCCTTGTCCTCGGCCTCGAGGTCGATGATCGAGGGGTGCACCACGTCTCCCTTGCGGGAGTTGAGGTACTTCACGAAGTCGACGATGCCGCCCTCGTAGTAGTACGAGACGGTCTTGACCTCGAACTTCTCGTCCTCGCCCGCCTCGTCGGCACCCGCGGTGGCCTTCGCCGACTCACGCTCGTCGGTGAGGTTGATGCGCAGGCCCTTGTTGAGGAACGCCATCTCCTGGAAGCGCCGCGAGAGCGTCTCGAAGGAGTAGACGGTCGTCTCGAAGATGTCCGGGTCGGCCCAGAAGGTGACCGTGGTGCCGGTCTCGGTGGTGGCCTCGTGGCGCTCCAGCGGAGCGGTCGGGGCACCGCTCTTGTAGTCCTGCGTCCAGCGGTAGCCGTCGGTCCTGATGTCGACGGACAGCTTGGTGGACAGCGCGTTCACCACGGAGACGCCGACGCCGTGCAGACCACCGGAGACGGCGTAGCCGCCGCCGCCGAACTTGCCGCCCGCGTGCAGCACGGTCAGCACGACCTCGACGGCCGGCTTCTTCTCGACGGGGTGGATGCCCACCGGGATGCCACGGCCGTTGTCCACGACGCGCACACCGCCGTCGGCGAGGATCGTCACGTCGATGGTGTCCGCGTGCCCGGCCAGCGCCTCGTCGACGGAGTTGTCGACGACCTCCTGCACGAGGTGGTGCAGGCCGCGCTCGCCGGTCGAGCCGATGTACATACCGGGTCGCTTGCGAACCGCGTCCAGGCCCTCGAGGACGGTGATGGCGCTGGCGTCGTACGAGGCGGTGACCTCGTGCTTCCTGCCGGCGTCGGTGGACGGGATGTTCTCGTTGGGGTTGCCGGAATCGGCCACGAAGCGCCCTTTCTGGCACAGCACGAGCCAAGCTCTTCGGCGGATTGCCGGAGCGGCTGCGGCATGTTGCGTTGGTAAGCCTTGATCAGCGTTGCTCAGCTTGTCCCGGACGGTCCCCACGAGTGGGGCGGGATTGGCTTCCAGTCTACCGGTAGCGCCGACAGTGATGGGGGTTTGCCGGTACCTGAGTCCTCATGTGCCGCCCTGAATCCTCCTCCGCCGGGTCCCCATATACGGAGCGGGGCTCCAAGAGGCTCACGGAGGCACTCAGCGCTTCGGACTGTCAACCCTTGGCTACTTGGGAGTCAGGTAGGTGTTCGCGACCGCGCGCGGTGCCACGACACGGCGGCCGCCGAGGGTCCCGAAGGACCGCCGACGGCCGCCGATGTGATGTCTGTCACCTGGTGGTTCCCGGGTCACCCGTAGGTGTCCCCAGGGCCCGTGCTGCCCGGGGCGCGCAGCGGCCCGTAGCGCCGCGGGGGGCCGCCGGGGTTGAGCACTTTGATCATCCGCACGGTGCCGTGTCCCAGGTCCTCGTTGAGGCGCGCGACCAGCGCGGGCGCGAGGTGACGCAGCTGGGTCGCCCACGCCGTGGAGTCGCACTGCACGACCAGCACCCGCTCGTCCTCGTCGTACTTCTGCGGCACACAGTGCTTGGCCAGGTCGTCGCCGACGATCTCCGGCCAGCGCCCCATCACACCGCCCACCGCCGCCGGCGCCTCCCAGCCCCGCTCGCTGATCAGCCGGTTGATCGCCGGGCCCAGCGCCATCGGGTCGCGCCCGTCCGCGCGCGCGCCGGAGCGCAGGCCGCCGCGCCGCGCCTGCTTCTTCTGCTGCGCCGCGTCCCCACGCGCGCGTGCGGCCTCCTTGGCCGCCCTGAGCGCCACGCGCGCGAGGTCGACCCCGGACGGCTCCTTGCCGGCAGCGGGCTCCTCGGTCGTCATGCGCGCTCCACCTCCCCGTCGGCCACGGAGTACCGCGCCCCCGCCAGCAGATGCGGTACGTCGTCGTCGACCGCGGCCGTCACCAGCACCTGCTCGCCGGGCGCCACCAGCTCCGCCAGCCGCTCGCGCCGCCGGGTGTCCAGCTCGGCGAAGACGTCGTCGAGGACCAGCACCGGCTCGTTGCCCTCCGCCCGCAGCAGGTCGTAGGAGGCCAGCCGCAGCGCCAGCGCGTACGACCAGGACTCGCCGTGCGAGGCGTACCCCTTGGCGGGCAGCTGACCGAGTTTGAACAGCAGATCGTCCCGATGCGGGCCCACGAGGGTGACGCCCCGCTCGATCTCCTGCTTGCGGGCCTGAGCCAGCGCCTCCATCAACTGCTCATGGAGATCCTCGCGCGTGTGCGCCTCGCCGGGCGCCGACGGCTTGTACTCCAGGGCGATCGGGCCGCCGCCGGGAGCGAGTTGCTCGTACGCCTTGTCGGCCAGCGGCTGGATCGCGGCGATCAGGTCCAGGCGCTGGGCGAGCAGCTCGGCGCCCGCGCGCGCGAGGTGCTGGTCCCAGACGTCCAGGGTGGACAGGTCCATCGAGCGTCCGCCGTGCCGCCGGGCCAGCGCGGCCGACTTCAGCAGGGTGTTGCGCTGCTTGAGAACCCGCTCGTAGTCCGAGCGCACCCCGGCCATGCGCGGGGAGCGCGCGGTGATCAGCTCGTCGAGGAAACGCCGCCGCTCACCGGGGTCGCCCTTCACCAGTGCGAGGTCCTCCGGGGCGAACAGCACGGTCCGTACGATGCCGAGCACGTCACGCGGTCTGACCTGCGAGGACCTGTTGATGCGGGCGCGGTTGGACTTGCCCGGGTTCAGCTCCAGCTCGACCAGCTGCTGCCGCTCGCCCTGCCGGACCTGCGCCCGGATCACCGCGCGGTCGGCGCCCATGCGGACCAGGGGGGCGTCGGAGGCGACCCGGTGGCTGCCGAGGGTGGCGAGATAGCCGACGGCCTCGACCAGGTTCGTCTTGCCCTGCCCGTTGGGGCCGACGAACGCCGTGACGCCCGGGTCGAGCGGGACTTCAACCCGGGCGTAGGAGCGGAAGTCGGCCAGCGACAGATGCGTGACGTGCATGGTCGGGCGCCGACCTCCCCCGGCTCGTGGGCTGTGGTGCACAGCCCTGTGGATTACTTCTTCTCGACCGCGTGGCCGCCGAACTGGTTGCGCAGCGCCGCGATCATCTTCATCTGCGGCGAGTCGTCCTGACGGGACGCGAACCGCGCGAACAGGGAGGCGGTGATCGCCGGCAGCGGCACCGCGTTGTCGATGGCGGCCTCCACGGTCCAGCGGCCCTCGCCGGAGTCCTGTGCGTAACCGCGCAGCTTGTCCAGGTGCTCGTCCTCGTCGAGGGCGTTGACCGCGAGGTCCAGCAGCCAGGACCGGATGACGGTGCCCTCCTGCCAGGAGCGGAAGACCTCCCGGACGTCGGTCACCGAGTCGACCTTCTCCAGCAGCTCCCAGCCCTCGGCGTAGGCCTGCATCATCGCGTACTCGATGCCGTTGTGGACCATCTTCGCGAAGTGGCCCGCGCCCACCTTGCCGGCGTGCACCGAGCCGAACTCGCCCTCGGGCTTGAGGGCGTCGAAGACCGGCTGCACCTTGGCGACGTTCTCCGCGTCGCCGCCGTACATCAGCGCGTAGCCGTTCTCCAGGCCCCAGACGCCGCCGGAGACACCGCAGTCCACGAACCCGATGCCCTTGGCCGCGAGCTCCTCGGCGTGCTTCTCGTCGTCCGTCCAGCGGGAGTTGCCGCCGTCCACGACGACGTCACCCGGCTCCAGCAGCTCGGCCAGCTCGTCGACCGTCGCCTGGGTGGGGGCACCGGCGGGGACCATCACCCAGACCACGCGCGGGCCCTTGAGCTTGCCCACCAGCTCTTCCAGGCTGTGGACATCGGCGAGGTCCGGGTTGCGGTCGTATCCGATCACGGTGTGGCCTGCGCGGCGGATCCGCTCGCGCATGTTGCCGCCCATCTTGCCGAGGCCGACGAGACCGAGCTCCATCAGTGGTTCCTTAGGTTGCTGTGGCGTGAGTGGCACCTTCGTACCTACGTCCGAGCCTAAACCCGGACGCTCACGCACACCTGTGGGCATACGCGCTCAGACGTACGCCCCGACCTGCGGGTTTCCCCACAGGCCGGGATCACTTGTCCACCGGCCTGTGGACAGCGCCGCGGGCTCAGCCGCTCAGCCGCACCGGCATGATCAGGTACTTGTACGCGTCGTCCGCCTCGGCGTCCAGCGCGGGCTTGCCGCTGAGCAGCGCGGGCTTCGTGGACGTCGTGAAGGACAGCTGCGCGACCGGGGAGTCGATGGCGCTCAGGCCGTCCAGCAGGAAGGTCGGGTTGAAGGCGATCGAGACGTCGTCGCCCTCGAGCTGGGCGTCGACCCTCTCCACAGCCTGTGCGTCGTCGCTGGAACCGGCCTCCAGGATCAGCACACCCTGCTCGAAGCTCAGCCGCACCGGGGTGTTGCGCTCGGCGACCAGGGCCACACGCTTGACGGCCTCCACGAAGGGGGCGGTCTCGATCACGGCCACGGAGTTGAACTCCGTCGGGAACAGCGAGCGGTACTTCGGCAGGTCGCCTTCGAGCAGACGCGTGGTCGTGCGGCGGCCCGCGCCCTCGAAACCGATCAGGCCCTCGCCCGCGCCCGAGCCGGACAGGGCCAGGATGACGCTGTCGCCGCTCGTGAGCGCCTTGGCGGTGTCCAGGAGCGTCTTGGCGGGCACCAGGGCCACCGCGGACGCCTCCGGGTTCTCCGGCTTCCACAGGAACTCGCGGACCGCGAAGCGGTAGCGGTCGGTGGAGGCCAGCGTGACGGTGTCGCCCTCGATCTCGATGCGCACACCGGTCAGCACGGGCAGCGTGTCGTCACGGCCGGCCGCGATGGCGACCTGGGCGGCGGCGGCGGCGAAGACCTCACCGGGGACGGTGCCGGTCGCGGTGGGCATCTGCGGCAGCGCCGGGTACTCCTCCACAGGCAGGGTGTGGAGGGTGAAGCGGGAGGACCCGCAGACCACGGTCGCCCGTACACCGTCTGTGGAAATCTCCACCGGCCGGTTGGGCAGCGCACGGCAGATGTCGGCGAGGAGACGGCCCGACACCAGGACGGTGCCCTCCTCCTCGATCTCCGCCTCGACGCCGACCCGCGCCGAGACCTCGTAGTCGAAGCTGGACAGGCTCAGCTGGCCGTCCTCGGCCTTCAGCAGAAGGCCGGCGAGGACAGGCGCCGGCGGACGGGCCGGGAGGCTGCGTGCCGCCCAGGCCACTGCCTCCGCGAGTACGTCGCGTTCCACCCGGATCTTCACTGTTGCCGCCTCCTGCTGTTGCCGGCGCTTCGCTCTGCCTGGCCCTCGTCGTCTGTCTCGGTGTCGTCAGCCCGAGTGAGGGGAAGGACACCGGGGAACAGTCTGACGCACCCCACTGACAGTAGGTGCCGCTCGGGGTCAAGTCGTGACGAGGGGCAGCAGGGCGCCGGACAGCGAGTTGTGCACAGGACCCCCTTCTAAACGGATTCCCAGCTCTCTCTAGTTGGGAGTAGTAGTAGGGGCTGTGGATACGGTGGATAACCGCGTTTTCCCAGGTCAGGTGGCAAATTTTATCCACCGACCCTGTGGGCGACACCGGTGGACAACCGGGCCCGTCTGTGGAGAACAAAAAGTTCTGCACACTCCGTACACAGGTTGAGGCGAGTTCTCCCCAGCGCCGTCCCCAGCTTTCGCCCTGTTTCCCACAGGGCTCCTCGGCACCTTCGTGTGACGCCTTTCACTCGACCCGGTGAGCAGGCGCGTCGCGTTGCCGAACAGTGGACAACGGTGTGGAGAAACTGGTGATCGCTGGGGACAACGGGCCTCAGCCTGTGGGTTGCCGGTGGAAAACTCCGTGCACAGCCTGTGGATCATTTCTTTGTCCACAGCCTGTGGAGATCCTTCGTCCACCAATCCACAGCCAGGTGACC
This sequence comes from Streptomyces sp. NPDC020489, assembly GCF_044386545.1. Taxonomy (NCBI): domain Bacteria; kingdom Bacillati; phylum Actinomycetota; class Actinomycetes; order Kitasatosporales; family Streptomycetaceae; genus Streptomyces; species Streptomyces sp. NPDC020489. The sequence continues at coordinate 285,628 of NZ_JBIRUZ010000007.1, forward strand.
AGCCCTGATGGTCTTTCACCAGGAGCACCTGTGGACACAGTCTGGACAACTTTCCGGTCCCCAGGGTGTGGACGGGAGAAAGTCACCAAATCTGTGGAGGGAGGCCGTAACCCCGCAGGTATTCGAACAGTCGGCTACGGCGTCGTGAAGCGCGGACGTCCCCGGACCATGCGGAAGGCGCCCTCGGGACCTCGTCCCGGGGCGCCCTCAGCGACGTACGAGCGGCGTGCTCAGCCGTTCTTGATGCGGTTCGTGAGCTCCGTGACCTGGTTGTAGATGGAGCGCCGCTCGGCCATCAGATTGCGGATCTTGCGGTCCGCGTGCATGACCGTGGTGTGGTCGCGGCCGCCGAACAGCGCGCCGATCTTCGGCAGCGAGAGGTCCGTGAGCTCCCGGCACAGGTACATGGCGATCTGGCGGGCGGTCACCAGCGCGCGGCCGCGGGAGGTGCCGCACAGGTCCTCGACGGTGAGGCCGAAGTAGTCCGCGGTCGCGCTCATGATGGCCGTCGAGGTGATCTCGGGCGCCCCGTCGTCACCGCCGGGGATGAGGTCCTTGAGGACGATCTCCGTCAGGCCCAGGTCCACCGGCTGCCGGTTCAGCGAGGCGAAGGCCGTCACCCGGATCAGCGCGCCCTCCAGCTCACGGATGTTGCGCGAGATCCGCGAGGCGATGAACTCCAGCACCTCCGGCGGGGCGTTGAGCTGCTCCTGCACCGCCTTCTTGCGCAGGATCGCGATCCGGGTCTCCAGCTCGGGCGGCTGGACGTCGGTGATCAGGCCCCACTCGAAACGGTTCCGGAGCCGGTCCTCCAGCGTCACCAGCTGCTTGGGCGGCCGGTCGCTGGAGAGCACGATCTGCTTGTTGGCGTTGTGGAGCGTGTTGAAGGTGTGGAAGAACTCCTCCTGCGTCGACTCCTTGTCCGCGAGGAACTGGATGTCGTCGACGAGCAGGATGTCCATCTCGCGGTAGCGCTTGCGGAAGCTGTCGCCCTTGCCGTCGCGGATGGAGTTGATGAACTCGTTGGTGAACTCCTCCGAGCTCACGTAGCGCACGCGCGTGCCGGGGTACAGGCTGCGCGCGTAGTGCCCGATCGCGTGCAGCAGGTGCGTCTTGCCGAGCCCGGACTCCCCGTAGATGAACAGGGGGTTGTACGCCTTCGCCGGCGCCTCGGCGACCGCCACCGCGGCCGCGTGCGCGAACCGGTTGGAGGCGCCGATGACGAAGGTGTCGAAGAGGTACTTCGGGTTCAGCCGCGCGGTCGGCTCACCGGGACCCGTCGCGGGCGCCGGCTTCGCCGCCAGCGGGCTCGGGGCGCCGCTGGAGGGGGGCACCGCCGGGCCGCCGCGGTGCACGTGGCCGCCGCCGGAGGGCGGCTCGGGCAGGTCGCGGCGCGGGCCGGACTGGTCGTAGTCGGAGGCGGGGCGCGGCTTGTCGTAGTCCGGCCGCTGGTCGTCGTAGGAGTGCCGCTGCTGGTCGTAGTCGCGCTGGCCGTCGTAGGGCGAGCGGTCCATCGGCTGGGGGCGGTAGTCCTGCGACGGCGAGGTGTAGGAGTCCTGCCCGTACGCGTCCTGCGAGGGCGGCGTCGCGTACGGGTCCCGCTCGGGGAAGCCGAGGCGCGGCTGCTGCCAGCTGTACTCGTCCTGCTGCGGGCGCGGCCAGGCGCCGGGTTCCGGGCGCTGGTACTCGCTCGGATAAGCGGGGCGCGCGGTGGGCAGCTGGTCGTTCTGTTCGGCGCGGCCGGGCCGGTTGTCGTCGGCGCGGTGGCGGCCGTAGCCGTCGTACTTCCGGTCGGCCGGGGGCTCGTACGGGCCGTTGTCGTACTGCCGGTCGGGCTGTCGGTCAGGCTGCCTGTCCGGCTGGCCGTCGTACTGGCCGGCGGGGAGCTCGGGCTCCTCGTAGCGCGACGGGGGGCGGGCGGCCGGGGGTGGCGAGGGCTCGCCGGCGGAGTCGTCGACGGTGATCGCGATCCGGATCGGTCGGCCGCACTCACGGCTCAGGGTCTCGCTGACGACAGGGGCGAGGCGGCCTTCGAGCACGCCCTTCGCGAATTCGTTCGGTACGGCGAGCAGGGCGGTGTCGGCCACCAGGGCGAGGGGCTGGCAGCGGCGGATCCAGTGCTCGTCCTTGGTCTCCACCCCCTGCCCGCGCCCCCCGTCGAGGAGCTGCTCGAGTACTCGTGGCCACACTGCGGCAAGATCGGCAGGTACGTCAGCCACAGGGCACGCTCTCTCACGGGGTCCCACGAACGTGTGGTTGTGGGACGAGTCGGGGTTCAACCGGGGTGGGGCAGATACATGGGAACGAATCGGAGTTCAGCCACGGTAGTCAGGGCGACGGGTACGGTTCAAGTTGTTGTCCCCAGCCTGTGGATAGTGTCTCCCGGTGGCCGCTGGTTTGACCGGATGGCGTAGCCGCGCGTACCGTAACCAGGTCGAGTTGTCGATGGCTGCTGCCGCCTGCCTCCGATGGGCCAAGATCGCGTGAGGTGATCGGGAAGCGGTGCACTCGGGCGTAACGAGAGCTACTCGTGGGCGCACGGTGACAGCCAGGACGGCACCCGCCACCACCGATTGATTTCTGGAGCCCCCGAGTGAGCAAGCGCACCTTCCAGCCGAACAACCGTCGTCGCGCCAAGACCCACGGCTTCCGTCTGCGGATGCGTACCCGTGCCGGTCGCGCGATTCTCGCGAACCGCCGTGCCAAGGGTCGCGCCAGCCTGTCCGCCTGATTCCGGTCAGGTCATGCCATCGTGCTGCCCACCGAGAACCGGCTGAGGCGGCGCGAGGACTTCGCGACCGCGGTACGACGAGGGCGCCGGGCCGGACGCCCGTCCCTCGTCGTCCACCTTCGTAGCGGTGCCACGGACCCGCACGCGCCTGGGGAGAGCGCTCCCCCGACGCGTGCGGGTTTCGTCGTGAGCAAAGCCGTGGGCGGCGCGGTGGTACGCAACAAGGTGAAGCGCAGGCTTCGCCACCTGATGCGTGACCGGGTCGACCTGTTTCCCCCCGGTAGCCTGGTAGTCGTACGAGCGCTGCCCGGTGCGGGTGACGCCGACCATGCACAGCTGGCCCGAGACCTGGATGCCGCCATCGAGCGGTTGCTGGGAGGGGGCGCGCGATGAAGTACCCGCTGCTGGCTCTGATCAAGCTGTACCAGTGGACGATCAGTCCGCTGCTGGGGCCTGTCTGCAAGTACTACCCGTCGTGCTCCCACTACGGCTACACGGCCATCGACCGGCACGGTGCGATCAAGGGCACGGCGCTCACCGCCTGGCGCATTCTGCGGTGCAATCCGTGGTCGCTGGGCGGTGTGGACCATGTTCCGCCCCGCAAGCGCCCGCGGTGGCACGAAATGCTGCGTAACGCCTGGCGTGCACGCAGGGGCGGGCCCTCCGCCGCCGAAACGGCCCTTGAAGGACAGACGCCTTCGAGCCCGGCCGCAGAGACACCGTCCCATGCCCAAGGAGCATGATTAGTGGACACGATTGCCAGCCTCTTCAGCTTCATCACGACACCTGTCTCCTGGGTCATCGTCCAGTTCCACAAGGTGTACGGCGCCATCTTCGGCCCTGACACCGGGTGGGCCTGGGGCCTGTCGATCGTGTCCCTGGTGATCCTGATCCGTATCTGCCTGATCCCGCTGTTCGTGAAGCAGATCAAGGCGACCCGGGCCATGCAGACGCTGCAGCCCGAGATGAAGAAGATCCAGGAGCGCTACAAGAACGACAAGCAGCGCCAGTCCGAAGAGATGATGAAGCTGTACAAGGAGACGGGTACCAACCCGCTCTCCTCGTGCCTTCCCATCCTGGCGCAGTCGCCGTTCTTCTTCGCGCTGTACCACGTGCTCAACGCCATCGCGAACAACGACACCATCGGCTCGATCAACCAGAGCCTGCTGGACAGCGCGCAGAAGGCGCACATCTTCGGTGCCCCGCTGGCCGCGAAGTTCACCGACAGCTCCTCGGACGTCGCCGCGCTCGACGCCTCGCTGACCACGGTCCGCATCGTCACCGCGGTCATGATCGTCATGATGTCGGCGTCGCAGTTCTACACGCAGCGCCAGCTGATGACGAAGAACGTCGACACCACGGTGAAGACGCCGTTCATGCAGCAGCAGAAGATGCTGATGTACGTCTTCCCCGTCATGTTCGCCGTCTTCGGCATCAACTTCCCCGTCGGTGTCCTCGTCTACTGGCTGACCACCAACGTGTGGACCATGGGCCAGCAGATGTACGTCATCCGCAACAACCCGACCCCGGGTTCCAAGGCCCAGGCCGCGTACCTGGAGCGCCTGTACAAGCACGTCACGCACCATGGCAAGACCCGTGGACGTGGTGAGAAGGCCATCGTCAAGGCCATCGTCGCCAAGGGCCGCGACCGCAACGAGTTCGAGCGCAAGTTCATCAACGGCCTGAACAAGGCGGGCCTCGCGGCCCAGCCCGACGGCACCGTGGTGAAGAGCGACACCCAGGTCGTCGCCCAGACCGAGGACGGTACGCCGACGACGGCCGCCGGCACTCCCAAGCGCCAGCAGCCGAAGCGGCAGTCCAAGTCCCGTCGTCAGTCCGGGACCGGCTCGGCCGCCCCGAAGGCGGCCGGTGAGCCGACCTCGCTGGAGAAGACCGACCAGCCCGAGGACGCCAAGCCCGCCGCCGCTCCCGCCAAGAAGCAGCCCGGCGGCAGCACCCGCAGCAAGGCCCAGTCCGGACAGCGCAAGGGTCCGCAGCGGCCCAAGTCCCCGTCCAAGAAGTAAGAAGGAGTCCATCCCGTGACGGAAGGCACCACCTCCGCCGCTGCCGAGGGTGTAGACACCCTGTCCCGCCTGGAGCAGGAAGGCGAGATCGCGGCGGACTACCTCGAGGGTCTGCTCGACATCGCCGACCTCGACGGCGACATCGACATGGACGTCGAGGCCGACCGCGCCGCTGTGTCGATCATCAGCGATGCCGGCAGCCGCGACCTTCAGAAGCTGGTCGGCCGGGACGGCGAGGTGCTGGAGGCGCTCCAGGAGCTCACGCGCCTGGCCGTGCACCGGGAGACCGGGGACCGCAGCCGGCTGATGCTGGACATCGCGGGCTACCGCGCCAAGAAGCGTGCCGAGCTCTCCGAGCTGGGCGCCAAGACCGCCGCCGAGGTCAAGAGCACCGGCGAGCCCGTCAAGATGAAGCCGATGTCGCCGTTCGAGCGCAAGGTCGTGCACGACGCGATCAAGGCCGCCGGTCTGCGCAGCGAGTCCGAGGGCGAGGAGCCGCAGCGCTTCGTCGTCGTGCTTCCCGCCTGATCGGTCCGTACGTTCCTCCGGCCCCGTCTGTAGCGCAGACGGGGCCGACCTTTGTCAGCCTGATAGTTCTGGTGGTTGTGGCGACGGGCGCACGGTGCGCCCATCGCGGTACGGAAGGACGGTCCCCGTGACGGAGGCAGCGGAGCTTCCCCCCGCGCCCGAACAGGCGCGCGAGGTGTTTGGCGATCGCTTCGCGGATGCGGTCCGATACGCCGAGCTGCTCGCCCAGGCGGGCGTGCAGCGTGGTCTGATCGGCCCGCGGGAGGTACCCCGGCTGTGGGAGCGGCACCTGCTGAACTGCGCGGTGCTCTCGGAGGTCGTTCCCGAGGGCGTGACGGTGTGTGACGTGGGCTCGGGGGCCGGTCTGCCCGGCATTCCGCTGGCGCTCGTCCGGGAGGACCTGAAGATCACGCTGCTGGAGCCGCTGCTGCGGCGCACGACCTTCCTGACCGAGGTCGTGGAACTGCTGGGCCTCGACCATGTCACGGTCATGCGCGGCCGGGCCGAGGAGGTCATGGGCAAGCTGCCGCCGGTGCATGTGGTGACGGCGCGGGCCGTGGCCCCGCTGGACCGCCTGGCGACCTGGGGTGTTCCGCTGCTGCGTCCCTACGGCGAGATGCTCGCCCTCAAGGGCGACACGGCCGAGGAGGAGCTCAAGGCGGCGGGTACGGCCCTGAGCAAGCTGGGTGCCGTCGAGACCTCGGTCCTGCACGTCGGTCAGGGGGTCGTGGATCCCTTGTCCACGGTGGTGCGGGTCGAGGTCGGCGAGAGCCCCGGCGGTGTGCGCTTCGCCGCGAAGCGGGCGAAGGCGGCACGTACGGGGCGGGCTCGTAGGCGGCGGGGGTAGTTCCGTCGGGGGTGGTCCGAAGGCGGTCCGGGGGCGGTGTCGGGGTCTGTGATCGGGGGCTGCTGATCCGGGCCGTGCGGGGGGCCGGGGCTGGCGCCGCGGTCGGCACCGCGGTCGGCGTCGTTGATCCGTCCTGACGAAGAGACGTACTCCACACAAGCTGCCAAACCTACCCATGCCGGAGTGTCGCGACAGTTCGGCCGCTCGTGCTGTGCATCGTGTTTCACGTGAAACGTCGCTCCCTGCTGCACGGCATCATCAGCCGTGGTCGCGCCGCGGCCGAACCTCGTGACCGAAAGCCTCTCGGATCACTCGGAGAGGTGCCGGAGTTGTCCACAGAGGTGGATTTCTCCACAGAACCCCAGGCCTCACTGGTTCACGACCCCGAAGACATGGGAGGCTCTGTTCATTGCGAGCCTGAAGTCGAGGAGAGTGAATCGTTGCGGTCCGACGCCAACATCGCGGGACCGATGACCGATCCGGTCCCCGGTCCCCGTACCGAATCGATGGGGGAGGATGTTTCACGTGAAACACCGCCCCCGATGGACGACACTCCCATCGGTCGTGCTGCCCAGCTGGCAGTAGAGGCTCTGGGCCGTGCCGGCGAGGGCCTGCCGCGACCCGAGCAGACCCGTGTCATCGTGGTCGCCAACCAGAAGGGTGGCGTAGGGAAAACGACGACAACGGTCAACCTCGCTGCTTCGCTGGCGGTGCACGGTGGCCGGGTCCTCGTGATCGACCTCGACCCACAGGGCAACGCATCCACGGCCCTGGGTATCGACCACCACGCTGAGGTGCCGTCCATCTACGACGTGCTGATCGACAGCAGGCCGCTGGCCGAAGTCGTCCAGCCCGTCCCGGACGTAGAGGGCCTCTTCTGCGCTCCCGCCACGATCGACCTTGCCGGCGCGGAGATCGAGCTGGTGTCCCTGGTGGCACGTGAGAGTCGGCTTCAGCGGGCGATCCAGTCCTACGACCACCCGCTGGACTACATCCTGATCGACTGCCCGCCCTCGCTGGGGCTGCTGACGGTCAACGCCCTGGTGGCCGGTGCCGAGGTCCTCATCCCGATCCAGTGCGAGTACTACGCGCTGGAGGGCCTGGGGCAGCTGCTGCGCAACGTCGATCTGGTGCGGGGGCACCTCAACCCCACCCTGCATGTCTCGACGATCCTGCTCACCATGTACGACGGCCGGACGCGGCTCGCGTCCCAGGTCGCGGACGAGGTGCGCACCCACTTCGGCGACGAGGTGCTGCGGACGAGCATTCCCCGCTCGGTCCGTATCTCCGAGGCACCGAGCTATGGGCAGACGGTGCTGACCTACGATCCAGGATCGAGCGGTGCCCTCTCCTACCTTGAGGCGGCACGAGAAATCGCGCTGAAGGGCGTGGGCGTCGCCTATGACCCGACGCAGGCCCATATCGGCAACCAGAGCAACCCGAGCATGGTGGAGGGCATTCAGTGAGTGAGCGACGGAGGGGTTTGGGCCGTGGGCTCGGCGCACTGATCCCTGCTGCCCCGACAGAGAAGACGCCGGTCCCGGCCGCGGTGGGAGGCGCGGGCTCCGCGTCCCCGAGTGCCGTACCGGTACTGACGACCGACCGCGGAGTGGCCGCGGCGAAGGTGGCCACGCTGCCGCCTGTTTCACATGAAACCGAGGACCCGTCGCTGAACGGTGCCGCGGAGCCGTTTACGGCCCCTGTCGGTGCCCACTTCGCCGAGCTGCCCCTGGACTCCATCACGCCGAACCCGCGCCAGCCGCGTGAGGTCTTCGACGAGGACGCCCTCCAGGAACTCGTCACCTCCATCAAGGAGGTCGGTCTCCTCCAGCCGGTCGTCGTACGACAGGCCGGTCCTGGACGCTACGAGCTCATCATGGGTGAGCGGCGTTGGCGGGCCAGCCGCGAGGCGGGCCTGGAAGCGATCCCCGCGATCGTGCGGGCCACGGAGGACGACAAGCTCCTCCTGGACGCCCTCCTGGAGAACCTGCACCGGGCTCAGCTGAACCCGTTGGAAGAGGCCGCCGCCTACGACCAGTTGCTCAGGGACTTCAACTGCACGCACGACCAGCTGGCGGACCGCATCGGCCGTTCCCGCCCGCAGGTCTCCAACACCCTGCGTCTGCTGAGGCTCTCCCCGGCTGTCCAGCGTCGTGTGGCGGCCGGAGTCCTGTCCGCCGGCCACGCGCGGGCGCTGCTCTCCGTCGAGGACTCTGAGGAGCAGGACCGCCTGGCTCACCGGATCGTCGCCGAGGGCCTCTCGGTACGCGCCGTCGAGGAGATCGTGACCCTGATGGGATCGCGTCCCCAGACCCCGCAGCGCGCCAAGGGGCCGCGGGCCGGCACTCGGGTCTCCCCGGCGCTGACCGACCTGGCAGGCCGTCTCTCGGACCGCTTCGAGACCCGGGTGAAGGTCGACCTGGGGCAGAAGAAGGGCAAGATCACGGTCGAGTTCGCCTCCATGGAGGACCTCGAGCGCATCCTCAGCACGCTCGCCCCCGGCGAGGGACCCGTCCTGCAGAAGAGCCTCCTGGACGGCGACGCCGAGGAGTCCGAGGACTGAGCCTTCGGCCGGGCGAGGAGTGGTGCCTCGGTGGTCGACGGAGCGGGCTGTGTCCGGTGGGTACCGGACACAGCCCGCTCTTTGCTTTCGTGCGGTGTCGAGGGAATCCCATCGTGGATACGATGCATTGGGGGTATGGCGCAACCACCCAGCAGCACCTTCAGGGGAGGACAGGTGTCATGCGAACGGTGAGCCGCGGTGGACTGGTGAGCGCGGGCCTGGGGCTGGGCGCGGTCGGCGGCTTCGTCGGCAGCCTGCTTCGGGAACGGAACGCTCTGACTGCCGCCCGTGATGCCGCGGGCGAGGGAAGCGAGGAACAGCCTTCATGGGGCGTCGGCTCGTACCGCTCACGCTGGACAACCTTCAGGACGTTCCCCAGCGCTGTCGCTCGTGCGTCTTCTGGGAGTTGGACCCAGTCAGCGGCGAAGCCGCGGTAAAGGGGGGCACGGCCGACCTGGAGAAGGAAGCCTGGATCTCCGCGGTTCTGCTGGACTGGGGATCGTGCGGACGGGTCGTGTACATCGACGAGGTGCCGGTGGGCTTCGTTCTCTACGCGCCCCCGGCCTATGTCCCCCGGTCGACGGCGTTTCCCACAAGCCCGGTCTCACCCGATGCCGTGCAGTTGATGACGGCGTTCATCATGCCCGGCTATCAGGGACAGGGACTGGGCAGAGTGATGGTCCAGACGGTGGCCAAGGATCTGCTGCGCCGGGGCTTCAAGGCGATCGAGGCGTTCGGGGACGCCCGCTGGAAGGAACCGGCCTGTCTGCTGCCCGCCGATCACCTTCTGTCTGTCGGCTTCAAGACGGTCCGCCCGCACCCTGTGCATCCACGTCTGAGGCTGGAGCTGCGGACGACCCTCTCCTGGAAGGAAGACGTGGAGATGGCACTGGACCGGCTGTTGGGAGCCGTGCAGAAGGAGCCGGCGCTGCGGCCGCTCTGAACGAGAAGGGGCCGACCCTGCTGGATCGGCCCCTTCATGTTTCACGTGAAACGTCACTCGGCTCTTCGCCGGGAACGCCACTCCCCTTCTGCGGGGAGCGTCACTCGGCGATGAAGTCCTCGAGGTCGCGGACGATCGCGGCCTTCGGCTTCGCGCCGACGATGGTCTTGGCGACCTCGCCACCCTGGTAGACGTTCAGGGTCGGGATAGACATGACGCCGTACTTGGCGGCCGTACCCGGGTTCTCGTCGATGTTGAGCTTGACGACCTCGATCTTGTCGCCGTACTCGGCGGCGATCGCCTCGAGGGACGGAGCGATCTGACGGCACGGACCGCACCAGGCGGCCCAGAAGTCCACCAGGACGGGCTTGTCGCTCTTGAGGACGTCCTGCTCGAAGGTGTCGTCGGTCACGTTCTTCAGGGTGCCGGCCACGGCGGGCTCCTTAACTGGGTTGTGCGGGGGTGGGGTGGGAGGGGGGTCAGACAGCGGTCTTCTCGGGCTCGGCCGGCTCCCCGTCCGCGAGGGCGGCGAGGAACCGCTCGGCGTCGAGTGCGGCGGAGCAGCCGGTGCCGGCCGCGGTGATCGCCTGGCGGTAGGTGTGGTCGACGACGTCGCCGGCGGCGAAGACACCCGTCAGGTTGGTCCGCGTGGAGGGGGCTTCCACCTTCAGGTAGCCCTCCTCGTCCAGCTCCAGCTGGCCCTTGAAGAGTTCGGTGCGCGGGTCGTGGCCGATCGCGATGAACAGCCCGGTCACCGCGAGGTCCGAGAGCTCGCCGGTCTTGAGGTTGCGCAGCTTCAGCCCGGCCAGCTTCGGGTCACCCTGGATCTCGGCGACCTCGCTGTCCCACACGAACTTGATCTTCGGGTCGGCGAAGGCGCGCTCCTGCATCGCCTTGGAGGCGCGCAGGGTGTCCCGGCGATGGACGATGGTCACGGACTTGGCGAAGCGCGAGAGGAAGGTGGCCTCCTCCATCGCGGTGTCACCGCCGCCGATCACGGCGATGTCCTGATCCTTGAAGAAGAAGCCGTCACAGGTGGCACACCAGGAGACGCCACGGCCGGAGAGAGCGTCCTCGTTGGGCAGGCCGAGCTTGCGGTGCTGCGAGCCGGTGGTGACGATGACGGCCTTCGCCTTGTGGACCGTGCCCGCGGTGTCGGTGACGGTCTTGATGTCACCGGTCAGGTCGACGCTGACGACATCGTCCGGGATGAGCTCGGCACCGAAGCGCTCGGCCTGGGCCCGCATGTTGTCCATGAGCTCGGGGCCCATGATGCCGTCCTGGAAGCCAGGGAAGTTCTCCACCTCGGTGGTGTTCATCAGCGCACCACCTGCGGTGACGGCGCCCTCGAACACCAGCGGCTTCAGCGACGCGCGCGCGGTGTAGAGCGCCGCCGTGTAGCCGGCGGGCCCGGAGCCGATGATGATCACGTTTCGGACGTCGCTCACGGCTTGGTTCCTCGTCTCTGGACTGCGTCAGTACGACCGGTGGGAGCCCCTCTCAGGACTCTCACCCCACCCAACGGATCCTAAGGGGCGCGCATTCCCGGTGTGGCCGGGCACACGGAGAGGCGCCACCGTACGAGATACCACGCTGGGTGGAGACGAAGCGTCAGCCTGTGGGACGCGCGTAGGACTGCGTCAGCAGAACCTCCGCCGAGGACGAGGAATCGGTCTCGCAGGCCGCATCGACCACGTAGGCATCGACGCGGTCGTCGTTCTTCGGATTGAGCATCACCACGAGATACGCCGGCTCGCCCGCGTAGGTGCCCTCCTTGGCGGCCAGCGCTTCGTCTTCCCGGCCGATGCCCTGCAAGACGCAAGGGGGAACCTGAGGGAGGGTCCTGTTCTTGAGACTGTTCTCGGGGACGTTGTTCGTGCCGAAACTGCGGGGCGGGCGGGACGTGTCGCCGGAACTGTGTGACAGAAGCGCGGAGACCTCGGTCTCGACCTTCTTCCCGGAGAAGGCACCGGCCTGTGTGGTCGGCTCGGACGGCCGCCCGTCGTCGAGGGACGACAGCAACACGGAACCCAACCCCAGGGCGGCGACGGTGAACACCGTGCCGAGAACGGCGATCCTGCGGCGCCCGCCGCGGGAGCGGTCCTTGCGCCCGGGGCCGGTGCTGGACGTACGCGCGTGGCCGGCGGGGCGGTCTGCCGACACCGATGTTTCACGTGAAACATGCGACACGGTGGGCACGGGCGGGTCCGCGGGCTCGGGCGCTGTGGAGTTGAGGAGGGCTTCGGCGGCCAGGGCGGCGTCGATACGACCGGCGACGTCGTCGGGCATGCGCGGCGGTCCCGGGATCGAACCGAGCAGCCCGCGGATCTCCTCCAGGGAGGCGTGGATGTCGGCGCAGAGCTCGCATGCGTCCAGATGCCGTCGTACGTCGGCGGTCCGCGACGGGGGGAGGAGGCCCTCGGTGAGGTCGGAGATCTCCGCGACATCCGGGTGCCCGGCCGTGTCTGTCGATGTCATGCTCGCCCACCTCCGCCCTTCACAGCAGCTGAATCGCCTGGACCTGTCTCGCGGGGGCCTCTGTCATGAGGTTCCGCTGCGGGTGGGACGGATGTCTCCTGCATCCGGTTCCGTTCCTGGCCCGGTTCTCTGCCGTCACCGTTTTTCTCCGGCCGCAGATGGGCGAGGAGGGGGAGGAGTTTGGCTCTGCCGCGGGCGCAGCGGCTCTTCACCGTGCCGGTCGGGACGTCGAGCACGTGGGCGGCCTCGGCGACCGGGTAGCCCTGCATGTCCACCAGGACGAGGGCGGCTCGCTGGTCGGGGGGTAGGGTGCCGAGGGCTTCCAGGAGCTGGCGGTGGACGTCGTTGCGCTCCGCGGGCGCCGCGGCGGACTCGTGCGGCTCCAGGAGCTGCTCCAGGCGCTCGGTGTCGTCGACCGGTGAGGTCTTGCGGGAGGCGGCCTTGCGGGCACGGTCGAGGCAGGCGTTCACCGTGATGCGGTGCAGCCAGGTCGTGACGGCCGACTGGCCGCGGAAGGTGTGGGCGGCCCGGTAGGCGGAGACCAAGGCGTCCTGGACGGCGTCAGCGGCCTCCTCGCGGTCCCCGAGCGTCCGCAGGGCCACGGCCCACAGCCGGTCCCGGTGGCGTCTTACGATCTCGCCGAACGCGTCGGGGTCGCCGTCCACGTGACGGGCGAGGAGGTCCTGATCGCTGGTGTCGCCGTATGCGGTGTCATCTGCCATCGGACCCCCTCCCCTGGGATGCGGTGCCTTGTCAGCCGGTGAACTGCACGTTGGTGATGGCCTGCTTGTAGCCGGGCTGACTGTAGTTGGCGGCGTCGGCGCCGGAGTACGGCATCGCGGTCATCCACACCAGCACGTAGCGGCTCTTGACCGGCTTGCCGACGCTCACCTTCGCCGAGGTTCCGCTTGTCGTCACCTCGCCCAGCTTCTTCATGGCACTCAGCGGCGTGGACGAGCCCAGCGAGTCGGTGGCGTACAGCTTGATGGTGGTGTGGTTGCCGCCGTAGCGGAAGGCGAGGGCCGCGGCCGACACCTCCTGCTCGGAACCGAGGTCGTAGACGATGCCGACACCGGGCTTGATCACTATTTCCGGACCGTCGTTGTAGCTGTTGGTCCGCCAGCCGGTCGTGGCGCTCGTGTCATACGTCAGGCCGACGTCGTCGGGATGCTGGGCGTCGCCCCCGGCCACGTACTCCTGGGCACCCTTGACGGCGAGCGTCTTGGGCGCCTTGATCTTTTCGGCGCCCTTGTCGTTGTCGTCCGTGGTCTGGGTCTGGTTGGTGTCGTCGGACTGGTTGCCCTGATCCATGAGGGCGTCCGCGAGCTGCCAGCTGCCGAGGCCCAGCGCGGCGATCAGCAGCGCGGAGACGGCCCACTTCAGGGCCCGGCCGGTGCGGCTCTGCAGCGGCGGCGGAGGGGCCGCCAGCGGCTGCGTGACGCCCGGGTGCGGCGCCGGACGGCCGTACGTGCCCTGCTGGTACGTCGTGCGCTGGTACTCGGGCGGCGCGGTGAACGCCGGCTCCGGCGGGCGGATGCGGGGCATCTCGCCGATCGCCTTCACCAGTTCCTCCGGCGTGGTGCACGCGGACTCGTGGCGGGAGGCGGTCGCGCCGTCGTTGACCAGGGCGCGCATCGACAGTTCGGACAGCCCGCGGTGGACGCCCGCGCGCACCTGGTCGGGGGCGATCAGGCCGACGTCCTTGGGCAACCCGGACAGGCCATAGGCGTCGTTCTCGTACGGCCAGCGCTGGGTGAGTCCCGCGTACAGCAGGGCGCCGATGGCCTCGGTGTCCGTGCGCTGCGGGGTGTCGGAGGTGATGCCGCGCAGCGCCGCGTTCACGGCGAGGCCGCGGATGCGCCACTGGCCGCTGGAGGTGCGCAGGACCGCGTTGGGGTTCAGGCGCAGATGCGCCAGGCCCTCGCGGTGCGCCGCCGCCATGGCCGCGGCGATCTGGCTGACCATCTGGTAGGCGTCGTGCGGCTCCAGCGGCCCGGGGGCCAGGAGCGCGGTCAGCTCGGTGGCGTCGGGCAGCCACTCGTGGACGACGTAGACGACGTCGTTCTCCTCGACGGCGTCCAGCACCTGGACGAAGCGCGGGTCGCCGAGCAGCGCGGACGAGCGGGCGGCGGCCAGGACGGAACGGGCTCGTGAGTGGTCCGCGGGCAGAATGTGCACGCCGACGGCGCGACGGAGTTTCTCGTCGACCGCACGCCAGCTGCTGAACCCGTCCAGACGGGTGACGCACTCCTCCAGCCGGTAGCGCCTGGCGAGCTTGTGGCCGCTGTGCAGCTCGGGCGGTGAGGCCTTTTCGGGACGCCCGGTCCCGCCACTCCCCTGTGCCTCGTTGTTTTCCGTGTCCCGCTCCCGGTTCTGGGCCTCCCCGTCGGCCGTGGACTGGTCCGCCTGTGCGGTCAGCGGCTCATCGCCGCTGTCTGCCACGTCGACGGCAGCCGTGCTCCGTTCCGCCACCGTCGTTCCTGCCTCCCCATTCGTTGCGCGCCGACCGACCTACGTGCGCGCCGTCCGACGCCGAACCCAATTGTGCCCACAGTCCGCCGCTATGCACGACACACGGTGGCGGGCGATGGTTGTGCGCGTACCCCCTTATCAGCGCCCCAGCCGCCCGCGCACCATGCCGACCAGGGAGTTCAGCTCCTCGATACGCATCTTGCGAGCCGCCACGAAGAAGATCCCGAGCAGGACCACACCACCGACGAGCAGGGCGGCGAAGGAGCCGACGACGCCCTGGCCGAGCGTGTGGCCGATGCCGTAGCAGGCCGCACCGCTGAGGACGGCCGCCGGCACCGAGGCGATGCACAGTCTGGCGTACGTCCGCATGACACGGGCGCCGTCCAGGTCACCACCGAGCCGCTTGCGCAGACGGCTCCAGGCGACACCGACGCCGATCATGTAGGCGAGGCCGTACGAGGCGGCCATACCGACGACCGCCCAGCGTGCCGGCAGTACGAAGTAACAGGCGGCGGACGCGGCGGCGTTGACGGCCGCCACGATGACCGTGTTGTAGAAGGGCGTCCGGGTGTCCTCGTACGCGTAGAACGCGCGCAGGACGACGTACTGCACGGAGTACGGGATCAGGCCGAGGCCGAAGGCCATCAGCATGAAGCCCATGTTCGTGGCCTGGTCGGCGCCCGAGGAGCCGAAGATCAGGGTGCACATCGGGATGCCGAGAGCGACGAACCCGAAGGCGAGCGGCACGATCGCCACCGCTGTCGTGCGCAGGCCCTGGGAGATGTCGTCGCGCACGGCACCCGCGTCGTCCTCGGCGGCCGAGCGGGAGATACGGGGCAGCAGGGCGGCCATCAGGGAGACGGTGATGATGGCCTGCGGCAGGCCCCAGATGAGCTGGGCGTTGGCGTAAGCGCTGAAGCCGGTGCCGGGGACGCCGGAGTCCGTGATGGCCGCGGTGGCCAGCTGGGTGACGACAAGGGCACCGGCCTGGTTGGCGAGGACGAAGAAGATCGTCCACTTGGCGAGCATCGCGGCCTTGCCGAGGCCGTGACCCTTCCAGTCGAAGCGGAGACGCACCTTGAAGCCGGTCTCACGCAGGTAAGGGATCATCGCGAGGGCCTGCACGACGAGGCCGAGCAGGACGCCAACACCGAGCAGTCGGACGCCCTCGGGCGGGATGTTCTGGACCGTCATCCCGGAGCGCTCGGACGTGCCGTACACCCACAGGAACGCGCCGAGCGTCACGATGATGACGATGTTGTTCAGGACCGGCGTCCACATCATGGCGCCGAACCGGCCGCGGGCGTTGAGGATCTGGCCCATCACCACGTGGACGCCCATGAAGAAGATCGAGGGCAGGAAGTACCGGGTGAAGGTGACGGCGGTCTCGTTGGCCGCGGGATTACTGGCCAGCGGGTTCGACAGAGCCCGCACCAGGAGCGGCGCGGCGAACATGACGAGCACCGTGAGCACGCCGAGGATGACCATGACGAGCGTCAGCAGCCGGTTGGCGTACGCCTCGCCTCCGTCCTCGTCGTCCTTCATGGAACGCACCAGCTGAGGGACGAACACGGAGTTGAGGCCGCCGCCCACGGTCAGGATGTAGATCATCGTCGGCAGTTGGTAGGCCACCTGGAAGGACTCACCCAGCAGGCCCAGACCGAGCGCCGAGACGATCATCGCCGAGCGGACGAATCCGGTGAGCCTCGACACCATGGTGCCCGCCGCCATCACCGCGCTCGACTTCAGCAGGCCCGCGGCCTTCCCGCCCTTGCTCGACGGAGCCGACGGGACCTGCGCGGCCGGAGGCGGCACGGGCGCGGTACCCAGGTTCATCGTGCTGTCCGCGGAGGGCGGCATGGGCGGCTCGGCGCCCGGCACCGGCGCCGGGGAGGGGCCGGGGACCGACGGTGACCGGTAGGGCGAGCGGCCGTCCCGGAACCCGCCTTCCTGCTGGTCCCGGAAGAGGTGGGCGAAGGCGTCCGGCTCGTGCCGCTCCTCGGCGGAGTGCGTGACGAGGTCGTCGACACCGACGTACTGGGTGGTGCGGGGGTCGTCGCCGTACGGCAGGTACTGGGTCGGACCGGACGGCTCGGGCGCCGGGGTCTGGGCCCACACATGCGGGTCGGGGGCGTACGGGGACTGCTGGGGCTGCGCGTACAGCGGCTGCTGCGGCGGGTACGTGCCCGGGGGCGGCGGGGGGTGCGCGGCGCGGTCGTAGAGCGCCTCGGCGACCGGGTCCTGGGCGGAGAGGTCCTGCGCCCGGTAGGGGTCCTGCTCGTAGGCGTCCTGGAGGTACATGTCCGCGGGGGGCTGCGGCGGTACCTGGCCGTGGTCGGGCGGCGGACCCTCGGGGTGGCCCGGGCTGTCCGCGGCCTGGCCGCGGTCACCGTCGTACGGCGCGTTCATGGTTACCCCACCTCATCGTCCCGGGCCCATCGGCGGCCTCGACATCCTCAACGGTCCACTCTCTCACCCGTGCCGGACGGGTCGGCGCTTTCCGCTGCGGTGTCCGGTGCAGGGTCACTCGGCTGCTGCGGGTCGTCCGCGTCGAGCCGGGTACCGGACTCCTCCGCGGGACGGTCCTCGGGGGCCTCGGGGTTCTCCGTGGCGTCCGCGACCTCGTCGGCCTCGTCCGGGCCGCCCTCCTCGGCTTCCCGCGCGGCGGCGCGTTTGCGCTGCGTGTACATCCGGAAGCCGGCGAGGACGAGCAGGAGGAAGCCGCCCCCGATGACCAGCATGACCGTGGCCGTGAACTCGGTGACCCTGACGTCGAACTGGACCGGATCGCCGTAGGCCTGGCCGTCCTCCGTGTACAGCTGCGCGGTGACCGTCGCCCGACCGTTGGCCTGGGCCGAGGTGGTGAACTTCACCGACTGGCTGTGCCCGCCGGAAACCTCGACCTGCTGTTCCTGGTAGTCGCCGTCGCCGATCTTGAGACGGTTGGGGCTCGTGGAGGTGAGCCGCAGCACGAGGTGCTCGACGCCCTGCACCAGGTTGTTCTGCACGGTCACCGGGATCGTGGCACTGCGTCCGGAGAGCTTGGTCTCCGACTTGTCGATCAGCTTGACCTGGTCGGTGAGGGAGTCGAGGTAGACCTTCACGCTGGTGCGGTAGCGCTGCGCCTCGGCGGCACGCCCGCGCCACGACGTGGACATCTCACGGTTCATGGCCCGCCCGAAGGGGGTCACCACCCGCGACTGGTCACTGAGGATGACCTTGAACTTGTTGAGCTCGGCCTGCGTGGTCGCGATCTCCTCGAAGGCGGCCTTGGACAGTTCCCGCTTGCGCAGCACGGACGGGTAGGCGGACGCCGCAGGCACCCTGGTGGTGGCACTCGTGTCCGGCTTCGCGGCGGCCGCCGCCGTGAGGTCCTGGGACCGTGACCAGTCCCCGTCCTGGAGGGCGGACACGGCATCGGCCATCGCCCGCGCCTGGCTCGCCGTCGGCATCCGCTGCGGGGCGACGACGATGCTGCGCTGCTTGTCGGTCTGCACGTTGAGCGCAAGGCTCGAGGCGAGGAACTTCTGTACGGCGAGCGTGGCCGTGGACGCCTTCGTCAGGTCGCCCTGGAAGGCCGTGGACAGCCGGGCGTCCGCGACCACCGCGGTGGTTCCGCCGCCGATGGGGCGGGCCGCGGAGGGCGTGTAGGTCAGCCCGCCCAGCTCCTGCAGGCTGTCGCTGCGGGCGATCACCTTGTCGGCGCCCGCGGAGGTGGCGACCTTGACGATCGACGGGTCCACGGCGCCCTCGACGGGCCAGGCGAAGTCGGTGTTC
Source organism: Streptomyces sp. NPDC020489 (assembly GCF_044386545.1). Classification (NCBI taxonomy): domain Bacteria; kingdom Bacillati; phylum Actinomycetota; class Actinomycetes; order Kitasatosporales; family Streptomycetaceae; genus Streptomyces; species Streptomyces sp. NPDC020489. The sequence goes on from NZ_JBIRUZ010000007.1 coordinate 303,991, forward strand.
GGCGTCACGTGCAGCACCGTCCTCACCGTGGTGATGGCGGCGTCGGTGGCTTCCTTGAGGTGGTTGAGCGAGCCGGTGACGGAGGTTCCGTTGTGGGCGAGGGAGGCCAGGTCGGGGTCGGAGAAGGGGAGGGCGACGATCTCCTTGTCCGCGACCGCTTCCTGGAGTTCGGCCAGCCAGTCCATGGCGACCCGCTGATGCGTCCCGGCCACGGTGCCGCCGCCCGACTCGACGCGGTAGGCGCGCGTCATCGCGTCGACGGACGCCAGCAGGTCCGGGTCGATCACCCAGGTGACGTCCAGCTGCTTGCCCAGCGACAGCATCTGCTCCAGACGGCCGCCCGGGGCGATCTCCTTGGCGAGGTCGTCGTCGAGGAAGACCGGCGTCTGCTGCTCGTTGGACCCCGTCTCCGCCGTCATGTGGGCCGTGGAGACCAGCGGCCACAGGACCGTCGTCTTCGTCTTGCTGTCGGCGTCCTCGGGCTGCCAGGGCAGGAACGTCCGCTGGATGCCGAGCACCTGCTGCCACTGCTGTGCGGCGGTCTCACCGGTCAGGGAGACGCCGAGCTGGTAGACGCCGTCCGAACCGAGGTCCAGCTCGTCGACCGGCACGGAGATGCTGAAGTTCTGGGCGACCCCAGGGGTGAGCTTGGCGAACTTCTCGGCGTACTTGCCGCCGACGATGTCCCCGTCGAGCCCCGGCTGGAAGTCGGTGCGCCCGGAGATGGTGTCGATCGCCGAACGCGTATTCACCTCGGGCCCCACGCGCAGGTCCACCTGGGCGTCGGTGACCGCCTGCTTGCCCTGGTTGGTGACGGTGCCGGACACGGTCAGCGTGTCGCCGTCCGTGGGGACGCTGGGGGTGAGCGAGTCCAGGGAGACGGCCACCGTGCCGGTGCCGGACGCGGCTTCCGCGGGCGCGGCGGGCAGCTGAAGCAGGCCGGCCAGCAGGGGTGTCCCGGCGAGCAGGGCTCCGGTGCGCCGCAGCCAGCGACGGGCAGGTGAGGGACTCGTTCCCTGGAAGTCTGCCGCCTCGGCCACGCGCTCGCCCGTCCCTCGTCGTCGTCAGTGGTCGTCGGAATGTGCGTCCACGCATCGTAACGATGCCCGCTGAGGGGAAGTGCCGCGGACTGCTCCACAAGATCGGGGGAAGGGCCGGGGGCGTCCCGTATGTGGGCGTATAAAGGGGAGCGATTCCGTACGTCCGGGGCGACGGCGCCGCGTACCCGTCTGTGCAGATTTAATGGAGGCGCTCGGGATCGCCGGGGCCACGTACCCTCTTCTGTTGTGCCGAACGCCAACGAACACACCTCCAGCGCCCTGAGCCAGGTGCAGTCCCGCGCGGTCAGTGAACTGCTGCGGGTCGCTCCTGTCGCCGACGACCTTGCCCGCCGTTTCCAGGAGGCCGGGTTCTCTCTCGCCCTGGTCGGCGGCTCGGTCCGGGACGCGCTGCTCGGCCGGCTCGGCAACGACCTGGACTTCACGACCGACGCCCGTCCCGAGGACGTACTGAAGATCGTGCGCCCGTGGGCGGACGCCGTGTGGGAGGTCGGGATCGCCTTCGGCACGGTCGGGGTGCAGAAGGACGCCCGCGTCGGAGACGCCGTCAGAAGCTTCCAGATCGAGGTGACCACCTATCGGTCGGAGGCGTACGACCGGACCTCGCGCAAGCCCGAGGTGTCGTACGGCGACTCCATCGAGGAGGACCTCGCCCGCCGGGACTTCACGGTGAACGCGATGGCGGTCGCGCTGCCGGAGAAGGAGTTCATCGACCCGCACGGCGGCCTGGACGACCTCGCGGAGCGTGTCCTGCGCACCCCGGGTACGCCTGAGGCGTCCTTCTCGGACGACCCGCTGCGGATGATGCGGGCCGCGCGCTTCGCCGCCCAGCTCGACTTCGAGGTGGCCCCCGAGGTCGTCACGGCGATGAAGGAGATGTCCGGGCGGATCGAGATCGTCTCGGCCGAGCGGGTGCGGGACGAGCTGAACAAGCTGGTCCTGTCCGCACACCCCCGCAAGGGCCTCACGCTGCTGGTCGACACCGGCCTCGCCGACCATGTCCTGCCCGAGCTCCCGGCTCTGCGTCTGGAGAGCGACGAGCACCACCGGCACAAGGACGTCTACGAGCACACGTTGATCGTCCTGGAGCAGGCGATGGCGCTGGAGGAGGACGGTCCCGACCTGGTACTGCGCCTGTCCGCCCTGCTGCACGACATCGGCAAGCCGCGCACGCGTCGCTTCGAGAAGGACGGCCGGGTCTCGTTCCACCACCACGAGGTGGTCGGCGCGAAGATGACCAAGAAGCGCATGACGGCGCTGAAGTACTCCAACGAGTTGGTGAAGGACGTCTCACGTCTGGTCGAACTCCACCTGCGCTTTCACGGCTATGGCATGGGCGAGTGGACGGACTCCGCGGTCCGCCGCTACGTCCGTGACGCCGGCCACCTCCTCGACCGTCTCCACAAGCTGACCCGCTCGGACTGCACCACGCGCAACAAGCGCAAGGCGGCCGCACTGTCCCGTGCGTACGACGGTCTGGAGGAGCGGATCGCCCAGCTCCAGGAGCAGGAGGAGCTCGACGCGATCCGCCCGGACCTGGACGGCAACCAGATCATGGAGATCCTCGGCGTGGGGCCTGGTCCCGCCGTGGGTCGTGCCTACAAGCACATGCTGGAACTGCGCCTGGAGAACGGGCCGATGGGCGAAGAGGCCGCGGCCAAGGCGCTCAAGGAGTGGTGGACCGAGCAAGGCTGAGGCGGTGAAAGCGGGGCATGTTTCACGTGAAACATGCCCCGCTGCCGTCAAGCCTTCTCCAGGCAACGCTTGAGGGGTGATGTTTCACGTGAAACATCACCCCTCAAAGCGAAGGTGCGCGTTACTTGACTTCCTTCAGGCAGAGAACCACGTCGTGGCCGTCGCCCGTCTGGTAGTACGAGATCTCCGCAGTCTTGACGGCCTCACACTTGCTGTCGTCGCTGGTGTCGTCGAACTTCTCGACGACCTTGTACTCAGCGTCGGACGAGGTGCAGTCAACCGTCTTCAGGTCCGGGCTGATCTGCGTGCCCTCGTTGTGCATGCAGCTGCCGACGGACGTGGTCTCCGCGTCGGTCTTGCTGAAGAACCACTTGCCGCCGGCGATGAGTATCGCGACGACGATGAAGCCGACGATACGCAAGGCCTTCTTGCCGAAGCGGCGGGAGGGAGGAGCCGGCGGAACCGGCGCGTACGGCGCGGTGCCCTGCGGGGGGACGCCCGGCTGGCCCTGAGCGAAGGGGTTGCCGCCCTGGGGCGGGTACGGGGCCTGGGGCTGCTGGCCCTGGGCGTACGGGTTCTGGCCCTGGGGCGGCGGAGTGGACATGCGGGGATCCCCCTAGAACATGGGTATGTGACGCACCTAAGGAGCGCGTAAGACGCACGTAAGTTACCGGGCTCCACTGACACTCCAGCAATCCAGGGGGGCTCTGTGGCATTGATGTGACACTTACGGACGTTCAAAGCGGAACATAGCCGCCCCAATCGCTCCGTAGATAACGGCCACCGTGACCACCAGCACGACGGAGCGACCGTCGGGCGGGAGTATCAGGGCGGCCACGGCGGCGGCACCGACGAAGGCGACGTTGAAGAGCACGTCGTAGACGGAGAAGATCCGGCCCCGGAAGCCGTCGTCGACCGAGGACTGCACGATGGTGTCGGTCGCGATCTTCGCTCCCTGGGTGGTCAGGCCCAGGACGAACGCCGCTGCCAGCATGGGCGCGACGGTGAAGGGGAGACCGAGAGCCGGTTCCAGGACCGCCGCGGACACCGCGCACACGGCGATCCAGCGGCCGGGGCGCAGCCGTCCCGTCGCCCACGGGGTCACCACGGCAGCCACGAAGAAGCCCGCACCGGAGATGCCCAACGCCAGCCCCAGCAGGGCCAGGCCGTCGTCGGTGGTCGAGGAGAGCGCGTACCGGCAGAGCATCAGCAGCATGACCAGCAGGGCCCCGTAGCAGAACCGCATCAGCGTCATCGCGCCGAGCGCCTGGGCGGCCCGTCGGCGGGGCGGGGAGGCCAGGTGGCGGACGCCCGCCACCAGGTCGCGGGCGGTGCCGGAGAGCGCCGCCGAGAGGTGCGGGCGCACCAACTCCCGGTCGGGACCGAGAAGCTCGCGTGACATGCGCAGCGATGCGAGCGCGGCGCACAGGTAGAGGGCGGCGCCCAGCAGGACCACGGCAGCGTCGGAGTCGGCGACCACCAGGCGTACGAGGAAGGCCAGTCCGCCCCCGGCGGTCGCGGCGAGGGTGCCTGCCGTCGGGGACAGGGAGTTGGCGAGGACCAGGCGTTCGTCGTCGACCACGCGGGGCAGGGCGGCGGACAGGCCCGACAGGACGAAGCGGTTGACGGCGGTGACGCACAGGGCGGAGGCGTAGAAGAGCCAGTCCGGGGCGTGGCTGACCATCAGGACGGCGGTCGCCGCGGCCATCAGGGCGCGGACGAGATTGCCGTAGAGGAAGACCTGGCGGCGGCGCCAGCGGTCCAGCAGGACGCCGGCGAAGGGGCCCACCAGGGAGTAGGGGAGCAGCAGGACGGCCATGGCGGAGGCGATGGCCGTGGCCGAGGTCTGTTTCTCCGGGGAGAAGACGACGTAGGCGGCGAGTGCGACCTGGTAGACGCCGTCGGCGCCCTGGGAGAGCAGACGTACGGCGAGCAGGCGCCTGAAGCCTTGGAAGCGCAGCAGGACGCGCAGGTCACGTACGACGGCCATGGCGCACAGCCTCACATAAGGACAGGGTCCCCGGGCGATACCACCCGGGGACCCTCGACACAGCCCTGGCAGGAGCGATTTTCAATGAGCCGCGGCGCCTTTAGCGCTCGACTTCACCCTTGATGAACTTCTCGACGTTGGCGTAGGCCTCGTCGTCGAAGTACTGGACCGGCGGGGACTTCATGAAGTACGAGGACGCCGACAGGATCGGGCCACCGATGCCGCGGTCCTTGGCGATCTTCGCGGCGCGCAGGGCGTCGATGATGACACCCGCGGAGTTCGGGGAGTCCCAGACCTCGAGCTTGTACTCCAGGTTCAGCGGGACGTCGCCGAAGGCACGGCCCTCGAGGCGGACGTAGGCCCACTTGCGGTCGTCGAGCCAGGCCACGTAGTCCGAGGGACCGATGTGGACGTTCTTGGCGCCCATGTCACGGTCGGGGATCTGCGAGGTGACGGCCTGCGTCTTCGAGATCTTCTTGGACTCGAGGCGGTCGCGCTCCAGCATGTTCTTGAAGTCCATGTTGCCGCCGACGTTGAGCTGCATGGTGCGCTCGAGACGGACACCGCGGTCCTCGAACAGCTTGGCCATCACACGGTGCGTGATGGTGGCGCCGACCTGCGACTTGATGTCGTCGCCGACGATCGGGACGCCCGCCTCGGTGAACTTGTCCGCCCACTCCTTGGTGCCGGCGATGAAGACCGGAAGGGCGTTGACGAAGGCGACCTTGGCGTCGATGGCGCACTGGGCGTAGAACTTCGCCGCGTCCTCGGAACCGACCGGCAGGTAGCAGACGAGAACGTCGACCTGCTTGTCCTTGAGGACCTGGACGACGTCGACCGGGGCCTCGGCGGACTCCTCGATGGTCTCGCGGTAGTACTTGCCGAGACCGTCGAGGGTGTGGCCGCGCTGGACCGTGACGCCCTTGTTCGGGACGTCGCAGATCTTGATGGTGTTGTTCTCGCTGGCACCGATGGCGTCCGAGAGGTCGAGGCCGACCTTCTTCGCGTCGACGTCGAAGGCGGCGACGAACTCGACGTCACCGACGTGGTAGTCGCCGAACTGGACGTGCATGAGGCCGGGGACCTTGGACGCCGGGTCGGCGTCCTTGTAGTACTCGACTCCCTGGACCAGCGACGCGGCGCAGTTGCCCACGCCAACGATGGCTACGCGGACCGAACCCATTCCGGTTGCTCCCTGTGTGTATGAGTGAGGCCCTGACTGGGCGCTCACGTGGTGGTGTCGTCGGGCGTATCGGGCCGGGGGGTGTCCCCGGACCGTGGCAGGTTGCCCGGCGCTCCAGATGTGTTGTTCTGCTGAGAGGGCTGAGCGGACCCCCCGGAAGCGGACCCCTTGAGGTCCCGTCCGGCCCGCTCGCTCTCGATGAGCTCGTTCAGCCAGCGCACTTCGCGCTCCACGGACTCCATTCCGTGGCGCTGGAGCTCAAGCGTGTAGTCGTCGAGGCGCTCCCGGGTGCGCGCGAAGGAGACGCGCATCTTGTCCAGCCGGTCCTCCAACCGGCTGCGGCGGCCCTCCAGCACGCGTACGCGTACGTCGCGCGACGTCTGCCCGAAGAAGGCGAAACGCGCGGCGAAGTGCTCGTCCTCGTAGGAATCGGGGCCGGTCTGCGAGAGCAGGTCCTCGAAGTGCTCCTTACCTTCCGCCGTCAACCGATAGACGATCTTGGCGCGACGTCCTGCCAGCGATGCGGCGAGGGCGTCCTCAGGAGCGTTCCCCGGTTCCTCGATCAACCAGCCGTTGGCGACCAGCGTCTTGAGGCAGGGGTAGAGCGTGCCGTAGCTGAACGCACGGAACACGCCCAGCGACGTATTGAGTCGTTTGCGCAGCTCGTAGCCGTGCATCGGGGACTCGCGGAGGAGACCGAGTACGGCGAACTCGAGGATCCCGGAACGCCGGCTCATGATCGCCTCCTCTCGGCCTTCGGCCCGCTTATGTCGCTCTGATGTATCGACTCGATACATCCAGACGATAGAACGACCTTCCGGATGCGACAAGTGGGGGGACGGTGAACGGGATCACATCACCGTTTCGTTGGAGGCGAGTTGCCTGATTTGGGGTGACCTTCAGGACTCGGCGGGTTTTGACGGTGCGTAGTCTGTGCGGCATGCACACCACCGGGAACCAAGTGACGCCTGGGGGCGTCGTCGTCCCCGGTGCAGTACGGGTGAATGCGCAAGCGTCGCCATCCGTACTTCGGGGGGACCGGAAACCAGCCGCTGTTTCCAGGCGCGCACGGGTGCGCCTGCCCGAGGAGTAGTCGTTCGATGAGCGAGCACCGTCGCAAACCGCCGCAGCCGCAGGGAGGCGGACGTGCCGCGGCCCGACGCGGCCAGTCCGGCTCGTCCTCCGGCCGCCGTGCGGCACCGCGTGGCGCCACCGGGTCTCCATCCGACGCGTACGGGTCGGATTCCTACGGGCCGGGCGGCGAGGAGCGGCCGTACAGCAGCCGGGCCGAGGCCCGACGCGCGGCACAGAGATCCGGGGGCAGCCGACGCAGAGCGCCCGAGCCCACCGGCCGTGGCGCCCGGCGAGGGGCCCCGGGCGGCCCGAGCGGACCTGGACGGGGCCGAGCCTCCGCCTCGAGCGAGAAGCGGTTCGTCGACTACCCGCGGGCCGGCAAGTACGGCTGGCAGCGCTGGGTGCCGTCCTGGCGGCTCGTGTCCGGACTGTGTCTGACGTTCCTCGGCGGTCTGGTCGCGATCGCGGGGATCGGGTACGCCATGGTCGGCATCCCCGACGAGAACGCCGCCGCCAAGTCGGAGAACAACGTCTACTACTGGGCGGACGGCTCCCGGATGGTCGCCACCGGCAGTGGCGTGAACCGGCAGAACGTCGACATCTCCAAGATTCCCTCGGCCATGCAGTGGGCCGTGATCTCGGCCGAGAACAAGAGCTTCTACTCCGACTCGGGCGTCGACCCCATGGGCATCGCGCGAGCACTGGCCAACATGGCCCGGGGCGGCGACACCCAGGGTGGCTCGACGATCACCCAGCAGTACGTGAAGAACACGTACCTGAGCCAGGAGCAGACGGTCTCCCGGAAGTTCAAGGAGATGTTCATCTCCATAAAGGTGGGCACGAAGCTCACCAAGCAGGACATCCTCCAGGGCTACCTGAACACCTCGTACTACGGCCGTAGCGCCTACGGCATCCAGGCCGCCGCGCAGACCTACTTCGGCAAGGACGCCGAGGACCTCTCGGTCTCCGAGTGCGCCTTCCTCGCCGCGCTGCTCAAGGGTCCGACGTACTACGACCCGGTGGACAACACGAGCTTCGACCCGTCGGCGACCAAGGAGGCCAACACCAAGCGCTCCAAGGAGCGCTGGGCCTGGATCCTGGAGCAGATGCACGACGACAAGCGCATCACGGAGGCCGAGTATCAGAAGGCCATCAAGAAGTGGCCCACGCCCCAGGGCCTCAAGGCGACCAAGGGCATGACCGGCCAGGTCAGCTACCTCGTCGACACGGCCAAGAAGTACGTGCTCTCCCACTCGAAGATCTCGCAGACCGAGTTCGACAAGGGCGGCTACCAGATCTACACGACCTTCGAGAAGCCCAAGGTCGACGCCCTCTCGGCAGCCGTCAAGAAGATCGAGAAAGAGAAGATCGACCCGAAGAAGCGCGACCTGGACAAGCACGTCCAGTTCGGTGCGGCGTCGGTGCGGCCCAAGGACGGTGCCATCGTCGCGCTGTACGGCGGCGCTGGTTACGAGAACGGCCACTTCAACAACAACGCGAACACCTCGGGCGTGCCCGTCGGTTCGACATGGAAGCCGTTCGTGCTCGCCGCCGCGATGGAGTACGGCACCTACAAGGATCCGAACGTCGGTGTCTCGCCGCTGAGCAAGTACAACGGCAACGACCATCTGAAGATCCGGAACAACGACGGCAGCTACGTCCTGAAGAAGGACAACTCGGTCTTCTACCAGGAGAACGAGAGCGACTATCCCTGGGGTTACATCTCCCTGCGCAAGGCCATGGAGCAGTCCGTCAACACGCCGTTCGTGCAGCTCGGCATGGACGTGGGACTCAGCAAGGTGCGGAACGTCGCGGAGAAGTCCGGGATCCTGGACGAGAGCATGCCGCAGACCCCCAACGCCTCCTTCTCCCTCGGTACGTCGACCCCCAGCGCGATTCGCATGGCGGACGCCTACGCCACCTTCGCGGCCTCGGGCAAGCACGCCGACCCGTACTCCGTGACCCAGGTCAAGAAGGACGGCCAGGAGCTGCCGGGCTTCGAGAAGCCGAAGGTCACGCTGGCGATGCCCGAGAACGTGGCGCACAACGTCACGGACGTACTCGAGAACGTCATCGAGAACGGAACGGGTAAGAACGCGAGGGCGCTGGGCCGTACGGCGGCCGGCAAGACCGGTACCACGGACGAGAACAAGTCCGCCTGGTTCGTCGGTTACACCCAGCAGCTGTCGACGTCGATCGCGATGTTCCGGGAGGACCCGAAGAGCAGCAGGCTGCTCTCCATGAACGGCACGGCGGGTGAGGACTCCATCCACGGTGGTGACATCCCGACGTCCATCTGGACCGAGTACATGAAGGCCGCCTTGAAGGGGGCCAGTGACCCTGGCTTCCCGGACGCTGAGCAGATCGGCGAGATCCAGGACGAGCAGGGCGCCCCGTCCCCGACTCCCACCGTCTCCGAGACGCCCAGTCCGACGCCCAGTGAGACGCCGAGCGAGACGCCCAGCCCGAGCATCAGTGCTCCCTCGCCCTCGGTGTCGGAGAGCTGCTTCGGCTTCCAGTGCGAGGACACCGGCGGGGCGAACTCCGGCGGCACCACGGACGGAGGCGTGAGCTCCACTCCGACGGCCACGGAGTCGGACACCACCCGGGGCAACAGCAATGGCAATGGGGGCATCTTCGGAGGTTCGACCGGTTAGCCGCCCTATCGTCCGTCGAGGGTGTTTCACGTGAAACATGGGCCGCCGCATCCACCAGGTGCGGCGGCCCTCGGCGTGTTCCTAGGCGCGTACGGCAGGATGTGCCCCATGCCCAGCGCAGAATCGACGCAAGCGAGCGTGCACGAGCCGGACTCGGTGCGGCCGACCAAGGACGACGAGATCGCCGCGAGCGGTAGTGAGTTGATCGGTGGTCCGATCGGGCGGCGTGCGCTGCTCGGGACGTCCTGGTGGACTCCCGTGCGGGTGATCGCGCTCGTGGCGATCGGGATGTTCGCCCTCGGCCTGATCCAGAAGGCGCCCTGCTACAACGGCGACTGGTTCTTCGGCGCCAGCTCGCAGTACACCCACGCCTGCTACTCGGACATCCCGCACCTCTACGCGGGGCGCGGTTTCGCCGATGGGCTCGTGCCGTACTTCGACAAGCTCGACGGCGACATGGAGTACCTCGAATACCCGGTGCTGACCGGTGTGTTCATGGAGGTCGCCTCCTGGCTCACGCCGGGCAGCGGCAGCATCCAGGACCAGGAGCAGTGGTACTGGATGGTCAACGCGGGGATGCTGATGGCCTGTGCGGCCGTCATCGCCGTCTGCGTGACCCGTACGCACGCCCGGCGTCCCTGGGACGGTCTGCTGGTCGCCCTGGCGCCCGCCTTCGCGCTGACCGCCACCATCAACTGGGACCTCTTGGCGGTCTCCCTGACGGCCGCCGCGATGCTGATGTGGTCCCGGGGCCGCGCGCTCGCCTTCGGTGTCCTGCTGGGCCTCGCCACGGCCGCCAAGCTCTATCCCGTCTTCCTGCTCGGCCCGCTGTTCGTGCTCTGCTGGCGCGCGGGCAAGTGGCGGGACTTCGGGAAGGCTCTGGGGGGTGCCGCCGTCTCCTGGCTGGTCGTGAACCTTCCGGTGATGCTCCTCGCCTGGGACGGCTGGTCGAAGTTCTACGAGTTCAGCCAGGAGCGCGGCGTCGACTTCGGCTCCTTCTGGCTGATCCTCGCCCAGAACTCCTCCGACCCGCTGGAGACCGATACGGTCAACACGCTGGCCACGCTGCTGGTGCTGCTGTCCTGCGCAGGCATCGCGGCGATCACGCTGACCGCCCCGCGCCGGCCGCGCTTCGCCCAGCTGGCCTTCCTGATCGTCGCGGCGTTCATCCTCACCAACAAGGTCTACTCGCCGCAGTACGTCCTGTGGCTGGTCCCCCTCGCCGTGCTGGCCCGCCCCAGGTGGCGGGACTTCCTGATCTGGCAGGCCTGCGAGGTGGCGTACTTCCTGGGGATCTGGATGTATCTCGCGTACACGACCAGCGGGGACGCCCACAAGGGCCTTCCCCAGGACGGCTACCACTGGGCCATCGCCCTGCATCTGCTCGGAACGCTGTACCTGTGTGCCGTGGTGGTGCGTGACATCTGGATGCCGGAACGGGACGTGGTGCGCCGGGCCGGCGACGACGACCCTTCGGGGGGCGTGCTCGACGGCGCGGAGGACGTGTTCGTCCTCGGCCCCGCGGCCCATCCCCCGCGCCACGCCGCTCACTTCGGCGGTACGCCGGTGGAGTGGGGCGAGCGGGAGGCGGACTCCTCCAAGGACAGTTCGCTCTGAGCGAACACGGCGTAGGGAGTCCACGCGAAAGGCCGTGCACGGGATTCCGTGCACGGCCTTTGTGCTGGTTGCGTACGGCTGCTCAGCCGGTCCTTACGGTCCTCAGCGGTCGACGATCCGGTCGAACTGCGTGGTGGTGTGCCGCAGATGGGCCACCAGTTCCTCGCCCACCGTCGGCTCGGGGGCGTCGGAGGGGACGAACAGGATCGAGACCTGCATGTGCGGCGGTTCGGCGAACCAGCGCTGCTTGCCGCCCCAGACGAACGGAGAAAGGTTCCGGTTCACCGTGGCCAGGCCGGCGCGGGCGACGCCCTTGGCGCGCGGCATGACGCCGTGGAGCGCCTTGGGGGCCTCCAGACCCACGCCGTGCGACGTACCGCCCGCCACGACGACCAGGAAGCCGTCCGAGGCCGCCTTCTGCTGGCGGTAGCCGAACCGGTCGCCCTTGCTGACGCGGGTGACGTCCAGGACCGCGCCGCGGTACTCGGTGGCCTCGTGGTCCCCCAGCCACAGCCGCGTGCCGATGCGGGCGCGGAAGCGGGTCTGCGGGAACTGCTGCTGCAGGCGCGCGAGATCCTCGGCCTTGAGATGGCTGACGAACATCGTGTGCAGCGGCAGCCGGGCCGCGCGCAGGCGGTCCATCCAGCCGATGACCTCCTCGACGGCATCCGAGCCGTCGGTGCGGTCCAGCGGCAGGTGGATGGCGAAGCCCTCCAGGCGGACGTTCTCTATGGCGGCGTGCAGCTGCGGCAGGTCCTGCTCGCTGATGCCGTGCCGCTTCATCGAGGACATCACCTCGATGACCACCCGGGCGCCCACGAGACCGTAGACCCCGTCGATGGACGAGACCGAGCGGATGACCCGGTCGGGCAGCGGTACAGGCTCCTCGCCGCGCCGGTACGGCGTCAGCACCAGCAGGTCACCGCCGAACCAGTCCTTGATGCGCGCGGCCTCGTACGTCGTGCCGACCGCGAGGACGTCCGAACCGAGCCGGGTGGCCTCCTCCGCCAGCCGCTCGTGCCCGAAGCCGTAGCCGTTGCCCTTGCAGACCGGGACGAGCCCTGGGAACTGGTCCTGCACGTGCTTGTGGTGCGCACGCCAGCGCGCGGTGTCGACGTAGAGCGTGAGCGCCATGGCCGGACCTGGAACCTTTCTCGTGGCTGCGGTGTATCAGAGGTATGGAAGCGAACGAACGAGTCGAAGCCCCCGAAGCTATGGAAGCAAACGGGCGGGGTTCAGCGGCGCGACATGTAGATGTCGAGCGCCTTGTGGAGCAGCTTGTTGAGCGGGAAGTCCCACTCGCCGAGGTACTCGGCCGCCTGCCCGCCGGTGCCGACCTTGAACTGGATCAGGCCGAACAGGTGGTCGGTCTCGTCCAGCGAGTCGGAGATGCCGCGCAGGTCGTAGACGGTCGCGCCGAGCGCGTAGGCGTCGCGCAGCATCCGCCACTGCATCGCGTTCGAGGGCCGGACCTCGCGGCCGATGTTGTCGGAGGCGCCGTAGGAGTACCAGACGTGCCCGCCGACGATCAGCATGGTCGCCGCCGACAGGTTCACGCCGTTGTGGCGGGCGAAGTACAGCCGCATGCGGTTGGGGTCCTCGGTGTTGAGGGCCGTCCACATGCGCTGGAAGTACGACAGCGGGCGGGGCCGGAAGTGGTCGCGCACGGCCGTGATCTCGTACAGCCGCTGCCATTCCTCGAGGTCGTGGTAGCCACCCTGGACGACCTCGACGCCGGCCTTCTCGGCCTTCTTGATGTTGCGGCGCCACAGCTGGTTGAAGTTCTTGTGGACCTCTTCCAGGGATCGGTTCGCCAGCGGCACCTGGTAGACGTAGCGGGGCTGGACGTCGCCGAATCCGGCGCCGCCGTCCTCGCCCTGCTGCCAACCCATTCGGCGGAGCTTGTCGGCGACCTCGAAGGCGCGCGGCTCGATGAAGTCGGCCTCGATGTCGCGCAGCCGCTTCACGTCCGGGTTCTGGATGCCGGCCTTGATCGACGTGGCCTCCCAGCGCCGGATGATGACCGGCGGGCCCATCTTCACCGAGAACGCGCCCTGGTGCTTGAGGTGGGCGAGCATCGGTTCCAGCCAGTCGGTCAGGTTCGGTGCGAACCAGTTGATGACCGGGCCCTCGGGCAGATAGGCGAGATAGCGCTTGATCTTGGGCAGCTGACGGTAGAGAACCAGCCCTGCGCCCACCATCTCGCCGGTCTTGTCGTCGAACCAGCCGAGGCTCTCGGAGCGCCACTCCGCCTTGACGTCTGCCCAGGCCGGAACCTGCATGTGGCTCGCCGCCGGCAGGCTCTGGATGTATGCCAGATGCTGCTCGCGGCTGATCGTCCTCAGGGTCAGGCTCATTCGGGGCGCTCCTCGGGCTGGTGTGTCCCCATGGGTACAGGGGCTCCGGCTCTCGCGCCGAAGCCTACTGCGCCTGACGAGCGCCCCGACTGGGCGTACGGCACCTGCGCCCCGGCTCATGGGCCGCCGGGGCGTTCCGTGGTGCTTTGTGTGGTGTCAGAGGGACGGTGCCCTGGGCGTCAACCGAAGAGGCCGCCGTGCGCCATGCCGAGGAAGAAGCCGATCGCCGAGGCGCCGAGACCGAGGATCAGTCCGAAGCGCTCACGGGTCGTCTCCGAGATCCACTGGCCGTAGGCGCCGGTGAGGATTCCCACCAGCCCGGCCCAGGAACTGAGCAGATGCAGGTTGTGGAACATCGCCGTGACGAACGATGTGATCCCCAGGACCAGGGTCACCGCGAGCAGGGTGTCCTGGAGGGGGTGGGATTTGCCGTCCGTGGCGAACAGGCCTCCGACGGTGTTGGGTCGCAATGCTTGTGCCATAGGGCACCTCCTGCGAAAGGCGGCGCATCGTAGCGCCATACACACCCGATGTGTACAGATTGTCGGTCCTGGCGGCCGGATTTCAACCGGAAGCCAGGGTGCGGGTACTCTGTACCCTCTGCACCGGTGTCTGCCCATGTCACGACCGGGACTACCGCGAGGAAGCCCCGATTGTCAGTGGCGGCCGATACCGTTGCTTACGCATCACGACCCTCCTGCCACGGAACGACCGTGGCCGCTGAGTCCAAAGGAGGTGGGTTCCACATGCGTCACTACGAGGTGATGGTCATCCTCGACCCCGATCTGGAGGAGCGCGCTGTCGCCCCCCTGATCGAGAACTTCCTCTCCGTCGTCCGTGAGGGCAACGGAAAGGTCGAGAAGGTCGACACCTGGGGCCGTCGTCGTCTCTCGTACGAGATCAAGAAGAAGCCTGAGGGCATCTACTCGGTCATCGACCTGCAGGCCGAGCCTGCGGTCGTCAAGGAGCTCGACCGCCAGATGAACCTGAACGAGTCGGTCCTCCGGACCAAGGTCCTCCGTCCCGAGACCCACTGAGCTTCCCCGCTCAGCTGATCTCGGGATTCGAGTAGCAGCAACCAAGCAGCCAGAGCAGCAAACCCGCCGAGAGGTTCCCCATGGCAGGCGAGACCGTCATCACGGTCGTCGGCAATCTTGTCGACGACCCCGAGCTGCGCTTCACCCCCTCCGGTGCGGCGGTCGCGAAGTTCCGTGTCGCGTCCACCCCCCGCACCTTCGACCGTCAGACCAACGAGTGGAAGGACGGCGAGAGCCTGTTCCTGACCTGCTCGGTCTGGCGTCAGGCGGCGGAGAACGTCGCCGAGTCGCTCCAGCGAGGCATGCGCGTCATCGTGCAGGGCCGGCTGAAGCAGCGGTCCTACGAGGACCGTGAGGGCGTCAAGCGCACGGTCTACGAGCTGGACGTCGAGGAAGTCGGCGCCAGCCTGCGCAATGCCACGGCCAAGGTCACCAAGACGGCCGGCGGTGCCGGGCGTGGTGGCCAGGGCGGTTACGGCGGCGGCGGTGGCGGCCAGGGTGGCGGCGGCTGGGGTGGAAACTCTGGCGGCGGCCAGCAGGGCGGCGGCGCTCCCGCTGACGACCCGTGGGCCAGCGGCGCTCCCGCCGGTGGCCAGCAGGGCGGCGGCGGTGGCGGCGGCTGGGGTGGAAACTCCGGCGGCGGCAGCGCCGGCGGCGGCTACTCGGACGAGCCCCCCTTCTAGGGGCTCACTCCCACTTCTTGATCACACAGGAGAAACACCATGGCGAAGCCGCCTGTGCGCAAGCCTAAGAAGAAGGTCTGCGCTTTCTGCAAGGACAAGGTCACGTACGTGGACTACAAGGACACGAACATGCTGCGGAAGTTCATTTCCGACCGCGGCAAGATCCGTGCCCGCCGCGTGACCGGCAACTGCACGCAGCACCAGCGTGACGTCGCCACGGCTGTCAAGAACAGCCGTGAGATGGCGATGCTGCCCTACACCTCCACCGCGCGATAAGGGAAGGGTGACCGACTCATGAAGATCATCCTCACCCACGAGGTCTCCGGCCTCGGTGCCGCGGGCGACGTCGTTGACGTCAAGGACGGTTACGCTCGCAACTACCTGATCCCGCGGAAGTTCGCTATCCGCTGGACCAAGGGTGGCGAGAAGGACGTCGAGCAGATCCGTCGTGCTCGCAAGATCCACGAGATCCAGACCATCGAGCAGGCCAACCAGATCAAGGGCCAGCTCGAGGCCGTCAAGGTCCGTCTGGCTGTTCGCTCCGGCGACGCCGGTCGTCTCTTCGGTTCCGTCACCCCGGCCGACATCGCCTCGGCGATCAAGGCTTCCGGTGGCCCCGAGGTCGACAAGCGCCGCATCGAGCTCGGCGCGCCGATCAAGACCCTCGGCGCTCACGAGACGTCCGTGCGTCTGCACCCCGAGGTTGCCGCCAAGGTCAACATCGAGGTCGTCGCGGCCTGATCGCTGCGTTCGGCTTGAGCAGTTGTGAGAGGGGCCGTATCCCGTCGGATACGGCCCCTCTTGCATGCCCAACAGTTGGAGGAGGCTCGTGATGTTTCACGTGAAACGTGGCGGGCCCTGGTGTTTCACGTGAAACGTGGCAGGACTGGTGTTTCACGTGAAACGGTCAGCGGGTCGCGCCGGTCACGATCCAGCGGCCTGACCGGGAACGGAGCCACAGCGTCAGCAGCCGTACCGCCATCATCAGCGTCATCGCTGCCCAGACCGCGGTGAGACCTCCGCCGAGGGCGGGGATGAGCAGAGCCACCGGGGCGAAGACCGCCAGGGTCAGCACCATGGCCCAGGCGAGGTACGGTCCATCGCCCGCGCCCATGAGGACACCGTCCAGTACGAAGACGATCCCGCAGATCGGTTGGGCGAGCGCCACCACGAGCAGGGCGGGCAGTGCTGCTCCCTTCACCACGGAGTCGCTGGTGAACAGCGGAAGGAAGACAGGCCGGGCCAGTACGACCGCGATACCGAGCAGCACGCCGACCGCGATCCCCCACTGCACCATGCGACGGCAGGCCTCGCGGGCGCCTTGGGCGTCGCCCGCACCGAGATAGCGCCCGATGATGGCCTGTCCCGCGATGGCGATGGCATCCAGGGCGAAGGCGAGCAGGCTCCACAGGGACAGGATGATCTGGTGGGCCGCGATGTCGGCGTCGCCGAGGCGGGCTGCCACAGCCGTGGCGATCATGAGGATGGCCCGGAGGGAGAGCGTACGGACGAGCAGCGGGACGCCGGCTTGTGCCGAGGCCCGGATACCTGCGGCATCGGGGCGCAGCGAGGCACCGTGGGCGATGGCTCCGCGGACGACCACGACAAGGTAGACGGCGGCCATCCCGCACTGGGCGATGACCGTGCCCCAGGCAGAGCCGGCGATGCCGAGGTCGGCGCCGTAGACGAGGCCGACGTTGAGGGCGGCGTTGGCGACGAAGCCGCCCACGGCTACATACAGAGGGGTCCTGGTGTCCTGGAGGCCGCGGAGGACTCCGGTCGCGGCGAGGACGACGAGCATGGCCGGGATGCCCAGGGACGAGATGCGCAGATAGGTGATCGCGTAGGGGGCGGCGGTGTCGGAGGCGCCGAACAGTTCGACCAGGGCCGGTGCGGTGGGCAGGACGATGGCGACGACAGTGGCACCGAGCAGGAGCGCCAGCCAGATACCGTCCATACCCTGGCGGATGGCGGCCGGGAGATCGTCGGCGCCGACACGTCGGGCTACGGCCGCGGTGGTGGCGTACGCGAGGAAGACGAAGATGCTGACGCCGGTCATGAGGAGGGCTGAGGCGACTCCCAGGCCCGCGAGTTGCGCTGTGCCGAGGTGGCCCACGATTGCGCTGTCGGCCATGACGAAGAGAGGCTCGGCGACGAGCGCGCCGAAGGCCGGAACGGCCAGGGCGACGATCTCGCGGTCGTGCTGTCGCCGTAGGGCGCGCGGGGTCGCGGGAGCGTGTGTCATGAGCACCAATCTAATCGTCCACAGGTAAGCGACGCAATTGACTTGTGACCCTTACTTGCAGTCTTGCGGCGCGTGTGTGCGCGTGTCGATCGATGTGATCTTGGTCCGACTGGGAAAGTTTTTCTTCTGCACAGCCGGTGGACGGGAAGTTCGCAGGTCAGGGTGGTTCCGGTGGGAGAGGCGCGAGCTTGTTCACAGGCCTGTCCACCGTGTCGTGCACAGGTTTCGCGGAGTTCTCCACAGCATCTGGGCCGTCGTCCACATGGCCTGTGGATAACCAGATTGGCTGACGGTGCCGAGGGGCCTACCGTGGTCCGGCGCCCGCTCCGTCCGTCGGCCTGGAAACCATCACAAAACCGACGCGCCCGAACCGGAGTTGGGCCTCTTATTTGTCAGTGCCGTGCCGTAGAACAGAGGGCACGGCGAGGTCCGCTCGGCGGACGGGAGGAGGTGGCTCGGTGAGCATTTCCGAGCCCTTGGACGATCCGTGGGCCGACAGCGGTCCCAGTGATCGCCTGCCCGCCTCGCGTCGCCGCGGCGACGGTGGCCGGGGCCGAGACGAGCAGCACGACCGCGGCCGGGAGAACGGCGAATGGGACGGCGGGGGCACGTCCTTCGAGCGCGTGCCGCCGCAGGATCTCGACGCCGAGCAGTCCGTGCTCGGCGGCATGCTGCTGTCCAAGGACGCGATCGCCGACGTCGTGGAGGTCATCAAGGGCCACGACTTCTACAAGCCGGCGCACGAGACCATCTTCCAGGCGATCCTCGATGTCTACGCCAAGGGCGAGCCGGCCGACCCGATCACCATCGCGGCCGAACTCACCAAGCGCGGCGAGATCAACAAGGTCGGCGGAGCATCGTATCTGCACACCCTCGTCCAGACGGTGCCCACGGCAGCGAACGCCGAGTACTACGCGGAGATCGTGCACGAGCGCGCGGTCCTGCGCCGACTCGTCGAGGCCGGCACCCGCATCACCCAGATGGGATACGCGGCCGACGACGACGTCGACGAGATCGTCAACCGCGCCCAGGCCGAGATCTACGCGGTCACCGAGCAGCGCACCAGCGAGGACTACCTCCCTCTCGGCGACATCATGGAGGGCGCGCTCGACGAGATCGAGGCGATCGGCTCCCGCACCGGCGAGATGACCGGCGTGCCCACGGGCTTCACCGACCTCGACTCCCTCACCAACGGGCTCCACCCGGGGCAGATGATCGTCATCGCGGCCCGTCCCGCCATGGGTAAGTCCACGCTCGCGCTGGACTTCGCCCGGGCCGCGTCGATCAAGAACAACCTGCCGAGCGTCATCTTCTCCCTCGAAATGGGGCGCAACGAGATCGCGATGCGTCTGCTGTCCGCCGAGGCGCGCGTGGCCCTGCACCACATGCGCTCCGGGACCATGACGGACGACGACTGGACCCGTCTGGCGCGCCGTATGCCCGAAGTCTCGGCCGCGCCGCTCTACATCGACGACTCCCCGAACCTGTCGATGATGGAGATCCGCGCCAAGTGCCGTCGGCTGAAGCAGCGCAACGACATCAAGCTCGTGATCATCGACTATCTCCAGCTGATGCAGTCCGGCAAGCGCTCCGAGAGCCGTCAGCAGGAGGTCTCGGACATGTCCCGTAACCTCAAGCTCCTCGCCAAGGAGCTGGAGGTCCCGGTCATCGCGCTCTCCCAGCTCAACCGTGGCCCGGAGCAGCGCACGGACAAGAAGCCGCAGGTGTCCGACCTGCGTGAGTCCGGCTCCATCGAGCAGGACGCGGACATGGTCATCCTGCTGCACCGTGAGGACGCCTACGAGAAGGAGTCACCGCGCGCGGGCGAGGCGGACATCATCGTGGGCAAGCACCGTAACGGCCCGACGGCGACGATCACGGTCGCCTTCCAGGGCCACTACTCGCGCTTCGTGGACATGGCGCAGACCTGAGCCGGCCGGCCGCGGCGGCCTCCTGAGTTCGACGTCCGGGCGTGCCGCGGGGTGGACTGGGTCCATGACGACATCTCAGGAGGAGCTGCTCCCGGGCACGCGCCGGGCGTTGCTGCACCGTATCGCCGTGGCCCAGTCCGAGGGGCGCGCGCCGTCGCTGGTCGCGGCGGTCGTACGGGACGGAAGAGCGGTGTGGCACGGCTCGCGGACCTCGGTGGACGGGCACGGGCCGGACGAGAACGTGCAGTACCGGATCGGCTCGATCACCAAGACCTTCACCGCCGTGCTCGTACTGCGGCTGCGCGACGAGGGATTGCTCGACCTCGGTGACGCCCTGGAGAAGCATCTGCCGGGCACCGGCGCGGGGGAGGCCACCATCGCCGAACTGCTCGCCCACACAGCCGGGTTGGCGGCCGAGTCACCGGGGCCGTGGTGGGAGCGCAGTCCGGGCTCCCTGCGTCCCGAACTGACCGATGTGCTCGGTCAGCAGCCCTTCCTGCATCCGATCGGCCGCCGCTTCCACTACTCCAACCCCGGCTACACCCTGCTCGGCGCGCTGGTGGAGAAGCTGCGCGGAGCCCCGTGGGAGGACGTACTGCGGCGCGAGGTGCTCGAACCCCTCGGCCTGGACCGCACGAGCACCCAGCCACGGGCGCCGCACGCGGGCGGCTGGGCGGTGCACCCCTGGGCCGACGTGATGCTTCCGGAACCTACCGAGGACCTCGGGCGGATGGCCCCGGCCGGCCAACTCTGGTCCACCACCGACGACCTGGCGAACTTCGCCGCATTCCTGGCCAGGGGCGACGATCGGGTGCTGCGTCCGGAGACGGTGCGGGAGATGCGGACGCCCGCTGCGCCTGCCGAGGCGGCGGATGTCCTGGACGGCACGGCCTACGGGCTCGGGATGCAGGTGCAGAGCCGGGACGGTCGGCTGCTGGTCGGGCACTCGGGGTCCCTGCCGGGCTTCCTGGCGAACCTCACCATCAGCGTGGCGGACGACGTCGCCGCGGTGGTGCTGGCCAACTGCACCTCCGGGCCGCTCCTCGGCTCCGTGGGCGCCGATCTCGTCCGGATCGTCGCTGAGGCCGAGCCGCGGATGCCCGAGCCGTGGCGTCCGTTGCCCGAAGTCGACTCGGCTGTGCTGGAGTTGGCGGGTCAGTGGTACTGGGGGACACACGCGTTCGCTCTGCGGTTGACGACCGAGGGCGGTGTCTCCCTGGCCCCCTTGAGTGGCGCCGGCCGTGGTTCGCGGTTCCGGGCGAACGGGGACGGCACGTGGACGGGACTGGAGGGCTACTTCGCCGGAGAGCCGCTGAGGGCCGTACGGCGGCCTGACGGCAGCGTGAGCCACCTGGACCTCGGCTCGTTCGTTTTCACGCGTCAGCCGTACGACGAGGGGGCGCCTGTGCCGGGTGGGGTGGACCCGGAGGGGTGGCGCGGGATGGGGTGAGGCGTGGGGGCCTGTTTCACGTGAAACAGGCCCCTCGGTGCCCGGGTGAACCGAGCGGCCCGTCTGGCAGAGAGCCCGATGGCCCCGTCAGGGGGCCCGAGCGGCCCAGCTGCCCTGGTGGCGATCGGCCTGATCGCGGCCACCCGCTCCCGCTGGCGACCGCTGTGGCTGCTGCAGAGGGCCCCGGCGTCGAAGGCATGCACGTCGCAGCCGTGCAGAGCGGCCCGGCCGAGCCTGTCCGGCGTAGGGCTCCCGAGGTCAGAGCGCCATCTTGAAGCCCACGTGTGAGGCCTCGAACCCCAGCCGCTCGTAGAAGCGGTGCGCGTCGGTGCGGGTGGCGTCGGAGGTCAGCTGCACCAACTGGCAGTCCTGGCGCCGGGATTCGTCGATCGCCCACTCGATGAGCTGCGTCCCCAGGCCGCTGCCGCGCTCGTCGGCATGAATGCGGACGCCCTCGATGATCGACCGGGTCGAACCGCGGCGGGAGAGCCCGGGAATGATCGTCAGCTGGAGTGTGCCGACCACCCGGCCCTCGCGGACGGCGACCACCAGGTGCTGGTGGGGGTCGGCGGCGAGCCGCTCCAGCGCCGCCAGGTAGGGGGCGAGGTCGTCCGGTGACTCGCGCTGGGCGCCGAGGGGGTCGTCGGCGAGCATGGCGACGATCGCGGCGACATCGGCAGGGACAGCGGGCCGTATTTCAAGATCTCCCATGGCCGCAGCCTATGCGGGCACCTTCAGCGACTCCACGGCCCGGACCAGAGGGGCCAGTTCGGGGTTCTGGGCCGCTGCGTCAAGGGCCTCACGCAGGGCCGAGTCGTTCGTCGGCCGTGCCTCGTCGAGGAGCCTGAGGCCGGCCTCTGTGACGTTGGTGTAGATGCCCCGACGGTCGGTCGGGCAGAGGTAGCGGGTGAGCAGGCCTCGGTCCTCGAGCCGGGTGACCAGTCGGGTGGTGGCGCTCTGGCTCAGGACGACGGCGTCGGCGACCTGCTTCATCTGCAGATGCCCGCCCTCCCCGTCGTGCTGTCGGCTGAGTACGTCGAGCAGGGAGTACTCGCGGACGCTGAGGTCGTGCTGCGCCTGGAGGGCCCGCTCGATGTGGGCCTCGATCCTCCCGTGGAGCAGGGAGAGGGCGCACCAGCCCTGGGCGAGGGCGGTGAGTGCGGGGTCCGTCGCTGTCATCGGTGCTTCCTTCGTCCCGGAGCGGCTGAGACCAGGATAGAGCACCTCCGCAATAGTCGTCGCTTGCAAATATCAGGCGTCTGCAAGTATTGTCTGGGGTTGTAAAGCGCTCGTGCAATTACTGGAAGGGTGCAGACCCCATGCCTCTCGCGCTCCTCGCCCTCGCGATCGGGGCCTTCGGAATCGGGACCACCGAGTTTGTGATCATGGGCTTGCTGCCCGAGGTCGCCGACGACTTCGGGGTCTCCATTCCCACGGCCGGCTTCCTGGTGACGGGCTATGCGCTCGGCGTCGTGTTCGGTGCCCCGCTGATGACGGCGCTCGGCACCAAGGTCTCCCGCAAGCGGATGCTGATGGTCCTCATGGGCCTGTTCATCGCGGGCAACCTGGTGTCCGCCCTGGCCCCCGCCTTCAGCGTCATGCTGATCGGCCGGGTGGTGGCCTCACTCGCGCACGGCGCCTTCTTCGGTATCGGGTCGGTCGTCGCGGCCGAGTTGGTCGTCCCGGAACGGAAGGCCGGAGCCATCGCGACCATGTTCACCGGTCTCACCGTCGCGAACGTGGTGGGCGTCCCGCTCGGCACACTCGTGGGGCAGAGCGTCGGCTGGAGGGTCACCTTCACCGTCGTCGCCGCGCTGGGCGTCGTAGGGCTGATCGGCATCGCCAAGCTCGTCCCCGACCTGCCCAGGCCGGAGGGCGTGCGTCTGCGCCATGAACTGGCCGCCTTCAAGAACACCCAGGTCCTGCTCGCGATGGCGATGACCGTCCTCGGCTTCGGCGGCGTCTTCGCGGCCATCACCTACATCGCGCCGATGATGACGCACGTCGCCGGGTTCGCCGACGGCTCCGTCACCTGGCTGCTCGTCCTGTTCGGCCTCGGCATGGTCGGCGGCAACCTCGTCGGTGGCAGGTACGCGGACCGCGCCCTGATGCCCCTGCTGTACGTGTCCCTGGGCGCCCTGGCGGTCGTCCTCGCGCTTTTCACGCTCACCGCGCACCACAAGGTCCTCGCGGCCGTCACGATCGTGCTCATCGGTGCCCTCGGCTTCGCCACGGTCCCGCCGCTGCAGAAGCGCGTCCTCGACCAGGCGCATGGCGCCCCCACCCTCGCGTCGGCCGTGAACATCGGCGCGTTCAACCTGGGCAACGCGCTGTCCGCCTGGCTCGGCGGCCTCGTCATCGGCGCCGGCTTCGGCTACACCGCCCCCAACTGGGTGGGGGCCGCTCTCGCCGCAGCCGCTCTGGGGCTGGCCCTTGTCTCCGCCGCTCTTGAGCGTCGCGACCAGGTGGCCAGCCAGGTCATCACGGGTGCCGTACCCGCTGAGCGGAAAGCCACCGTCCCTCACTGAACCACACGCGGCACGACGGCGATGCCGGGATCCGAAAGGACCCGGCATCGCCGTGCGGGCGTTTCTCAGCCCGCCGCCGTCACCATGCGGGCGAGCCTCGGCCGGTCGTCACCATCGAGGCACTCTCCCCTGGACGCACCATCCCCGCCGCGGTCCTCTCCTCCGCTGCGACGTTCCTCACCCCGCTGCGACCGTCACCGGCGCGAACCGTCGGCTCCAGTCGCCAGGCAGATCCGAAATGCCGTAGGTCATGACCGAGTTGAAGGCGACGGACTCCAGTCCCCGGTCCTTCACCCACGTCAGCAGCTCTTCGTGCCGCACGTCGATGTCGGTACGCAGGGAGCGGTCGGTGTGGGCGGCGAGGGAGGCGATGAGCGCCTTCGCCGTCTCGGTGTCCCGGGCGACCAGTGGACCCACGACGTGCGTGTCCTGATTGGGCCACGCACCCGCGTACCCGATGATCCGGCCGTTCTCCTCGGCGACCCGCAGCTGGTCGGCGAAGGCGGGCAGGCGCGTGACGATGTGGGTGCGGTCGGAGCCGAAGACCTCCTCGTCGAGGCGGAGGATGGCGGTGAGGTCCTCGGCGGTGGCCGCGCGGGTGGCGACCGTGGGCCGGTAACCACCGTCCCTGAGACGGCCCCGGACCATTTCCGCCCGCCCGGTGACCTTGAAGCCGAGTTCCTCGTACAGCGGGCGTCCGTTCGGCGTCGCGTGCAGCGTCAGCGGGGTGGTGCCCATCGCCGCGAGCACGTGACGCATCAGTCGGCGGCCGATGCCCTGGCGTGCGTGCCGCTCGGCGACCAGGACCATGCCGATCGCTCCCAGATCGGGGCGGTCGTGGGGGCCGTACTCCGTGACGGCGCAGGCGGTGACAAGGCCTCCGGCGGGGTCGTCGATGCCGTATCCCTTTCCGGCTGTGAGGAGGAAGCCCCACTTGTGCTCCTCGCGCGGCCACCCCCGGTCTTCGGACAAGTCGGCGCAGGCGGTGAGATCGCGCCGGGTCAGTCGGCGGATGGGCAGATCGGCGAGGGAAGGTGTCGACACGCAGGTCAGGCTGTCTGACGGGTGCCCTCGGCGTCCACCTGTTTCCGATGAGACGTACGAGGTTTTGGCCACGCCGACGCCGCCCGTACAGCGTCCCGACAACGCGTTCATGTTTCACGTGAAACATGGGCGAGCGGATGGCAACGGATGACCCGAATCGGGGCCCCGTCCAGAGAGTGCGGCGTCCTCGAGTGACGTGCTGAAAGCCGGCCCGGTTAGCCTCGGCACCATGGCCAGACTTCATCTCTTCGATCTCGACGGCACGTTGCTGTACGGCACTTCCTCGCCCGTGGAGATCTCTCGGCAACTAGGGCTGGAAGCTGAGGCAGTGGCGCTCGACCAGGCGATCGCGGCGGGGCTGATAGACCCGCCCGAGTATGCGCTGCGGGTACGCGAACTGTGGGCGGAGCTCACCGAGGCTCATGTGGCCGCTGCTTTCGAGGGTGCTCCCTGGCTGGCCCGCATTCGTGACGTCTGGGAGGCGATCCGGGAAGACGGTGACTACTGCGCCGTCGTGTCGCTCTCGCCGTCCTTCTTCGTCGAGCGGCTGACCACGTGGGGTGCGCACGCGGCCCACGGATCACGTTTCCCCGCTGTGCCGTTCACCGAGCCCGTCGACCCGTCCGGAATTCTCAGTGCCGCGGCCAAGGTCCTGATCGCCGACCGGCTCTGCGCGGAGTTCGGAGTGACTCGTGCCGACTGTGTCGCTTATGGGGACTCGTCCTCGGACAAGGACCTCTTCGGCGTTGTCTCCCTCTCCGTGGCGGTCAATGCGGACAGTCATCTGTCTGCTCTCGCGACCCATGCCTACACGGGCAGAGATCTGTGGGCCGCCTATGAATTGGTGCGCCACGCCCGGTGATCGGGGCGATCGACGGTTCGCCTCTCGCTCCTTTCATGGGTGCACGAGAGGGACGCGTGGGCGGCACGACGATCGGTAGGGTCGACTTCGGCACTTGTTCGGCGAGATGCGCACATCCCCGTACAGCGCGGTGTCCAGACCGACAACAAGGCAGAACAGCGTAACGGGATGCGGAGATCAAAGACCCGCGTTCTCGGTTATGCGGCCAGTGCGCTCCCGCGCGATGGGATGCTGCGGTGAGGGTCTGCGGCCCATGTCATCACTCTCGCCTTGCCTGTCCGTGTGGAGCGCGAAATACGGGGTGATTGCGGGCCGCATCGGCCATGAGCACGAACGGGGAAAGCGAACCGTCTGCGGGGGAAAGCAGGCACATTCCGACCGAGGAAGTGCGCAGACCGACCGAAAGATGTTCGAGGCGAGGCACATCATGGACGCTCCGACCACCACGTCGGCCGACAACGGCACTTGCGGCGGCGGGGACGGCTGGTTCACGCCACACAAGCAGCCGGCGTCGGCACCCGGCAACGGACAGGAGACCACCGAGGGAAGCCGCCTCGCGGCACTGCGTCCGGTCGGCAGGACCACATCGGGCTTCGGCACGGATTCATCGGCTGCCGACGCGGCTGCACCGGGCTCCGACACGGACATGCCGGCTTCCGACACGAGCGCATCGGGCTTCGACACCGACGCACCGGGGTCCAGGACGAGCGCGTCGGCACCACTGGACATCGCACCGCCCGCCCAGGGCGAACCGACGCCGCTGACACCGGCATCCGCCTCCCACGACGTACCCCGACCCGCTCCGGCGCGCCTTCCCCTGCCCGAGCACCGCGCGTCTTCGCAGCGCTCCACCCCGGCGCGGGTCCAGCAAGCCTCACCGGACGCGGTCCTCATCCGCCGGACCATGGCGGAGATCGCCCCCGTGGCCGACAAGGTCACCTCGTACTTCTACGCGCTGCTCTTCGTCCGCCACCCCGGCCTGCGCTCGCTCTTCCCGGCCGCCATGGACACCCAGCGGGACCGGCTGCTCAGGGCGCTGCTCACCGCGGCCGAGCACATCGACAACACCCCCGTGCTCGTCGACTACCTCCAGAACCTCGGCCGCGGCCACCGCAAGTACGGCACCCGCCCCGAGCACTACCCGGCCGTGGGTGAGTGCCTCATCGGTGCCCTCAGCAAGTACGCCGAGCGGATCTGGGACCCGGAGCTGGAGGCCGCCTGGGTCCGGGCGTACACGACGATCTCGCAGGTGATGATCGACGCGGCGGCCGTCGACGAACTGCGCGCCCCGGCCTGGTGGTACGCGGAGGTCGTCTCGCACGACCTGAGGACACCGGACGTCGCTGTCGTCACCGTACGGCCGGACCAGCCCTACCCCTTCCTCGCAGGCCAGTACACCAGCCTGGAGACGCCCTGGTGGCCGCGGATCTGGCGGCACTACTCCTTCGCCTCGGCGCCGCGCTCGGACGGCCTGCTGTCGTTCCACGTGAAGGCCGTCCCGGCGGGCTGGGTCTCCAACGCCCTGGTGCACCGCGCCCGGCCCGGTGACATCCTCCGGCTCGGCCCGCCCACCGGTTCCATGACCGTGGACCACACCACCGACAGCGGACTGCTCTGCCTGGGCGGCGGCACCGGCATAGCGCCCATCAAGGCCCTGGTCGAGGATGTCGCCGAACGCGGAGAGCGACGGCAGGTCGAGGTCTTCTACGGCGCCCGCACCGACCACGACCTGTACGACATCGACACGCTGCTCAGGCTCCAGCAGTCGCACCCGTGGCTCTCTGTCCGCGCGGTCATCGACCAGCAGGCCCGCGTTCAGCTTCCCGAGGCCATCCGCAGGTACGGGCCCTGGAACGAGGTCGACGCCTTCCTCTCGGGCCCGCCCGGAATGATCCGCAGCGGCGTGGACGCCCTGAGGGACATCGGTATCCCGTCGGAGCGCATACGCCATGACTCGGTCGAGGAACTCGCCGTCGTCGGGGACTGACCTCGGCCCGGCCAAGACTTGGCGAAGGCCACCGCCCCCAGCCCGGCCAAGGACGCCGTCCCCGGCTCAGCTCGGTCCGCCCCAAGGCTCAGTCGAGGCCTCAGCCCAGGTCAGGCGCGTGCATGGCGCGAACGCCCTCGATGTTCCCGTCCAGATAGTGCCGCAGCGACAGCGGTACGAGGTGGACGGAGGCGATCCCGACACGAGTGAACGGCACCCGCACGATCTCGTACTCCCCGACGGGTTCGTCGACTTCAGGGCCGTGCCGCAGCGAGGTGTCCATGGACTCCATGTGGCAGACGAAAAAGTGCTGGACCTTCACTCCCGTCGCGCCCCCGTCCTCGCCGATGTGCTCCACGGTGTCGACGAAGCAGGGCACCACGTCGGTGATCTTGGCGCCGAGCTCCTCGTACACCTCGCGGTGCAGAGCGTGGACCACGGTCGGGTCCTCCGGTTCGACCCCGCCACCGGGCGTGATCCAGTAGGGATCCAGACCAGGTTTGCTGCGCTTGATCAGGATCAGGTCGTCGCCGTCCAGAAGGACGGCGCGGGCGGTGCGCTTGACCACGGGTCGGACGGTCATGGGTGAAATGTGGCCCCGTTGGTTCCACGTGAAACATCGCGCATCGTGATCAGCCGAGTTCACCGGGTGATACGAAGAAAGCCGCAGGTCAGCACCAGTCCGCAGCGGCCTGCAGCAGCCATTCGTGAGCGCGTGCGACATGTGGCATCGCCAGGGTGCCCGTCCGGACCACCAGGAAGTACGTGCGCAGGGGTGGTACCGCCGGATGGTGCAGGGCCACGACGTCACCACGCTCCAGGGCGGGCGCGCACAGGTAGCTGGGCAGCACCGCGAGCCCGGCACCCGCCACCGCGCAGGCGAGCGCCGCGCGCAGATCGGGAACGATGACCGTGCCCGGCATGGCCGGACGGCAATCGAAGACCGAGGCCCAGTAGCGGGAGACGAACGGCAGTGACTCGTGCACCTCGATCACCGGAAGGCCCTTGAGGGCGGGGGCGCCGGTGCGTCGCAGGGTCCCGGTGTCGATCCGTTTCGTCCAGTGCGGGGCGGCGACCAGGACGTGCACTTCGTCGCAGAGCGCAGTCGCCGTGAGCAGAGCACCGCGCGGACGGGCCGTCGTGATGGCCAGATCGTGGTGCCCGGCGGCCAGACCTTCCAGGGTCTCCTCGGCATTCCCGAAGGAGGCGCGCAGTGCGAACCCCTGACCGTCCTCGCCGGTCAGCTCCGTGAGGGCAGGCAGGGCTCGCTCGGCGGTGAACTCGGGTGGCCCGGCGAGATGGAGGGTGCGCAGGGAGGACTCGTCGGCCAGGCCGGTCTCGGTGATCTCGACCAGGGCGTCGAGGTGCGGCGCGGCCTTGTGGGCGAGTTCGTCGCCGATGCTGGTCGGGGTCACCCCGCGGGCCTGCCGTAGAAAGAGCGGGCGCCCCAACTGCCGCTCCAGCGTGCGGATCTGCGAGGTCACGGCCGGCTGCGAGAGGCCGAGGAGCGCGGCGGCGCGAGTGAAGGAGCCGGCCCGGTGCACGGTCACGAAGGTCCGCAGCAAGGCCAGATCCATACCAGGCCCTCCCCTTCGTCGCCCTGCCCCGGCCCCGAACCCGCCCAACTATAAATATGTCGATAGGCGGCTGTCGCTACTGTGATTGGACACTGACACAGAGTCAACTAGCCTTGTTGGCGCGGTTCTTCGCGCGCGGAACCGAGGACGGTCCGAGCCACGAGGGGGGAGGCTCGGACCGTTCACTGTCGTAGCCGGACAGTGATCGACGCACAGCGTCCGGCGGACATCGATCGACGGACAGGGATCGCCAGGCGATGATCGCCTGGCGGCGCGGCGGTCAGTGCGCGGACTCGTCCAGCGCGCGCAGCACGTCCGCCACCAGGTCCTCGGGGTCCTCGGCGCCGACGGAGAAGCGGATGAAGCCGTCCGGCACGTCGTCCCCGCCCCAGCGCCCCCGCCGCTCGGCCGTGGAACGCACCCCGCCGAAGCTCGTCGCGTCGTCCACGAGCCGCAGCGCGTCGAGGAAACGGTCGGCACGCGCGCGCGTGGGCAGCGTGAAGGAGACCACGCACCCGTAACGCCGCATCTGCTGCGAGGCGACCTTGTGCGAGGGGTCGTCGGGCAGCCCTGGATAGCGCAGTTCGGAGATCTCCGGGCGCGCCTTCAAGGCCTCGGCGAGCCGAAGCGCGGTCGCGTTCTGCCGGTCCACCCGCAGCTGGAGCGTCGCGATCGAACGGTGCGCGAGCCAGGCCTCCATGGGACCCGGGATCGCTCCGACGATCTTCCGCCAGCGTCGTACGGCCGTCATCGCCTCGCCCTCACGGCCGACGACGTACCCCAGCAGGACGTCTCCGTGCCCCGTGAGCTGCTTGGTCCCGCTCGCCACGGAGAAGTCGGCGCCGAGCTCCAGAGGCCGCTGCCCGAGCGGGGTCGCGAGGGTGTTGTCGACCGCGACGAGGGCGCCACGCGCGTGTGCCGCCTCGACGAGCCGCCGGATGTCGCACACGTCGAGCCCCGGGTTCGAGGGCGTCTCGATCCACAGCAGCTTCGCGCCGTCCAGGACCTCCAGCTGCGCGTCACCGCCGGTGGGGGCGGTCCGCACCTCGATGCCGTACGCCTCCAGCTGCGCGCGCACCAGGGGCAGCACCTGGTAGCCGTCGGCGGGCAGCACGACCGCGTCCCCGGCGCGCAGCTGCGAGAAGAGGACGGAGGAGATGGCGGCCATGCCCGAGGCGAAGACGAGCGTCTGCACGCTGTCCTGTCCGGGTGCCTCCAGTTCGCCGATGGCGCTCTCCAGGAGCGTCCAGGTCGGGTTCTCGTCCCGGCCGTAGGTGTACGGACCGCTGACCTCGCCCGGCAGATGGAAGTGCGCGGCGAACACCGGGCCGGGCAGCGTGGGTTCGTTCCTGACCGGCTCGGGCAGTCCAGCCCGCACCGCGCGCGTGCCGTCGCCGGCGTGCTCCGTCGCTCCCGCGCGTGTGCCGTCGTCGGTGTTCCCCGGCGCTACCGCGCGCGTGTCGTCGCCGGTGTTCTCCGTCGAATCGCTCATGCCACCCGTCCTCGTCCTTCCACGTCCTCGCGTACCGCGGCGAGCAGGCCCTCGCTCGCCGCCTCCACCATCTCAAGGCACTCCTCGAAGCCGTCCATGCCCCCGTAGTACGGGTCCGGGACGTCGAGGTCCGCGCTCGCGGACGGGTCGTAGGAGCGCAGCAGCCGCACCTTCGCGGCGTCCTCCTCGGTGGGGGCGAGGCGGCGCAGGGCCTTGAGATGACCGTGGTCCAGGGCGATGACCAGGTCGAGGCGCTCGAACCACGACGGCTGGAACTGGCGGGCCGTGTGGGCGCTGTCGTAACCGTGCTCCTCGAGGACGGACACCGTGCGCGGGTCGGCGCCGTCGCCCTCGTGCCAGCCGCCCGTGCCGGCGCTGTCGACCTCGACCCGGTCACCGAGCCCGGCCTCCGCGACGCGCGCGCGGAAGACGGACTCGGCCATCGGTGAACGGCAGATGTTGCCGGTGCACACGAAGCAGACCCGATATGTCATGGAGAGCTCAGTCACCGTCGGGCAGAACGACGTTGAGCGCCCAGGACACGATCGAGATGATCAGGCCGCCGAGGACAGCGGTCCAGAAGCCGTCGACGTGGAAACTCAGGTCGACCTTGTCGGCCAGCCACGAGGTCAGCAGCAGCATCAGCGCGTTCACGACCAGGGTGAACAGGCCGAGCGTCAGGATCAGCAGCGGAAGGCTGAAGAGCTGTACGACCGGCTTGACCAGGAAGTTCACCACTCCGAAGATCAGCGCGACGAGGATCAGGGTGGCGATCTTCTTGCCCGTGCTGTCACCGGTCAGGGTGATCTTGTCCAGCAGCCAGACGGCGACCGCCAGGGCGCCCGCGTTGGCGATCGTCTTGACTACGAAATTCTTCATGTGTCTGATCGTGGCAGACGAGATCGGTTACGAGCAGTGCGACAGAGGCGGACGAGGGCGATGAAGGCATTCCGGCTGGACGAACTGGAGGCGGAGCGCGCCGCGAACGAGGGCGCCTACCTGCAGTTTCTGCGGGAACGGAACATGTCGGTCGGCCTGTACGCGCTGGACGCCGGCGAGCATGATCCACAGAAGCCGCACAATCAGGACGAGGTCTACTTCGTGGTGAGCGGCCGCGCGGCGATCACCGTGGGCATGGAGACCACCGAGGTCGCGCGCGGCAGCGTGGTCTATGTCCCGGCCGGGGTCGCCCACAAGTTCCACCACATCAGCGAGGATCTGCGGGTCCTCGTGGTGTTCTCTCCGCCCGAGAGCTGAGCCGCCACCCCGGGATTCCCTAGGGGATCAGTCAGGGGAGGACAAGGGGTGCGAGGCCCCCGCCGGGGTACCTCCCGGACCTAGCATCGAGTGCAGGACAACAGAGGGATCCGGCATCACGAGCCCGGGTCTTCGACCGGACCCGGCACGAGCGACGGGCGGAGAGGTAAGGACGAGAGCAATGGGAGAGATCTTCGCGGGACTGCCCTGGTGGGTGAAGTGGATCGCGGTGCCGGTCATCGCCCTGGTCGTGTTCGGCGGGCTGATAGCCAGCGTCGTCGGCTTCGTCATCGGCCTGCTCTTCAAGCTGCTGGTCTTCGTGGCCCTGGTCGGCGGACTGATCTACGTGGTGCGGAAGTTCATGTCGAGCTCGTCGTCGCGCAGCGACTGGTGACGGGTGGGGGACGGGTGGGGTGTCCGGCGGGGTGCGGTGACACCCACGAGCGTGTCGCCGTATGACGTCCCGACCTCCCCACGCCCCCACGCCCGGCGTCCGACGTCCCGGCGTCCGACGCCGCGGGACCGGCGATCGGTAACAGGAATCACCGGTTCCCTCGGGCGGGGGAAGTTTTCGGCACAGGCTGAGTGCGAGCGGTGACGGACGGTTAAAGTCCGGAATTCGACGCGGGGACGATCCCCCGTGAGCGGCGCACACCCCTCCCGTGTCCCCCCGCGCGGGCGGCCCCCTCGCGCTTCGGGAGTGACCCTTGGCCACGGTTGACACCGCACCCGCACAACCCCTCACGGCACCCACAACATCCCTCACGGCACCCGGCCCGGCCCGGGCTCCCGCCCCGTCATCGACTTCCCGCCCCCGGCCCCCGGAGCAGCCTGTACGCGCGAGTCGGCCCCGCCCGGAGACGCCTCCGTCGCCGACGCGGACCGACGCGCCAGAGGCACCGCACCCTACGACCCTCATCGGGTCCGTGCAGCGCGCCATGCGCCTGCTGGAGTCCGTCGCCGGCCACGAACACGGCGCCCCGGCCAAACAGCTGGCCCGCGAGACCGGCCTCGCCCTGCCCACGGCCTACCACCTGCTGCGCACCCTGGTCCACGAGGGCTATCTGCGCCGGGAGAAGGGGCTGTTCTTCCTCGGTGAGGCGGCGGAGCGGCTCGGCAGCAGCGGAGCCCGGCAGAAACGTCGCAGCACGGTCGCCGAGACACTGGCCCACTGGCGCGACGCCCTCGGCGTGCCCGTGTACTACGCGCTCTACCGGGACGGCGAGATCGAGGTCATGTGCGTCTCCGACACCCCCGGC
Organism: Streptomyces sp. NPDC020489; assembly: GCF_044386545.1. Taxonomy (NCBI): domain Bacteria; kingdom Bacillati; phylum Actinomycetota; class Actinomycetes; order Kitasatosporales; family Streptomycetaceae; genus Streptomyces; species Streptomyces sp. NPDC020489. Next base: position 336,974 of record NZ_JBIRUZ010000007.1, read on the forward strand.
AACCCGGCGGTCGAGGAATGGGCCGACTTCCGTGAGACCGCGCACGCGCACGCCATCGGACAGTGCCTGCTGTCCCAGCTGGACGAGCAGGCCCGGCGCGACCACCTGGAGCGCTACCCCGTGCAGGCCATCACCCCGTACACCGTGCGGGACGACCACACGCTGCTGCGGCGCCTGGACCGGACGCCGCGCATGGAGCCGGTCTTCGAGCGGCAGGAGTACGCGCTCGGGACGGTGTGTGCGGCGATTCCCCTCACCGTGGGCACCACCGCCGCGACGATGGCCATCTCCCTGCCCGTCCATCAGGCCGACCGGCTGCCCGAGGCCGCCCGTCAGCTACAGAGCGAGGTGGGGCGGCTCCTGGGGTCGTTGGCGATCTCTATCAGTATCTGAAAACTCACTCCTTGTGATCTCTCGTGTACGTTAAGCAAACTTCGACCACAGTCAGAGGGATCATTCCCGGCCAGCGGCAGATGACGGGGTAGACGATGGGTGAGTCCGTACAGGCAGAGGTCATGATGAGTTTTCTCGTCTCCGAGGAGCTCTCCTTTCGCATCCCGGTGGAGCTGGGTTACGAGACCCACGATCCCTACGCCGTGCGGCTCACCTTCCATCTGCCCGGAGACGCGCCGGTGACCTGGGCGTTCGGGCGTGAGCTGATGATCGACGGCGTGGGGCGCCCGTGCGGCGACGGTGACGTGCGCATCGCGCCGGCCGAGGTGGACACGCTGGGTGAGGTCCTGATCCGTCTTCAGGTAGGCGCCGACCAGGCCCTGTTCCGCTCCTCGGCGGCGCCCCTCATCGCCTTCCTCGACCGCACCGACAAGCTGGTGCCGCTCGGCCAGGAGGGTGCGCTCGCGGACTTCGACGCGCACCTCGAGGAGGCGCTGGACCGGATCCTGGCGGAGGAGCAGAGCGCCGGCTGAAGCGTTACGGCACGGAGGGGGCGTAACGCTTCAGCGCGGGCGTGGGGCTCGCGCAGGAACGCTTCTCCTTCGGCGGGGCCTGGGTCTGCCTCGGCCGGGGGCGGGGCCCCTCCGGCGCGGTCGGAGCGGGCCCCCTCCGGCGCGGCCGGCCGTGCCTTGAAGTCGCCCAGGGCCGCGCCATGGTTGCTGCTTCGAGGAGGCTCCTTCGGGGTGCTCTTCCCGGCGGCTGGCACGGCGGCCCTACGGTGCCCCCCGCACGGCAGTCCGGTCAGTCCGGTCAGCGCTTGCGCCGTCGGCCCCGTCCGCCTCGCACCACCGGGATCGGCTGGGTGCCCGACGAGCCCGGCCGGACTCCCGCCGCACTCAGGTCGCCACCCGCGGGGGCGGTCGGGGCGCCCGGAGCGGAACCCGACCCGGACCCTGACCGGTCGGCCGAGACCACCAGCGCCGCGAGGGCGGTCGTGACCGGCACCGATGCGACCAGGCCGATCGAGCCGACCAAGGTGCGCACGATCTCCTCCGCGACCAGCTCGCTGTTGGCGACCGTCCCGACGCTGCTCTGTGCGATGGAGAACAGCAGCAGCAGCGGTAGCGCGGCGCCCGCGTAGGCGAGGACGAGCGTGTTGACGACGGATGCGATGTGGTCGCGGCCGATACGGATGCCTGCGCGGTACAGACCTCGCCAGCCCATCGACGGGTTGGCCTCGTGCAGCTCCCAGACCGCCGACGTCTGAGTGACCGTCACGTCGTCGAGGACACCGAGCGATCCGATGATGACGCCGGCGAGCAGGAGGCCGCTCATGTCGATCGACGGGTACAGGCCATGGATCAGACCGGTGTTGTCGTCCGTGTTGCCGGTGAGCGCGGCCCAGCCGATGAAGAGCGAGCCGAGAATGCCGATCAGCAGCAGTGAGATGAGTGTGCCCAGCACCGCCACGGATGTTCGCGCGGACAGTCCGTGGCACAGGTACAGGGCGATGAGCATGATGGCGCTCGCCCCGACCACGGCCACGACCAGCGGGTTCGAGCCTTGCAGGATCGCGGGCAGGATGAAGAAGTTCAGGATCAGGAAGCTGATCGCCAGCGCGACCAGCGCCATGAGACCTCGCAACCGCCCGACGACCACGACGGCGAGCGCGAAGATACCGGCGAGCAGCCCCATGGGGAGCCTGCGGTTGACGTCGGTGACCGAGTACTGGAGGTCCTTGGGCGCGGAGGGCTCGTACGCGACCACGACTTCCTGGCCCTGACGCAACTGCCGCGACTGGTCCGGCTGCACGATCTCGGTGAACGTACGGCCCTTGTCCTTGCCGGTGTCGACCCGGATCGTCGCCTTCTTGCAGTCGCCCTCAGCCTGCTGCTGGGCGGAGGACCCCTCGGCGGTGGAGGTGTCGCCGGTCGGGGTCTCGCCAGAGGCGTTCACCGACTTGCAGCTCACGCTCACGACCTTGGTGACCGTGGCCTGTTGGGTCTGCCGGTCGAAGCCGACGCCGGTGCGCTCGTGTCCCGGCGCACCCCCCGGCCACAGCACGGCGAGCCCGACGATCACGGCGACACCGAACGGGATGAGGACGGCCGCGATGACCTTGCGCAGATGCTGGGAGACGGGGGCCGCGGGTCCGTGACTGTGGCTGTGGGAGTGACCGTGCCCGCCACCGCCCCGGCCGATACCGTCGCCGCCCCGGCCGCCATCGCCACCGTCACCGCCCCGGCCGCCGCCACCCGAGCCGCCGCCGGAACCTGAGCCGTCACCGGAACCCGAGCCACCGCCGAAACCCGGGCCACCCCTCTGCCCATGCCCCGGGCCGCCGTGCCCGTCTCCCCGATCGTGCCCATGCCCATGCCCATGCTCACGCCCACCACCGGCGTCGTGCCCGTGCCAGTCGTCAGAACCGGAACCGGAACCGGAGCCGTACCCGGCGCCGGAGCCGTACCCGGCAGGACCGAACCCAGGCGCCTGGTCGTACCCAGGTCCTTGGCCGCCCCCAGGCGCCTGGCCACCCCCGGCTCCTTGGCCACCCCCCGGCCCACGGCCGTACCCCGGCTCCGGCCGGCCCCCCGGTCTCGGGCCGTTGCCCGGCCCGCTTCCGGGGCCGGGCCTGCGCGGGGGCTCGGGTGGGTACGGGGGCTGAGGTGTCGTGGTCACCGACCGATCATCGCAAGAACGACAGGGGCCCTCTGTTCACCGCGCCCGAATTGACGCTAGCGTGGGGGCACCTTTGTACACGCGGGAGCTCGGAGCACCGGGCTGAGAGGGCGCTGACCTCCGTCCCAGCGATGTTTCACGTGGAACATCGTCACCAGCGAGTGACGTTCCACACGAAACGTCGGCAGACGGAAGCCGCTGCGTCGACCGCCGAACCTGTTACCGGGTAATGCCGGCGTAGGGAGTAGGTCTCATGACCATCGAGGACGCACGCACGCCTGCCTCCAGCCAGGACGAAGCGCTCATTCAGGGTGAAACGTCAGCAGAAGGCGGGAAGTCCATCGGCTGGCACAAGGCGTATGTCGAGGGCTCGCGCCCCGACCTGCGGGTGCCGGTCCGTCAGGTGCATCTCACCAACGGGCAGTCGGTCACGCTGTACGACACATCGGGCCCGTACACCGATCCCCTGGTCGATACCGACGTCCGCCGTGGCCTGGCGCCGTTGCGGGAGAACTGGATCATCGCCCGGGGTGACACCAAGGAGTACGCGGGCCGTCCTGTCCGCCCCGAGGACGACGGCATCAAGCACACCTCGCCGCGCGGCGGCAATCTGCGCAACCTCGACGCGGTCTTCCCGGGGCGCCCCCGGCTGCCGCGTCGCGGCCGCGACGGCGTGGCGGTCACGCAGCTTGCCTACGCCCGCCGCGGCGAGGTCACGCCGGAGATGGAGTACGTGGCTCTCCGGGAGAACGTGTCCCCCGAGGTCGTCCGGGAGGAGATCGCGGCCGGCCGCGCGGTGCTCCCGGCCAACGTCAACCACCCGGAGATCGAGCCGATGATCATCGGCAAGCGGTTCCTGGTGAAGGTCAACGCCAACATCGGCAACTCGGCGGTCACCTCCTCCATCGAGGAGGAGGTCGAGAAGATGACCTGGGCGACCCGCTGGGGCGCCGACACCGTGATGGACCTGTCCACGGGGCGCAACATCCACACCACCCGCGAATGGGTGCTGCGCAACTCCCCCGTGCCCATCGGCACGGTGCCGCTCTACCAGGCGCTGGAGAAGGTCGACGGCCGCGCCGAGGAGCTGACCTGGGAGATCTACAAGGACACGGTCATCGAGCAGGCCGAGCAGGGCGTGGACTACATGACGGTCCACGCGGGCGTCCGGCTGCCGTACGTCCCACTGACGGCGAACCGCAAGACCGGCATCGTCTCGCGCGGCGGCTCGATCATGGCCGCCTGGTGCCTGGCCCACCACAAGGAGTCGTTCCTGTACGAGAACTTCGAGGAACTCTGCGAGATCCTCGCCGCCTACGACGTCACGTACTCGCTCGGCGACGGCCTGCGGCCCGGTTCGATCGCGGACGCCAACGACGAGGCGCAGTTCGCGGAGCTGCGCACGTTGGGCGAGCTCAACACGATCGCCAAGAGCTTCAACGTACAGACCATGATCGAAGGCCCGGGGCACGTCCCGATGCACAAGATCAAGGAGAACATCGACCTCCAGCAGGAGATCTGCGAGGAGGCGCCGTTCTACACCCTCGGCCCGCTGACCACGGATGTCGCCCCGGCGTACGACCACATCACCTCGGGCATCGGCGCCGCGATGATCGCGTGGTGGGGCACGGCGATGCTCTGCTACGTCACGCCCAAGGAGCACCTGGGCCTGCCCAACCGTGACGACGTGAAGACCGGCGTGATCACCTACAAGATCGCGGCCCATGCGGCGGACCTCGCCAAGGGGCACCCCGGCGCACAGGAGTGGGACGACGCGCTGTCGGACGCCCGCTTCGAGTTCCGCTGGGAGGACCAGTTCAACCTGGCCCTCGACCCCGACACGGCCCGCGAGTTCCACGACGAGACCCTGCCCGCCGAACCGGCCAAGACAGCCCACTTCTGCTCGATGTGCGGGCCGAAGTTCTGCTCCATGAAGATCTCCCAGGACATCCGTCGTCGGCACGGCGGCAGTCAGGAGGAGATCGAGGAGGGCATGGCCCAGAAGTCGAAGGAGTTCGCGGCGGCGGGGAACCGGGTCTATCTGCCCCTCGCCGATTGACCGCCGGCTCCCGCTGATCGGATCCGCGGCTGGGCCGAGCCGCGGATCCGGCGCACGGGGCGTCGGACGCCCCGCCGCGGATGCGCACGTCGTAGGAGTGCTCGGCGTCCCGAGCCGGACGGCCGGCTTGCGCCCCTCGCCCGGCGGAACTCGCCGACGGAGGCGCGCAAGCCGGGGGTCACTCCGGCTGGTGCTCCGGGCCGCCGAAGTCCGGGCTGGTGTAGTCCGGGCTCGTGAAGCTGGGCCGGGGGCTGGCGGGGCCGTCGTCCGGACTGGTGAAGCCGGGGCGGTCGTAGCCGAGCTGCGGCATGCGGCTGGTCGGTGCGGGCGGCGCCGGGCGGTGCAGGGCGGCCGCCGTACCAGGATCGGCGAGCGCGTCGCGCAGGAACGGCAGCACACCCCGCTCCAACAGGGCCTCGCACCAGGCTTCCCTGGCCCGGGACACCTCCCCACTCAGCTCGCCGTACGGCCCGGTGTCGAGCGAGGGCCGGTTGCGCAGGGCGGTGAGCAGCAGGCCGACCGCGGCGACCAGGATGGCGATCGCGGTCACCGCGCCGAACACCCAACCGGTGGTCAGCATGGTCTGGGCGAACGCCGGCTGGGGGTCGAGCATCTTCAGGATGTAGCCCACCAGCAGGAAGATCGCCGCGGCGGTGCCGGCGAGGACGGGAGCCAGGACCGCGACGACGGCGACGGCGCCCGCGCCGGCAGTCTCGGCGACCTCTCCCATGGTGGCGGCGAGTCCCACCGCGCCCGAGCCCGACTCCGGGGAGCCGGTCTCGCGCACGGACGTCGGGGTGGACGGCGCCGGCCGGCGCAGTTCCTCGCGCACCTTGACGTAGTGCTGGTACTCGGTCGCCGCTGCCGCCGTGATGATCGCGGTGGCGTTCAGCGCCATGGTGCGCAGCTGTTCGGGATTGAGCCGCTGTCCCACAGCGGCCAGTTCCGGGCGGTGTGGTGCGGAGCGCAGCGCCTCATCGAGGATCCGCTCGTAATCCTGGCGGTCCTCGCTCAGCAGGTGCTGCGGAACGCTGTTCATGTGCATCCCCCGATGCTCCGTAGGGCTTGGGGCTCGCATGACTGTGAGCCGTCGGGCAGAAACGGAGGGGAGCCTGCTACGGATAAGCCGATGGTAGAGCGGCGACGGCACACGTCGACAGGGGGTTTCCAGAAATTGGGCCCTGGCCTGCGCCGTTCCTGCTTGGTCCGGGACGGGGGATCGTCTGCCCGGTGGAGGTTCAGATATCCAGGGGAAGTTGCTGGACCAGCAGTTTTCCGGCCATGGTCACACCGCCGTCCATGGCGATGGCCAGCCCTTCGGCGTAGACGTGCGGTCCTTCGACGTGGGGGCCCGAGGAGTCCTCGCCGTCCTCGGAGCCGACCTCACCCAGCAGATAGGGGATCGGGCTGTGCCCGTGAACGATCCGGGTGCCGCCGTACGTGTCGAGCAGGGAGCGCACATGGTCGGCGCCGCCCTCGTCGCGGAAGGAGAAGCGCTTGGTGAACTTCCGGAACAGGTCCCAGACCTCGTCCGCGTCGTTGCGTGTGATCGTCTCGCGGACGGTGTCGTTGACCGCCTCGATCGAGTCGCCGTAGTCGAGGTAGGCGGTGGTGTCGGAGTGCACGAGCAGATGGCCGTCGACCGACTCGATGGCGTCCAGGCGGGCCATCCACTGCAGGTGGTGGTCCTGGAGACGGTCCATGTCGGTCTTCTGCCCGCCGTTGAGCAGCCAGGCCGCCTGGAAGGTGGCGGTGCCCGCGCCGGAGTTGACGGGGGTGTCGCCGAACCGCTTGGCGCCGAGCAGCAGCAGCTCGTGGTTGCCCATGAGGGCCTTGCAGTAGCCGCCGGCCGCGGCCGCCTCCGCGGACAGCCGCATCACGAGGTCGATGACGCCGATGCCGTCCGGCCCGCGGTCGGTGAAGTCACCGAGGAACCACAGCCGGGCGGTCCCCGCGCACCAGTTGCCCGCGGCGTCGATGAGGCCCTTCTCCTGGAGGGCCGCCACCAGCTCGTCGAGATAGCCGTGCACGTCACCGACGACGAACAGCGCGCCCGGCCCGGGGCCGGAGGCCGGCTGCGGGACGGCCGAGGGGTCCACGGTCACCTGAAGCGTGTCACCGCGGTTGACGATCGGCAGGTCGCGCTCGGTGGGCGTGTACCCGTCGGGGAAGTCCGCCTCGTGCGGCGGCACGACGTCACCGGGGTGCGCGCTGTGGCCGTACGGACCGGTCTCGTGGACGTACGCGGGTACCCGGAAGTCGCGCAACGTCGCCGTCCGCTCCGCCTCGGGTCCCTGACCGGCCCCCTGAGTCATCAGACCCCTCCACCATCACGCCGCATCTGCACCGCTTCGGACTGCCTGGTCGCAGCGGCCCGCGGTGTCGTGGGCCCATCATAGGAATGCGGATCGCGCCATGTGATGACCCAGGGGTGGTGAATCGGAGCACGACACCTGTTCATCGCGGCATTCGCCCCGATTGGGTCGGGCTTCTGCCGTTGCTGACGGCTTCCGTTTCTACTCCTCCTCGGACGACCGGGGCGGGCTGACGGTCGTCCGGGGCGCACGCCGCTGGGACGACGTGCGCACGATCAGCTCCGTCGGTATCACCTGCTCGACCGGTTGGTCCGATTCGACCCCCTCGATGGCGTCGATGAGGAGCTGGACGACGGCCGTCCCGATGCGCCGCGGCTTCAGGGACAGCGTGGTGATGGGCGGTTCGGTGCTGGCGTAGACGGTGGACTCGGAGCAGCAGACCAGAAGCAGGTCTTCCGGTACGCGCAGTCCGTAGCGGCGGGCCGCGGCGAGCAGATCGGTGCCGTTGGGGTCGAACAGTCCGTAGACCGCGTCGGGGCGGTCGGGCCGGGCCAGCAGCCGGTCGGCGGCGACGGCGCCCGCGCACGGGTCGTGCGCCGGGTAGGCCTCGTAGACCGGGTCCTGGCCGACCCGCTCGCACCAGCGCAGATACGCGGTGGTCGACAGGTGGGTGTACGTGTCGGTCGTGGTCCCGGTCAGCAGGCCGATGCGGCGGGCGCCGGCGTCGGCCAGGTGGTCGAGGATGCCGAGGACGGCGGCCTCGTGGTCGTTGTCGACCCAGGCGGTGACCGGCAGCGCGCCGGCCGGGCGGCCGTCGGAGACGACCGGCACCCCCTGCCGGACCAGTTCGCTGACCACCGGGTCCTGGTCGGAGGGGTCGATGACGACCGTCCCGTCCAGGGCCACGTTCGACCACACGTCGTGGCGTGAGGTGGCGGGCAGGATGACGAGCGCGTAGCCGCGGGCGAGCGCGGCCGAGGTGGCGGCCCGGGCCATCTCGGCGAAGTACGCGAACTCCGTGAAGGTGAAAGGTTCATCCCCGTACGTCGTCACGGTCAGGCCGATGAGGCCCGATTTGCCGGTACGGAGGGTTCGGGCGGCGGCTGACGGGCGATAGCCCAACCGGTCGGCCACCTCGCGGACATGGCGGCGGGTGGCGTCCGGGAGCCGCCCCTTGCCGTTGAGGGCGTCGGAGACGGTCGTGATGGAGACTCCGGCGGCGGCGGCAACGTCTCTGATGCCCGCACGACCCGGCCGGCTGCCTCGACGTGAGGTTTCCGCGCGGCTCACCTGGTGCTTCCCTGCTGCTGTCATGGCGAGCCGATAGTAGGGCTCCGACGGTGGGGTAGGGCGGACGCATATGCACGCGTTGACAGGCACGTTTCTGCATGGTCAAAACCCGTCAATCCCCTTTGAAAGAAAGGGAGTTGAACGATGCAATGGCACTACGTGACTTGTCGACACGGATAGGCCTGCCAAGTCCCCGATGTTTCGAAGAGGTCTCAACTCACCTTCACGGGGGATGCGCGCCACGGCGCGAGCCACCGGCGCGTAGATATATGTGAGCGCGCCCTGTGATTCGTCTGTCTTCGTACGGTGATGCCCCTGATGCCGGTGGGACGGATGAGGTGACGTTCCACCTGTTCGCACAGACGCCCAATCCTCATAAGGTGTGGAGTATTGGATGCCGGTGGTCATGAGGAGGACTGCGGTGAGCGAGACGAGCCCCAAGCTGCGCGCCGAGCTGGAGGGTATCCCCACCTACAAGCCGGGCAAGCCCGCAGCGGCCGACGGCCCGGTCGCCTACAAGCTGTCCTCCAACGAGAACCCCTATCCGCCGCTGCCGGGCGTGATGGAGAGCGTCGCGACCGCGGCCGCCTCCTTCAACCGCTACCCGGACATGGCCTGCACCGGCCTGATGAACGAGCTGTCGGAACGCTTCGGCGTCCCGCTCTCCCACCTGGCCACCGGCACCGGCTCGGTCGGTGTCGCCCAGCAGCTCGTCCAGGCGACCTCGGGACCGGGCGACGAGGTCATCTACGCCTGGCGGTCCTTCGAGGCCTACCCGATCATCACGCAGATCAGCGGGGCGACCTCGGTGAAGGTGCCGCTGACGCCGGGCGATGTGCACGACCTGGACGCGATGGCCGAGGCCATCACCGACCGGACCCGGCTCGTCTTCGTCTGCAACCCCAACAACCCCACGGGCACCGTCGTCAGGCGGGCCGAGCTGGAGCGCTTCCTCGACCGGGTGCCGAGTGACGTCCTCGTGGTGCTGGACGAGGCGTACCGCGAGTTCATCAGGGACCCCGAGGTGCCGGACGGCGTGGAGCTCTACCGGGACCGGCCTAACGTCTGTGTCCTGCGGACCTTCTCCAAGGCGTACGGACTCGCCGGCCTCCGCGTCGGTTTCGCGATCGCCCATGAGCCGGTGGCCGCGGCGCTGCGCAAGACCGCGGTGCCCTTCGGGGTCAGCCAGCTCGCGCAGGACGCGGCGGTCGCCTCGCTGCGGGCCGAGGACGAACTGCTCGGCCGGGTCGGCTCGCTGGTGTGCGAACGCCGGCGGGTGGTCGAGGGGCTGCGCGCCCAGGGCTGGACCGTGCCCGAGACCCAGGCCAACTTCGTGTGGCTGCGCCTGGGGGAGCGCACGGTGGACTTCGCGGCGGCCTGCGACAGGCATGGCGTGGTGGTCCGGCCGTTCCCCGGCGAGGGTGTGCGGGTGACGATCGGCGAGACCGAGGCGAACGACATCTTCCTGAAGGTGACGGAAGAGTTCCGTAAGGAGCTCTAGCTGTTCAGCCCCAGCTCTTGGCTCCGGCTGTTCGGCCCAGCCCTTGGCTCCGGCTCTTCAGTTCCAGCTCCTCAGCTCTAGCTCTCCACGAGTTCGACGCGGACGGGGTCGCCGTCCCGCACCGTCGACAACAAGTACGGGTCTCCGTCCAGGCGGCCCAGGACATTGCACGGGCTCGCGAGGCGGCATTCGTCGCCTCGCGAGATCGGGGTGGGGCCGTAGGGGAGCGCGAGGGCGTCCCCGTCGGTCCAGAAGGCCACGGTGCCCGGCTCCACCACCTCTCGCGCGCCGGTTTCACGTGAAACCGAGACGCCGGTGTCGAAGTAGACCTCTTCACCCCAGGTGTGCGCGGTGGAGACCAGCGGCAGAGCCTTGGTGAGCGCCAGGGTGGTCGGGGTGTCGTCGAGGGTCGCGGTGAGGTGACCCGAGGGCCACGAGATTCGTATCTGCACGACCTGGAATTCAACAATGTGTTGAAGTTTTTGCCAAGGGGTGGACGTGAGGCAGAAGACACCGACCCCCCGTCGTTCGTCGAAAAACAGTGCGGCATACTGGAGCTTGTGAATGTGAACGCGTTCACAAGCGCGTAAGGAGACTGACGACGTGGACCTGGCTCTGGCGCCGGAGACACTGGCGCGATGGCAGTTCGGCATCACCACCGTCTACCACTTCCTCTTCGTCCCCCTGACGATCTCCCTGGCCGCCCTCACGGCGGGCTTGCAGACCGCGTGGGTGCGGACGGAGAAGGAGAAGTACCTCAGGGCGACGAAGTTCTGGGGCAAGCTCTTCCTGATCAACATCGCGATGGGCGTGGTCACCGGCATCGTGCAGGAGTTCCAGTTCGGCATGAACTGGTCCGACTACTCACGCTTCGTCGGTGACGTCTTCGGCGCTCCGCTGGCTTTCGAGGCCCTGATCGCCTTCTTCTTCGAGTCGACGTTCATCGGCCTGTGGATCTTCGGCTGGGACAAGCTGCCCAAGAAGATCCACCTGGCCTGCATCTGGATGGTCTCGATCGGCACGATCCTGTCGGCGTACTTCATCCTCGCGGCCAACTCGTGGATGCAGCACCCCGTCGGCTACCGCATCAACGAGGTGAAGGGGCGGGCCGAGCTCACCGACTTCTGGCTGGTCCTGACCCAGAACACCGCGCTCGCCCAGGCCTTCCACACCCTGTCCGCCGCGTTCCTCACCGGCGGCGCGTTCATGGTCGGCATCTCCGCCTTCCATCTGCTGCGCAAGAAGCACATCAGCGACATGAAGACCTCGCTGCGGCTCGGCCTGGTCACCGTCGTCATCGGCGGTCTGCTCACCGCGATCAGCGGTGACACCCTCGGCAAGATCATGTACGAGCAGCAGCCGATGAAGATGGCCGCTGCCGAGGCACTCTGGGACGGCGAGAAGCCGGCGCCCTTCTCGATCTTCGCCGTCGGTGACGTCGACAAGGGCCACAACCGGGTCGCGATAGAGGTCCCGGGCCTGCTGTCCTTCCTCGCCAAGGACGACTTCACCTCGTACGTCCCGGGCATCAACGACGTCAACAAGGCCGAGCAGGAGAAGTACGGGCCCGGGGACTACCGGCCGAACATCCCGGTCGCCTACTGGGGCTTCCGCTGGATGATCGGCTTCGGTATGACGTCCTTCGCCATCGGCCTGCTCGGGCTCTGGCTGACGCGGAAGAAGTTCATGCTGCCGCAGTCCCTGAGGGTCGCGGACGACGAGATCCCGCATCTCGTGCTGCTCCCCCAGGGCAAGAAGCCCCTCAGCCCGAAGCTGACCCTGTGGGCCTGGCGCGTCGCGGTCCTCACCATGGGCTTCCCGCTGATCGCCAACTCCTGGGGCTGGATCTTCACCGAGATGGGCCGCCAGCCGTGGGTCGTCTACGGCGTGCTGCGGACCCGGGACGCGGTCTCCCCCGGCGTCTCCCAGGGCGAGGTCCTCACCTCGATGATCGTCTTCACCAGCCTGTACGCCATCCTCGCGGTCGTCGAGGTCAAGCTGCTCGCGAAGTACGTGAAGGCCGGCCCGCCCGAGCTCACCGAGGCCGACCTCAACCCGCCCACCAAGATCGGCGGCGACGAGCGGGACGCCGACAAGCCGATGGCTTTCTCGTACTAGGCAGAGGGGGATCGAGTCATGGAACTTCACGACGTCTGGTTCGTGCTCATCGCCGTCCTGTGGACCGGCTACTTCTTCCTGGAGGGCTTCGACTTCGGCGTCGGTGTCCTCACCAAGCTGCTGGCCCGCGACCGGCCCGAGAAGCGGGTGCTGATCAACACCATCGGCCCCGTCTGGGACGGCAACGAGGTCTGGCTGCTCTCGGCGGGCGGCGCGACCTTCGCCGCCTTCCCCGAGTGGTACGCCACGCTCTTCTCGGGCTTCTATCTGCCGCTGCTGCTGATCCTGGTCTGTCTGATCGTCCGGGGCGTCGCCTTCGAGTACCGGGTGAAGCGGCCCGAGGAGAACTGGCAGCGCAACTGGGAGAACGCGATCTTCTGGACCTCGCTGCTGCCGGCGTTCCTGTGGGGCGTGGCCTTCGGCAACATCGTCCACGGCGTGAAGATCGACCAGAACTTCGAGTACGTCGGGAACGTCTGGGACCTGCTCAACCCGTACGCGCTGCTCGGCGGGGTGGTGACGCTGACGCTGTTCACCTTCCACGGGGCGGTGTTCACGGCGCTCAAGACCGTCGGCGAGATCCGGGAGCGGGCACGGAAGCTGGCCCTGCAGGTCGGCCTCGTGGCGGCCGCGGCAGCCCTGCTCTTCCTGCTCTGGACGCAGGTCGAGAGCGGTGACGGCAAGAGCCTGGTCGCCATGGTCGTGGCGGTCACGGCCCTGGTCTCCGCCCTGGTGGCCAATCAGGCAGGTCGTGAGGGCTGGTCGTTCGCGCTGTCCGGCGTCACGATCGCGGCCGCCGTGGCGATGCTCTTCCTGACGCTCTTCCCGAACGTCATGCCGTCCTCGCTCAACGAGGACTGGAGCCTCACGGTCAGCAACGCCTCATCCAGCCCGTACACCTTGAAGATCATGACCTGGTGCGCGGTGATCGCCACGCCGATCGTGATGCTCTATCAGGGCTGGACCTACTGGGTGTTCCGCAAGCGGATCGGTACGCAGCACATCGCGGCGGATGCCGCGCACTGACCCGGAGGTGCTCCGCGCCGCCTCCGGGCGCCGGGTGCCGTGTCCGATGTGGGGTGTGTTTCACGTGAAACATGCCTCTTGGACCCTGCTGAGAAGAGGGTGTGTTTCACGTGAAACCGATCGACCCGCGTCTGCTCCGATACGCCCGTGCCACCCGCCTGTTCATGGTGGCGGTTGTCGGCCTGGGCGTCGTCGGGGCGGCGCTGGTCATCGCTCAGGCGATGCTCATCGCCGAGGTGGTGGTCGGTGCCTTCCAGCACGGTCTGTCGGTCTCTGAACTCCGTTCTCCCCTGCTGCTGTTGGTCGCCGTCGCGGGCGGGCGGGCACTGGTCGCCTGGTTCACCGAACTCGCCGCGCACCGGGCGAGCGCGGCGGTGAAGTCCGAGCTGCGAGGCCGGCTGCTGGAGCGGACCGCGGCGCTCGGCCCGGGGTGGCTGAGCGGGCAGCGGACCGGGTCGCTGGTCGCGCTCGCCACGCGAGGTGTCGACGCTCTCGACGACTACTTCTCCCGCTACCTGCCGCAGTTGGGGCTGGCGGTGGTCGTCCCGGTGGCGGTGCTGGCGCGCGTCGTCACCGAGGACTGGGTCTCGGCGGCCATCATCGTCGGCACCCTCCCCCTCATCCCGATCTTCATGATGCTCATCGGCTGGGCCACGCAGTCCCACATGGACCGCCAGTGGAAGACGCTGTCCCGGCTGTCCGGGCACTTCCTGGACGTCGTCGCCGGGCTGCCGACCCTGAAGGTGTTCGGGCGGGCCAAGGCACAGGCCGAGTCCATCCGGCGTATCACCGGCGAGTACCGGCAGGCCACCATGCGCACGCTGCGGATCGCCTTCCTCTCCTCCTTCGCCCTGGAGCTGCTCTCGACACTGTCGGTGGCCCTGGTCGCCGTGACGATCGGCATGCGACTCGTCCACGGGGAGATGGACCTGTACATCGGCCTGGTCATCCTCGTGCTGGCGCCTGAGGCGTATCTGCCGCTGCGCCAGGTGGGAGCGCAGTACCACGCGGCAGCGGAGGGGCTGGCCGCCGCCGAGGAGATCTTCCAGGTGCTGGAGACGCCGCTGCCGGCGGCGGGCACCCGTGCCGTGCGGGCCGGTGCGCTGACCTTCGAGGGCGTCACCGTCCGCTACCCCGGCCGCTCCGGGGACGCTGTCTCCGGGGTGTCCCTCGCTGTCGAGCCCGGGGAGACGGTCGCCCTGGTGGGGCCGAGCGGGGTGGGCAAATCGACGCTGCTGAACGTGCTGCTGGGGTTCGTGCCGCCGACCGAAGGACGGGTGCTGGTCGGGGGAGTCGACCTCGCCGAGGCCGACCTGGAGCAATGGCGGTCGCAGGTCGCGTGGGTGCCGCAGCGGCCGCACCTGTTCGCCGGGACGATCGCCGAGAACGTGCGACTGGCACGGCCCGACGCGGACGGTGACGCCGTACGGCGGGCGCTCGGGGACGCGGGGGCGCTGGAGTTCGTCGACGCGCTGCCGCAGGGCGCCGACACCGTGCTCGGCGAGGACGGGGCCGGGCTGTCCGCCGGGCAGCGCCAGCGGCTCGCACTGGCCCGGGCGTTCCTCGCTGACCGGCCCGTGCTGCTGCTCGACGAGCCGACGGCAGCGCTCGACGGGGCCACCGAGGCGGAGGTCGTGGCGGCGGTCCGGCGGCTGGCCGTGGGGCGGACCGTGCTGCTCGTGGTCCATCGTCCGGCGCTGCTGGGGGTGGCGGACCGGGTGGTACGGCTGGAGGAGCCCACGCTCGCCGCACCCTCGCAGGCCGATACTCCCGCCGCACCCGCACGGGCCGAAGCTCCCGCCGGACCCGCGCAGGCCGACCCTTCCGCCGGAGTCGTGGAGCTCGCCGCTCCCGGCGCACCTGCCGAGTCCGCGGCCTCGACCGCACCTGCGGAGCACACCGCTTTCACCGCCCCCGCGGAGCCCGCGGCCGTCCAGGCCGGGGTGGGCGAGGCCGGTCCTGCCGCACGCGAAGTGCCCGGCACCGTACGGGACATGACGTCGACCCCGGCCACGGGGAGGACAGGCGGTGTCCTCGCTCGGGTCCGGGCCATGTCCGGCGCCCGGCGGGGTCGTCTCGTGCTCGCCCTGCTGCTCGGCAGCCTCGCTCTCGGCAGTGCCGTAGGGCTCATGGCCACCTCTGGATGGCTCATCTCGCGGGCCTCGCAGCAGCCGCCCGTGCTGTATCTGATGGTGGCCGTGACGGCGACGCGGGCTTTCGGGATCGGGCGGGCCGTCTTCCGGTACGCCGAGCGGCTCGTGTCGCACGACGCCGTGCTGCGGATGCTCGCCGACACCCGCGTGGCCGTGTACCGGCGCCTTGAGCGCCTGGCGCCCGCCGGACTGCGCCGCACCCGACGGGGCGACCTGCTGTCGCGGCTCGTCGCGGACGTCGACGCCCTCCAGGACTACTGGCTGCGCTGGCTGCTGCCCGCCGGTGCGGCCCTCCTGGTGTCGGCCACCTCCGTCGGCTTCACCGCGTGGCTGCTGCCCGAGGCCGGCGCCGTGCTGGCCATCGGTCTGCTGGCGGCCGGGGTCGGGGTACCCCTGCTCACCGGGGCCGTGGCCCGGCGTGCGGAACGGCGACTGGCCCCCGCACGCGGCGTGCTGGCGACCCACGTGACCGACCTGCTCACCGGGACAGCCGAACTGGCAGTCGCCGGCGCCCTGCCGACCCGCACCGCCGAGGCGCGGCAGGCCGATGGGGTGCTCGCGCGGATCGCCTCGCGCGCCGCCACCGCGACCGCCCTCGGCGACGGACTCACCGCACTGGTCTCCGGCCTGACCGTCGCCGCGACCGCCCTCGTCGGCGCCCAGAGCGTCATCGACGGACGGCTGGGCGGGGTCGCGATGGCCGTCGTGGTCCTCACTCCCCTGGCCGCCTTCGAGGCCGTCCTCGGCCTCCCGCTCGCCGTGCAGTACCGCCAGCGAGTCCGCAAGAGCGCGGAGCGGGTGTTCGAGGTGCTGGACGCCCCGGAGCCGGTGCGGGAGCCGGAGCGGCCGCGGGAGGCGCCCGCGGCACCGTTCCCGCTCTCCGCGCAGGGACTGTCCGCCCGGTACGCGGGGCAGGACCGGGACGCCCTGGCCGGGTTCGACCTGACACTCACGCAGGGGCGCCGTGTCGCCGTCGTAGGCCCGTCGGGGTCCGGCAAGACGACCCTGGCGCAGGTGCTGCTGCGGTTCCTGGACGCGGAGACCGGCTCGTACACGCTGGGTGGCGTGGACGCCGGCGCGCTGGACGGCGACGACGTACGGCGGCTCGTCGGACTGTGCGCGCAGGACGCGCACCTCTTCGACAGCTCCCTGCGGGAGAACCTGCTCCTCGCCAGGAAGGACGCCACGGAGACGGACCTGCGCGACGCCCTGCGGCGGGCCCGGCTGCTCGACTGGGCCGACGCCCTGCCCGACGGTCTGGACACCTTGGTCGGCGAGCACGGGGCTCGGTTGTCCGGGGGGCAGCGACAGCGGCTGGCGCTCGCCCGCGCGCTGCTCGCCGACTTCCCCGTCCTCGTGCTGGACGAGCCCGCCGAACACCTCGACCTGCCCACCGCGGACGCGCTCACCGTCGATCTGCTGGCCGCCACCGAGGGGCGTACGACGCTGCTCATCACGCACCGGCTGGCCGGGCTGGAAGCGGTGGACGAGGTGATCGTGCTGGACGAGGGGCGGGTCGTGCAGCGGGGTGCGTACGCCGAGCTGGCCGCGGTGGCGGGGCCGCTGCGGGGGATGGTGGAGCGGGAGGCGGAGTCGGAGGCACTGACCCTGACGGCGTGAGCGTCGCACGAAGCGACGCCCACCGGTCCTCCGGGCCCACCAGTCCTCCAGGCCGACCGATCCTCCCGGCCCGCCGATCCTCCCGGCCCACCAAATCCTCTCCTCCCGACTTTCTGGAATAAAGGGGACTAATTACGCTCACCTCATGTCCGACGAACCGGCCTTCGGCCGCCTGCCTCCGGCCCCTCCGCCCCGGTCCACCGAACTGGCCGCGCGGGTGCCGCAGTTGCTGGAGGCGATGCGCTCCGTCGGCAGCGGTCTGGAGCTGCACTCCACGCTGGACCGGATCTGCGAGACCGCGGCGGCGCTGACCGAGGCCCGCTATGCGGCGATCGGGGTCGTCGACGAGGACGGCCGAGGCCTCGCCGACTTCGTCTTCCACGGTGTGGACGAGGCGACGGCACGGCGCATCGGACGCCTGCCGGACGGGCACCGGGGGCTGCTCGGTGCGCTGATCCGGGACCCGGAGCCGGTGCGGCTGGCGGATCTGGCGGCCGATCCGCGGTCCTGCGGCTTCCCCGAGCACCATCCGCCGATGCGCGGCTTTCTCGGCCTCCCGATCCGCGTCCAGGGCGAGGTCTTCGGAAACCTGTACCTGACGGAGAAGCGCGACGGGGAGCCGTTCGACGACTACGACCTCGACGTGGTCCGGGTGCTGGCCACGGAGGCCGGTATCGCCATCGGGAACGCCCGGCTGTACGAAGCCGCCCAGCAGCGTGAGCGCTGGATCGACGGCTCGGTCGCCGTCACCACCGCCCTGCTGTCGGGCGGGGACACCGACGACGCCCTCCAGGTCGTCGCGGAGCAGGCCCGCCGACTGTCCGGGGCGACGGCCGGCATCGTGCTGCTGCCCGCCGACGAGGGCGGCCTGGAGATCGCGGCGGTCGCCGCCGACCGGCCGTCGAACGTCCTGGGCACCGTCGTCCCGCCGGAGAGCAAGGTCGTCACCGAACTCCTCGACGGGCACGCCGTGTTCGTGGACGACGCAGCCACCGACCCTCGCGTGATCACGAGTCTGGCCCACGGGTACGGGCCGACCATGATGCTGCCCCTGCACAGCGACGGCCGTGTTCTGGGTGCCCTGGTCACACCGCGCGAGCGAGGAGAGCGGCCCTTCACCGAGACGGAACGCACGCTCGCGACCCAGTTCGCCTCACAGGCCGCGCTGGCGCTGATGATGGCCGGCGCACAGCGGGACCGGGAACGCCTGGCCGTCTATGAGGACCGTGACCGTATCGCGCGTGACCTGCACGACCTGGTCATCCAGCGGCTGTTCGCGACCGGGATGATGCTGGAGAGCGCGCAGCGCGGGTCGGCCGTGCCCGAGGTGCGCCAGGGCGTCGGCAGGGCCGTCGACGAACTCGACGTCACCATCCAGGAGATCCGGACCGCGATCTTCGCGCTCCAGCAGGGGCCCACGGAGATGCCCGCGGGGCTGCGCACGCGTGTGCTGCGGGAGATCAACACCGCTGCCGTGCCGCTCGGCTTCAAGCCCTCCCACCGTTTTGTCGGCCCGGTCGACGCCGCCGTGAGCGACCCGGTCGGCAAGAACCTCATCGCGGCGCTGCGCGAGGCCCTCTCCAACGCCTTTCGGCATGCCGGGGCGTCCCGTATCGACGTCGTCGTCGACGCCGACGTCACCCTGCCGGACGGGCGGCGGGCCGTACGCCTGACCGTCGCGGACGACGGCGTCGGCATTCCCGAGGGCGGGCGGCGCAGCGGTTTGAGGAACCTCAGACGGCGCGCCGAGTCGCTGGGCGGCGACAGCCGGCACGGGCCGGGGATCGGGGAGAACGGCGGTGGTACGACGGTGGTGTGGGAGGCACCGCTCGACTGGAGGCCCTGACCGACGAGGGGGTCGTGCGCGGCGCCCGGCCCGACCGCACGGCCACCGCCGGCCGCCACGCTCGGCTGACGAGACACGGCTCGATTGGCGAGGAACGCTGCCGAAGGGCCGCTCAGCCGGCGGCACTCCGCCTGACTGACGGAGGGGGCCGACGATGACGTCTCGTCAGCATCAAGTCAACGGCCCCCCGTTCAGTCGTACGACTGCGCCAAACGGTGCCGTCATTCCCCCGGCTGTACGCCCTGGACATGCCCCCCTCCCGCCTTCGGAGCCACGATCGCTGACATGCGACTGTCCCGCCGCCACCCCTTGTTCGTCCCGGTCGTGCTGTGCGCGCTCGCCGTGCTCATGGCCCGCCCCACCGACGCCGCCGAGAAGCGGCGGGACGGCGGTGACTCCGGGATCAGCGCGCAGGTGGCGCGGCTGTACGAGGACGCGGCCGTCGCGACGCAACAGTACGAGCAGGGGCGGCAGGAGGCGGAGGCACAGCGGGCGGAGGCGCAGCGGCTCGAGGAGTTGCTGGACCGGGAGCGGCAGAAGATCGCCGTCATGCACGAGGACCTGGGCCGGATCGCGCGTGCCCAGTACCGCAACGGCGGCGACCTTCCGCTGACCGCGCAGATCCTCCTCGCTGGCAGTCCGGAGGGGCTGATGCGTGGTCAGCAGGTGTTCTCCCAGGCGAACCTGGCCGTGAACAACGCCATCGACAAGAGCCGACGGGCCGAGGCGCGGCTTGCGAAGGACGAGGCGAGGGCCGCCGCGGCGTGGGAGTCCCTGGAGCAGCGCAACGTCGAACTCGCCTCTCTGAAGAAGGGCATCGAGCAGAAGCTCGAAGAGGCCCGTCAGCGGTTGCAGGGGCAGGCGGACGCGTCGGCCGCGGCGGGTGCGTGCCGTGGCGCGGTCCGGCTGGACCAGCCTCCGACGCAGGTCACGGGCGCCTGGGTCGCACCGGTGGAGACCTACGAGCTCTCCGCCGGGTTCGGCAGCGGCGGCTCGCGGTGGGCGAACCGGCACACCGGGCAGGACTTCGCGGTGCAGATCGGCACGCCGGTGCGGGCGGTGGGCGCGGGCCGGGTGGTGAAGGTGTCCTGCGGGGGCGCGTTCGGCATCGAGATCGTGATCGAGCACGCGGGCGGCTACTACACGCAGTACGCGCACCTTGCCGCGGTCACCGTCGACCAGGGGGACCGGGTGGTGCCGGGGCAGTGGATCGGCCAGTCCGGTACCACCGGCAACTCCACCGGACCGCATCTGCACTTCGAGGTCCGGGTGACCCAGGAGCTGGGTTCGGGGGTGGACCCGGTGCCGTGGCTGGCGGCGCGGGGCGTACCCCTCGGCTGACCGGGGCGTATCCCTCGGCTGACGGGGGCGTATCCCTCGGCTGACCGAGGCGTGCCCCTAGCTGACCGGGGCGGACGTTCCGGTTACGGGCGTCGGGCCAGCAGCCGCTCGATCACGACCGCCACGCCGTCCTCGTTGTTGGCGACCGTACGGCCCGAGGCGGCGGCGATCACGTCGGGGTGCGCGTTGCCCATGGCGTACGACTGGCCGGCCCAGGTCAGCATCTCGACGTCGTTCGGCATGTCCCCGAAGGCGACGACCTCCTCGTGCGAGATGCCGCGCTCGGCGCAGCACAGCGCGAGGGTGCTGGCCTTGGAGACGCCGGGCCCGCTGATCTCCAGCAGGGCGCTGGGGCTGGAGCGGGTGACGTTGGCGCGCTCGCCGATGGCGAGGCGGGCGAGGGTGAGGAAGGCGTCCGGGTCGATCGTGGGATGGAAGGCGAGGATCTTCAGAACCGGCTCGTCAGCGCCCGGACCGTCCGCTGCCAGCAGCTTCTCGGCGGGCTGGAGCTCGTCGGGGATCTCCATGTGCAGCTTGGGATAGTCCGGCTCCTGGTGGAAGCCGTACGTCTGCTCCACCGCGTAGACCGTGCCCGGCGCCGCCTCCCGCAGCAGCTGTACGGCGTCCAGCGCGTTCTCCCGGGCCAGTTCCCGCACCTTCACGAACCGGTGGGCGCCGGGGCCGCCGTGCAGGTCGACCACGGCGGCGCCATTGCCGCAGATCGCCAGGCCGTGGCCGTGGACGTGGTCGCTGACGACGCCCATCCAGCGGGCGGGGCGGCCGGTGACGAAGAAGACCTCGATGCCCGCTTCCTCGGCGGCAGCGAGGGCCGCGACCGTGCGGGGGGAGACGGACTTGTCGTCGCGCAGCAGGGTGCCGTCCAGGTCGGTGGCTATGAGGCGGGGCGGGACGGTGGAGGCCGGGGTCTCGGGCTGTCGAGTCGCTGAGGTCACCCGTTCATTCTCCCGCATATGCCTGCACGGCCGTGCGGGAGCGTGCGCAGGTGAGTGGTTACCGCCCCCACCGGGCCGCTCACTCTCTGTTGCCCTGGTCCGGCTGTGCGGTCGCCTCGGTGGCGCTCTGATCGAGGACCTTCTCCGTACGCGGCGGCGTCCGGGGCGGGTCCGGCGCGTGCCTGACGATCGCCGCGAAGCCCAACTCCCGGTGCCCGCCCGCGAAGTCGACGGAGACGTCGGGCGACCGCGGTGGGCGGGTGCGGTCGGGGATGGATCCGGTGGGGAGGATCTTGTCGGGACCCTATGTGTCACGGTCGATCTCCGCGCGGGCGTCGGCGGGCTTCTCGACGTGTCCGCGAATGGCTTGAATCGACTGTTCAGAAGTGCCGTACTTGTACAGCCTCGGTCCTCGGCGGCCGCCCACGCCGTCCTCGGCGGTCGCCGCGCCTGCCCGTACCGCGCGGCGAGCCGCAGCCCGCGCGACCCGTCGCCGCCACCGCGAAGCCACCGTGACCGGGCCGGAAGTCCAGGGCGGTGGTCCGATGTCCCCAGAGGTGGGCAGCCCCATGCCGAGCGCCTCCCCCTGGACACGGGGAGTGGCGCCGTAGGCTTGTGAGCCATGAGTATGCGCCTGAGCACCGTGATCCTTCCGTACCGCCGCTGGCATGAGGGGGGCCGTGCCGCATGGCGGCGCGCGGAGGAGCTCGGGTTTCACACCGCGTACACCTACGACCACCTCTCCTGGCGGTCGTTCCGGGACGGCCCGTGGTTCGGCGCGATCCCGACGCTGACGGCTGCGGCGGGCGTCACGGAGCAGATGCGCTTGGGTTCGCTCGTCACATCCCCCAATTTCCGGCACCCGGTGACCCTCGCCAAGGAGCTGATCTCCCTCGACGACGTCTCCGGCGGCCGCATCACCCTCGGCATCGGCGCGGGCGGCACCGGCTTCGACGCCACGGTCCTCAGCCAGGACCCGTGGACGCCGCGCGAGCGCGCCGACCGGTTCGGGGAGTTCGTGCAGCTGCTGGACCGGCTGCTGACCGAGGACTCCGTCTCGTACGAGGGCGACCACTACTCGGCGCACGAGGCCCGCAACATCCCGGGCTGTGTGCAGCGGCCCCGGCTGCCCTTCGCGGTGGCGGCGACGGGCCCGCGCGGGCTGCGGCTCGCCGCGCGGTACGGGCAGGCGTGGGTGACCACCGGGGACCCGAAGCTGTACGAGAACGGCACTCCAGCGCAGTCGCTTCAGGCCCTTCGCGGACAGACTGAACGACTGGCCGACGCGTGCGCCGAGATCGGGCGGGACGCGAACGGTCTCGACAAGATCCTCCTCACCGGATTCACCCCGGACCGCGGTGGGCCGCTTCAGTCGCTCGACGCGTTCGTGGACTTCGCGGGGCGCCATCGGGAGGTGGGCTTCACGGAGATCGTCGTGCACTGGCCCATCCCCGACTCGGACTTCGCCGCGGACGAGAAGGTCTTCGAGCAGATCGCCATGGAGGCCCCGGCGCAACTGCGCTGAGCGGTCCCCGGCTTCCGTCTGCGCAGCTCAGTCGGCGATTCGCGAAGAGGCGTGATCGGCACGCAGTTCTCCTGGGCGGGCCGTGCGGTGGTCGTCAGTCTGGTCGCTGGGTGCGGCTCTCGTGGGCGAGGCCGTCCCGGTGGGCGGCCGTGTCCGGGCCGGTGGGCAGGACCAGGGCTCGCAGCGTCACGGGGTCCGTCGGGCGGAGGGCCGTGGGATCCGGCGGCCTGCGCAGGGTCCCGACGCGTCCCTCGCCCTGTGCCGGGTCCGGGGGGAGCGGGGCCGTCACGGCGCACCGCCCGCGGTGGCGGGGCTGTCGTACCGGGAGACGTTCGGCTTGAGGCGGTCGGGCCGGGAGACGTTCGGCTCGGGGCGGTCGCGCCGGCGGACGTTCGGCTTGGAGCGATTGCGCCGGGAGACGTTCGGCTGAGGAAGGGGCATGGCTCCTCGGTTCGATGTGTCGGTCGGAGATTCCGTGAGGTGGGGCCGGGGCGGGTCCGTGCGGCGTTCCGCGGCTCCGCGCCTGGCGGGCTGGTCCGGGAGGGGTGGTGTTTCCGGGCCGGGGCAGTTTCGGACGGGCCGGAGCAGCCTCGGACGATTCGAGGGACGCAGGATGCGGGAGGCCCCCGACCTGCCCTGTGCGGTGCTGTGGTCGGGGGCATGGGCTGCGGACTGTGCTGTCGCTTGCGGCCGTCTGTCGGATCGGTTCAGTGACGGGCTGGGCGGGCGCGTCGGAGCAGTGTGCTCACCCCGCTGCCGTACGACTGCGGCGCCGAGGGCGAAGCCGCCCGCGCCCGCCCAGGTGGCGCCTGTTGGTGCCGCTCGCCCCCGCCCCGCGCTGAACCGGCGAGTCCGGTCCCGGGGCCGGCAGCCCGGAGCGGCTGTAGTGGACGGCGGACAGGCCTTTGCCGTGCTGCGAGTTGAGCAGGTGGATGATCACCACTCCGAAGGCGATCACCGCCACGATCACGGTCACGGTCACGAACGTCTCCACCGTGCTCACCGCCCCACCGGCTGGTGCGATGGCCTGGCGATCACCGCGGGGATCCTCGGACGGGCGGCCGGATCGAATGCCTCGTGCCCGCCCTCGGAGTCCCAGATGGCTTCCACGGCACGGTCCGCCTCATACACCGTGCGCAGACTCGCGGCCTCCTCCATGAGCCGGCTCGCGGTCGAGGTGCCCAGCGGGTCGCTGGCGGCGGCCATCAGCCAGGCGGCCGTGTGGGGAGGCGTCTGCGGCGGCACCACCAGGAGGTTCCAGCGGCCCATCCGGTAGGAGAGCAGCAGCAGTTCGTGCGGATCCTGCTCGGCCAGGAACCAGCCCACCTTCAGCACGTGCCCGGCGACGGGCACCCTGCGCGGGAGGGCCGGCCAGTGGGTGGGGTTCACGGTGACCCGGGTGATCCGCCCCCACAGCGGGTCAAGTGCCGCGGTCAGGGAGGGGAGTTCCGCCCCGAGATCGCGGGAGCGGGGCCACCAGGCGCCGTCCAGCAGAGCCGGTGCGGGACCGGCGGGAGCCAGCGACAGCCGTAGCGGGGACGAGGAGGACGCGGAGGACCGGTCTTCGGCTTCGGGCGTCGGCGAGGGGGAGATGGGCGCAGTCATGACGCGGACCCTGCCCCGGGCCGACTGCGACCGGCCCGGCATATTCGATCGCCGAAAACGACACGGGCGTGGAAGCCGGTGCGCGAAATATCCTCGGTCCTTCCAGCGTACTCCCCGGGCAGGCACAACGGACCGTACGGAGGAAACAGCCCCCGCGTTCCGGCCGGACAGCCGTGCCGATGCGGCAATCGCCCAGTAGCGGGGGATGTTCGACAATCCCGTCAATAACCGGAGAACAGGCTCGCCCCTCCCCCCCGGCAGTAGGTTGGCTCTACGGTCGCCCATGACCCTGGCCCTCTCCGTGACGTCCTTTCCGCGCAACAGAGGCCCTGCGCAAGGCGAAAGCCATCCCTGACAGAGGAGATGCGCGCCCATGGGCCGCTGTCCCGACCTGTTCGAAGAGTGCCGTGTGGTCCGCTCCGGCGGTGAGCTGGACCTGACGACCGCCCCGTCCTTCGCACGCGACCTGGAGGCGACCCGCCACGGCAGCGGCCGACTGTTCCTGATCGTCGACCTCGGCGGGGTGACGTTCATGGACGGCAGCGTCCTGGACCCGCTGTGCGCGGCATGGCACGACTGCGACCGGCGGCACGGCTGGCTGCGTGTCGTCCACACCCGGCAGGGGGCGGGTCTGGTGTTCCTGGCCGGCGGCCTGGCGGAGAGGTTCCCGCGCTACGCGAGCGCCCAGGACGCCTGGCAGGGCATACTCGCGGACCGTGCGGTGGCCGTCCTGGCACCGCACAGGTACGGCGCAGGGCGAACGGCGCTCCATCCTGGGGTGTTCCGGCCGCCGCGGAACGGAGACAGGTGATCAGCGACGGCATGGCCGAGGTCCTGCGGTCGCTGCGTCTCGGCGGGGCCAAGGACCTGGCGCAGGCGGCCGCGGGGGCGCTGGACGCCGAGGGTGTCGCGCTGTCGCTCCTGGTCGGACCGGCTCGGGTCGCCGAGCCCGTCTGGTGCCATCCCGAGACGAGCGCGCGGTTCGAGGAACTCCAGTTCACGTTGGGTGAGGGCCCTGGGCCGGACGCCGTCCGCACCGGGGTGCCCATCATGACGCCGGACCTGGACCGGGTGCGCGCGGAGCGGTGGCCCGCGCTGCTGCCGGCCGCGCGGGAGCTGGGGGTGCACGGCGTGTGCTGTTTCCCGCTGGGAGTCGGGGCCATCCGGATCGGCGTCCTGACCGTGCTCTGCGACGAGAAACGGCGACTGAGCGAGCAGCAGTACACGGACGCCACCGCCCTGACCGCCGCCCTGACCAGCGCCTTCCTGGACGGCGGCCCCCGCGCCGGGGACGGCGGCGGCCCTGGCCCCGGCAGAGTCCCGGAGCCGCCGTCGGGACTGCGCCGCGCGGTCGTGCACCAGGCCACGGGGATGATCAGCGTCCAGCTCGGTGTGTCCATGGAGGAGGCGATGCTGCGGCTGCGGGCTCATGCCTACAGCAGTGAGCGTCCCCTCGGCGAGGTGTCGGCGGACGTGGTCGCTCGCAGACTGCGCTTCGACGAAGACTTCGATGACGATGTGAGCGGGCCGTATTCGCCCGACGGTGGAAAGGGATGATCGGAATGGCCCGGGAACAGCGTCTGACCGAGGTCTTCGTGGAGGTGACGGACTCCCTCGTGGAGGACTTCGACGTGATCGAACTGCTGCAGCGGCTGTCCGCGCGTTGCGTCGAGCTGCTCGATGTCTCGGCGGCCGGGATCCTCCTCGCGGACGTGCACGGTGAGTTGCAGGTCATCGCCGCCTCCGACGAGCACACCCGGCTGCTGGAGCTCTTCGCGCTCCAGCACGACCAGGGGCCGTGCGTCGAGTGCTACCGCTCGGGCACCGCCCGGACGAACATCGACCTGACGCGGCCGGAGGCGACCGCGGGCTGGCCGCGTTTCGCCGCGCGGGCCCGCGAGACGGGGTACGCGACCACCCACGCCATTCCGCTGCGCCTGCGCAGCCGGATCATCGGCGCCCTCAACCTCTTCCACACCACCCCGCAGCACCGCCTCGGTGACGGCGACGTCGCGCTCGCCCAGGCGCTCGCCGACGTGGCCACGATCGCGATCCTCCAGCAGCGCACGCTGGAGCAGCCCCATGTCGAGAACGGCCAGCTGGAGGCCGCGCTGACCAGGCGGGTGCTGGTCGAGCAGGTCAAGGGCGTGTTGGCGGAACGCTGGAACACCTCCGTCGACGACGCCTTCGCCGCGTTCCGGTCCTACGCCCGCGCCCATCACCTGTCTCTGTCGGACCTGGCCGCTCACGTCATCTCGGGCGTGGTCGACACGTCCGCCTTCCCGGCGCCCGCGACGGCCACGCCCAGGAACCGCCTCGGCTGACCGCCGCTCATGTCCGTGATGACGCGCGCTGGGTGCCGATCCCGGTGGGGAGCGGGTCCCGGGGCGCGTGCCGGTGCGGGTTCCGGGGCTGGTGGCGGTGCAGGTCCCGGGGGCGGTGGCGCGCGGGTTCGGGTGCCGGTGACGGACGGCAAGCCACAATGGGGCCCGTGGGACACGGAGTAGAGTGAGGGACCCAGTCCGTCCCCCCGCCAGGGCACCGAACTCCGAGGTCACCATGCAGTCCACGCAAGCAGCCTCGGACGGGCACGCCGAGGTCCGCATCATCGCCGCCTCGCCCGAGGTCGCGCGCCGGGTCGCGGAGGCCCTCCGCCACAGCTTCGCCACCACCGAGCAGCGCAGCTACCCCTCGGGCGCCGACGGAGGAACCCGCCTCGACCTCACCGTGGACACCACCCGCGCGGCACAGCCCGTACGGTCCTGGCTGGAGACCAGCCGGTCCGCGGAGGACGACCACCGGCACGAGTGAGCCGCCGTCCCGGAACGGCCCGTCCGGACCCTGCGGGGAGTAGCGTGACCCCATCGGGAGCACTTCGCGCACCGGCCTCGATGCCGGTGCCGTTCCCGGTGAGCGACGACCTCGGGCGCTTGCCCCCACCGCAAGGGTCCGGAGACGGGTTTGCGCGATGTCCGCGATCCTTTCCCCTCATTCCCCGCTGCGTGCCGTCCCGTTCAGGGCCCCGACCACGCGCCTCGCGCTGAAGTCCGAGAGTCATTCCGCGGGCCCCGCCGAGCTGGACGGCGCCTGGTGGCCTCGCTCACGTGACCTGCCCGGCGAACTCGCCGCGCTGGCGGACGTGCTGGATCCGCTGTGGGGAAGGATCGACCGGATCGCGGCGAACCCCCGCAACTGGCCGGTCCTCCCGTCCAGGATCTTCGTCAACGGCCATCCGCTGAACGTCGGTTGGTTCACCTCCGAGCTGGACCCGCACGCCATCCTGCTGCTGTCCTCCACCACGGGGCGCTGGAACCTCCTGGTGATCCCGCCGGAGACAGGCGCCGTGTCGGCCGCACAGCTGATGGCCGCCGCCAGCGCGGACACCGGCCCGCCGAGGACCGCGACCGCACTCATGACGGCCGAACAAGTCCGCCTCGCGGCGCCGATGGCCGGGATCGACAGGGGCGGCGGTGTCCTCCTGTCCCACGACCGGGATCAGCGACGCGCCGTGGGGGTGTGACCGCCATGGTCACCGCCTTGGTCGTCAGCGTCGTGCTCATCCTGGCCGCCGCCGCGACCCGCCTGGTCCACCGGTTCGAGCCGCCGGACCCGTCACGGCTGACGGTTTGCCGTGGCCGCCGCGGCCGCCGCGTGCGGTTCCGCACCTTGGGCGGTCGCATCCAGAGGCGTACGGAGGTATGCGGCTGCGGTCGGTTTCACGTGAAACAGTGACCGCCCGTCAGCGTGCGCGGCCACTGAGCCATGGGCTGAGGCCGACGAGGATGAACTCCTTGTGCACGCGGTCGCCCGGCAGCGGGACCATCAGATAGTTGCCCGGCGGGAAGCGGCGCGTCTTGACCCAGGCATGGCCGTCGTAGAGGGCGCGCAGGAAGGCGGGCACGTCGTCACGGGCGACATCCGGGCACTCCACGCCATCGACGGTGATCAGCGCGTCGTCGTCAGGGAAGAGCCGCACGTCCACCTGGGGCCGGCCGCCGAACTCGACGTAGGCCTCATGGGGCAGGGAGCCGTCCGGGTCCGCGGTGACGCCGATGCCGGCGGCGGTGCGGCGGGAGGTCTGGTCGGCGCCGATGTCGTGCGTGACCTCGATCTCGAGGGCGTACTCGGCGGCGAGTGCGCGCAGCGCGATGACGGCGGCCTCGGTGGTGGGGAGGTGGTCCATACCACTGATCATGCCGGGAAGAGGGTCAGTGCGGCTCGGGAAAGCGCAGATAGCGCGGCGGCACGGCCTTCGTCAGCCACACCCCGTTCGCGCTGACGTGGAAGACGTGCCCGTCGCGGTGCATCGCCCCGGAGTCCACGGAGAGCACAACCGGCCGGCCGCGGCGGGCGCCGACCCGGGTCGCCGTCTCGCGGTCGGGGGAGAGATGGACGTCGTGCCGGTTCATGGGCCGGAGGCCCTCCGCGCGGATGGCGTCCAGGTGGTGGGCGACGGTGCCGTGGTAGAGGTACGCCGGCGGGGTGGCCGGGGGCAGTCCGAGGTCGACCTCGATGCTGTGGCCCTGGCTGGCGCGGATGCGGGTGCCGTCTACCGCGAAGCGCTTCTTGTCGTTGGCGGCGACGACGTGGTCCAGCTCGTCCCTGGTGAACCGGAAGCCGTGTGCGGTGGCCGCGGCGATCAGTACGTCGATCTCGACCCAACCGGCCTCGTCGAGCGTGAGCCCGATCCGCTCGGGTTGATGGCGCAGGTGCTTCGAGAGGTACTTCGACACCTTCACGGTGCGTCTTTCGTCCATCGGCTCAGCATGGCGGGAGAGACGCGGATCACGCACTCGGTTTTGACTCGCAGGTTTGATCCACAACCAACTGTAGTTATCCACAGGCTACTTGGCGTTTCTGTGGACAACTCACCCCCGTGTCAGCCCTCTTCGTCAAGATCAGCCGGGGGGCGCCACTTTGACGTGAGCGCGTCCAACCCCCGTGCCCGCACCTCCCGTTCAGCAGCCAACGACACGAACTCTGCCACCCCCTCCGCCCCAACCAGCCCCTCAACCGCCCGAATTGTCTCCTCGGGCAACGTCACAGAACGTGACCCAACCCGGTCTACCCCGCCCTCACCATCCCCCAGCCGCCCACGCAGCTGCCGCACCGCCAACAGGCGCATGGCGCGCGCGAGTTCCGCGTCCACCGTCTGCTGGGCGAGAGGCCGCAGGCGGCGGACGAGCAAGGCCGCCTCGGCGGCGTCGGCGTCGCTCGGAAGGTGGGGACCGTCGAGGTAGCGGGCGAAGACGTGCTCGGTGGTGAACTCCAGGAAACGGGCGGCGATGTGCTCGACCTGCCCCCTCAACTCCCGCAGATGGCCAGAGATCGCGGACAGCGGCACCCCTGCGCCATGCAACTCGACGGCCACGGCCAGCTCTTGAGGGCTCGGCACGACGAAGTGGTCCCCGTCACCGGGCACCGGCTCCAGTACGCCGAGTTCCACGGCGTCGGCGATCGCCGCGTCGTCGGGCGTGCCGCCGAACTGCTCCTCCAGCTCGGCGCGCGAGATCCGTACCGCCTCCTCGTCGCTCCACGGCCCGTCGACCTCGGCGACCAGTCCCAGCACCCCGCCCAGGCCGCGGCCCGTGTCCCAGGCCTCCAGGAGGTCCCTGATGGCGGCCAGGGTGTAGCCGCGGTCGAGGAGGTCGGCGATCTGGCGCAGGCGGACGAGGTGGGCGTCGGAGTAGAGGTTGGCGCGGCCGTGGCGCTCGGGGCGGGGGAGGAGGCCGCGGTCCTGGTAGGCGCGGATGGTGCGGACGGTGGTGCCGCTGAGGTGGGCGAGGTCCTCGATCCGGAGCGGTGGCGCGTCGTGGGGGCGGCTCATCCGCGCGTCCGGCACACCGCCGGTTGGGCCGTCTCCCGGTCCGCCGGTCGCAGCGGCCCCCGCGCTACGGGCGGGGCTGTGCCCCACGCTGCCGGTCGGGCTGTCCGCCCAGCTGCCGGTCGGGCTGTCCGCCCAGCTGCCCGTCGGGCCGTGCCCCCCGCTGCCCGTCGGACCGCCCGCCCCGCTACCCGTCGAGCCGTGCCCCCCACTGCCCGTCGGGCCCTGCGCCACCTCACCGAACCCCCGCCCCACGCCACCCCACCCCGCACCTCACCACGCCACGACCACCCCGCACCTCACCACGACCACCCCACCCCTCACCACGCCCCGACCACCCCCCACCTCACAGCGGTGGCTCCACCCGGGCGATCGCCCGCAGGGCCCGGGGTGCGAACCGGGACAGCAGGTGGGCCGCGCGGGCCTCGGGTGTGACCGGCACCACCGCCTCGTTGCGCACGACCGCGCGCAGGATCGCGTCGGCGACCTTCTCCGGCGGGTAGTTGCGCAGCCGGTACAGCCGCGCGCTCTTCTTCTGGCGCCGCTTCTCCTCGTCGGCGTCGACCCCGGCGAATCGCGCGGTCGAGGTGATGTTGGTGTTGACGAAGCCGGGGCAGATCGCGCTCACCCCGATCCCCTGTCCGGCCAGCTCCGCGCGCAGGCACTCGCTGAGCATCAGCACCGCGGCCTTGGAGGTGCTGTAGGCGGGCAGTGCCTTGGAGGGCTGGTAGGCCGCAGCCGAGGCGGTGTTGACGATGTGGCCGCCCTGGCCGCGTGCGGCCATCTGCCCGCCGAACAGCCGGCAGCCGTGGATGACGCCCCACAGGTTGACGTCGAGGACCTTCTTCCAGTCCTCGGGGGTGGTGTCGAGGAAGGAGCCGCCCAGACCGATGCCGGCGTTGTTCACCAGGACGTCCACCACGCCGTACTCGGCGGCGACCTTCGCGGCGAGTTTCTCCATGGCCTGTTCGTCGGAGACGTCGACCGTCTCGGCCCAGGACGCGGGGGAGCCGAGCAGGCGGGACATCTCGGCGGTCTGGGCCGCGGACTCCGGGTCCCGGTCGACGGCGACCACGCGCGCGCCGGCCTCCGCGAAGGCGTACGCGGTGGCCCGTCCGATGCCGCTGCCCGCGCCGGTGACCAGCACCAGCTGTCCGCCGAAGCGGTCGGCGTACTTGCCGGTGACGGTGGCGGGTCGGGGTCCGCCGCCTTCGACGGACGTCACGAACTCGCCGATCCAGGAGGCCAGCAGGTCGGGCCGGGTGCGCGGTACCCAGTGCCGGGCCTGGAGGGTGCGCCGGGTCAGCTGCGGGACCCACTGCTCCAGGTCGTCGTAGAGCCGCTCGGAGAGGAAGGCGTCGTCCAGGGGCGTGATGAGCTGCACGGGCGCGTGCGCGTACGCGTCGTCGCGCGGGCGGCGCAGCCGGGCCCGTACGTTGTCGCGGTACAGCCATGCCCCGTGGGCCGCGTCCGTCGGCAGGGACGCGGTCGGGTAGTCGCCGCGGGGGATCCGCTCCGCGCGCTCCAGGAGGCGCGGCCACGCCTTGCCGAGGGGGCCGCGCCAGGCGAGTTCGGGCAGTACGGGCGTGTGCAGGGCGTACACGTACCAGGACTTGGCGCCCTGGCTGAGGAGCTGGCCGACCCGGCGGGGGGTGGGGCGCCGTACGCGGCTGTCGATCCAGTGTCCGAAGTGGTCCAGGGACGGTCCGGACATCGAGGTGAAGGAGGCGATGCGTCCCTCGGTGCGGCGGACGGTGGCGAACTCCCAGCCCTGTACCGAGCCCCAGTCGTGCCCGACGAGGTGCACGGGCCGGCCGGGGCTGACCGCGTCCGCGACGGCGAGGAAGTCGTCCGTCAGCTTCTCCAGGGTGAACCCGCCCCGCAGCGGACGCGGTGCGGTCGAGCGGCCGTGGCCCCGGACGTCGTAGAGCACGACGTGGAAGCGGTCCGCGAGCCGTGCGGCGACCTGCGACCACACCTCCTTGCTGTCCGGGTAGCCGTGCACCAGGACGACCGTCGGCCGGGACGGGTCCCCGAGTTCCGCGACGCACAGCTCGATGCCGCCGGTGCGTATCCGGCGTTCGCGTGCGCCCTCGAGCCTTGCCCCGGTCGCCTCTGCGCGCGCCCTCCCCGTGCCCTTCCTGCGCCCTCGCCCCGGCAGCGTCACTAGCCCTCCGTCCAGCGCCGCACCTGCGGCAGTTCGCGACTGCGCTACGTGTCCGTAACGTGACATCAGCGAATGTGACAGTCGTTGGAGTCAGCGTCAATAGGGGGTGCCGGCCTGTGGACAACCCGCCGCGTAGCCCTCAGGCATGGCATCCCCTACGGGCCCGTACGCCTGGAGGCTGACCCCAAGACAGCTCTGGGGTGTGACGACCGGCGTGGTCCGCGTCACTACCGTCTAGGACGTGACTGTGATCGCGACCGAAAGCCTGAGCAAGCGGTTCCCCCGGGTGACCGCGCTGGACCGGCTCTCCGTCGACGTCGGACCCGGTGTGACCGGGCTCGTCGGCGCCAACGGAGCCGGCAAGTCCACCTTGATCAAGATCCTGCTGGGTCTGTCCCCCGCCACGGAGGGCCGCGCCGAGGTCCTCGGACTCGACGTCGCCACCGAGGGCGGTGCCATCCGTGAGCGCGTCGGGTACATGCCGGAGCACGACTGCCTGCCGCCCGACGTCTCGGCGACCGAGTTCGTCGTCCACATGGCGCGCATGTCAGGGCTGCCGCCCGCCGCGGCCCGCGAGCGCACCGCGGACACCCTGCGCCACGTGGGGCTCTACGAGGAGCGCTACCGCCCCATCGGCGGCTACTCGACCGGCATGAAGCAGCGCGTGAAGCTGGCCCAGGCCCTGGTCCACGACCCGCAGCTGGTCTTCCTGGACGAGCCGACCAACGGCCTGGACCCGGTGGGCCGCGACGACATGCTGGGCCTCATCCGGCGCATCCACACCGACTTCGGCATCTCGGTCCTGGTCACCTCGCACCTGCTGGGCGAACTGGAACGCACCTGCGACCACGTCGTCGTCGTCGACGGCGGCAAGCTGCTGCGCTCCAGCTCCACCATCGACTTCACCCAGACCACGACCACCCTCGCGATCGAGGTCACCGACACCGACGCGCACCCCGACGGCACCCGCGCGGTGCGCGAAGCGCTCCACGCGCGCGGGGTGGAGGTTCTCGACGCCAACCGTGCCCTGCCGGGCGCCGGCCACATCCTGCTGCTGACCGCGCAGGGCGAGGAGACCTACGACGTCGTCCGGGACACGGTCGCCGACCTCGGTCTCGGCCTGGTGCGCATGGAGCAGCGCCGGCACCACATCTCCGAGGTCTTCACGGACGACCAGGACACCAACGAGCAGCGGAAGGAGGCCGTCGGCCATGGCAGTTGAGCACCCCGTAGCCGGGACCCAGGGCGACCAGACCCGCATCCACAACATCGGCTACCGCACCTACGACGGCCCGCGCCTCGGCCGTTCCTACGCCACCCGCTCGCTCTACTCGCAGTCCCTGCGCGGCGCCTACGGCCTCGGCCGGTCGGTGAAGTCGAAGGTGCTGCCGATGCTGCTGTTCGTGGTGATGTGCGTGCCAGCGGCCATCATGGTGGCCGTCGCGGTCGCCACCAAGGCCAACGACCTGCCCGTCGACTACACGCGCTACGCGATCGTCATGCAGGCCGTCATCAGCCTCTACGTCGCCTCCCAGGCACCGCAGTCCGTCTCGCGCGACCTGCGCTTCAAGACCGTGCCGCTGTACTTCTCCCGGCCGATCGAGACCGCCGACTACGTCCGCGCGAAGTACGCGGCGCTGGCCTCGGCCCTGTTCATCCTGACCGCGGCCCCGCTGCTGGTGCTCTACGTCGGCGCGCTGCTGGCCAAACTGGACTTCGCCGACCAGACCAAGGGGTTCGCGCAAGGACTCGTCTCCGTGGCACTGCTCTCCCTGCTGTTCGCCGGACTCGGCCTGGTCATCGCCTCGGTCACCCCGCGCCGCGGCTTCGGCATCGCGGCCGTGATCGCCGTCATGACCATCTCCTACGGCGCGGTCTCCACCCTCCAGGCCATCGCCGACGTCCAGGGCAGCAGCAGCGCCATTCCGTGGATCGGACTGTTCTCGCCGGTCACGCTCATCGACGGACTCCAGAGCGCGTTCCTCGGCGCGAGCTCGGCGTTCCCGGGCGGCGTCGGCCCGTCGAACGGTGAGGGCGTGGTCTACGTCCTGGCCGTTGTCGGCCTCGTCGCCGCCTGCTACGGCCTGCTGATCCGCCGCTACAAGAAGGTGGGACTGTGACCACGCTCCAGATCGACCACGTCTCCCGCTGGTTCGGCAACGTGGTCGCCGTCAACGACATCACCATGACGATCGGCCCCGGTGTCACGGGCCTGCTCGGCCCCAACGGCGCCGGGAAGTCCACCCTGATCAACATGATGGGCGGCTTCCTCGCCCCCTCCACCGGCACCGTCACCCTCGACGGCGAGCAGGTGTGGCGCAACGAGGCGATCTACCGGCACATCGGCATCGTCCCCGAGCGCGAGGCGATGTACGACTTCCTCACCGGCCGCGAATTCGTCGTCGCCAACGCCGAGTTGCACGGTCTGGGCGCCAAGGCCGCCCAGAAGGCGCTGGCCACGGTGGAGATGGAGTACGCGCAGGACCGCAAGATCCAGACGTACTCCAAGGGCATGCGCCAGCGCGTGAAGATGGCGTCCGCCCTGGTCCACGACCCCTCCCTGCTCCTGCTCGACGAGCCCTTCAACGGCATGGACCCGCGCCAGCGCATGCAGTTGATGGACCTGCTGCGGCGCATGGGCGACGAGGGCCGCACGGTTTTGTTCTCGTCCCACATCCTCGAAGAGGTCGAGCAACTCGCCTGGCACATCGAGGTCGTGGTGGCCGGCCGGCACGCGGCCAGCGGCGACTTCCGCAAGATCCGCCGCCTGATGACGGACCGCCCGCACCGCTACCTGGTGCGTTCCAGCGACGACCGCGCCCTCGCGGCCGCGCTGATCGCGGACCCGTCGACGGCCGGTATCGAGGTCGACCTGGCGGAGGGCGCGTTGCGCGTCCAGGCCGTCGACTTCGGCCGCTTCACCACGCTGCTGCCCAAGGTCGCCCGCGACCACGGCATCCGGCTGCTCACGGTCTCGCCGTCCGACGAGTCCCTCGAGTCCGTGTTCTCGTACCTGGTCGCGGCGTAGGAGGCCCAAGATGTACGACCCCACAGTCGCCCGACTCACCTACCGGGCCCTGCTCGGTCGGCGCCGGGCCCTCATCCTGGGCGCCCTGCCCGTCCTGCTGATCGTGATCGCGGTGATCGTGCGCGCCCTGGTCGGCGCCGACGACCAGACGGCCTCCGACCTCCTCGGCGGACTCGCGCTCGCCACGATGGTGCCGATCATCGGCGTCATCGCCGGCACCGGCGCGATCGGCCCGGAGATCGACGACGGCTCGGTGGTGTACCTGCTGTCCAAGCCGATCAAACGCCCCACGATCATCTTCACCAAGCTGATCGTCGCGATCGCGGTCACGATGGTCTTCTCGGCCCTGCCGACCCTGATCGCGGGCTTCATCCTCAACGGCAACGGCCAGCAGATCGCCGTCGCCTACACGGTCGCCGCGCTGGTCTCCTCCATCGCCTACGCCGCGCTGTTCCTGCTGCTGGGCACGGTGTCCCGGCACGCGGTGGTCTTCGGCCTGGTCTACGCCCTGGTCTGGGAGGCCCTGTTCGGTTCCCTGGTCGCCGGGGCGCGCACGCTCAGCGTCCAGCAGTGGTCGCTGGCCGTGGCCCACAAGGTCGCCGGCGGCGAGTTGGTCACCTCGGACGTCGGACTGCCGACGGCGACGGTGCTCCTTGTCCTGGTGACGGTCCTCGCGACCTGGTACGCGGGCCAGAAGCTGCGGACGCTGAAACTGGCGGGCGAGGAGTAGCCCTCCCGGGCGGGCAGCCCGCCCGGTGCAGTCGCCGGGCGGGCTGCCCGCACCACCCGCTTGTTGACGGGGGCTTGACCTCTGTCCGGCCACACTGGGACTTCGGGGACGCACCTGCTGGGAGGAACGGGGATGGCGGACGCGCACGACGACGCTCGGGCCCGGTCCGGGGACGACACCTGGGACGACCTCGTCCTGGACGAGGCCTTCATACGCTCCGCGGAGACCTCCGAGCCGTCCGCCCGGGCCCGCATGCTCGCGGCCCGCTGGCGCGCCGAGGAGCCCGAGCCGCAGCCGTGGCGCTCCGACGAGCCGCCCGCGGGCTGGTTCTTCAGCAAGGCGCGCCGCAAGTGGTGGCGGCGCTGACGCAGTCGTACGGCTCTTTTATTCGGTGGCGCCCAACTCGGCCTACGGGCAGGATGGTTGTGTCCACGAGGCCGGGATGATCCGGCGCCATCGACTGGGGAGGTGTTCGGCGATGTCCATGCACGACAGTCTGTCGAGCACCCTGCAGGGCAGTCCGCGGCGGGTTCCGGTGTAGTTACGCCACCGTCGAACCCGCGCACGGGCACTGCCCGGGCGGCCGCTTCGAGCACGCGACGTCGCTCTCGCGTGGGCCGCCCACCCGGAGGATTGGCCGAGTGGCAAGGCACCGGCTTGCTAAGCCGTGGTCGGGGGAAACCCCGCGCACGTTCGATCCGTGCATCCTCCGCAACACGTCGAAACACGCGGGACCGGACCCACCCAAGGGGCGCGGGGCACCGCGCGACCAGCCACGAACGGCCCGCAGTCGCCCCACGACCTCAA
This sequence comes from Streptomyces sp. NPDC020489, assembly GCF_044386545.1. Classification (NCBI taxonomy): domain Bacteria; kingdom Bacillati; phylum Actinomycetota; class Actinomycetes; order Kitasatosporales; family Streptomycetaceae; genus Streptomyces; species Streptomyces sp. NPDC020489. Next base: position 373,954 of record NZ_JBIRUZ010000007.1, read on the forward strand.
CCCAGCAGACGCTCCACGACCACCGCGATCCCGTCCTCCTCGTTCGAGGACGTCACCTCGTCGGCCACCGCCTTCAGCTCCTCGTGCGCGTTGGCCATGGCCACACCCCGGGCCGCCCACCCGAACATCGGGATGTCGTTCGGCATGTCGCCGAAGGCGATCGTGTCCGCGGCCTTCACCCCCAGCCGGCGCGCGGCCAGCGACAGCCCCGTCGCCTTCGACAGGCCCAGCGGAAGCAGTTCGACGATGCCCGCACCGGCCATCGCGACCGTCACGAAGCCACCGGCGGCCTGCCGCGAGGCCTCCGCCAGCTCGTCGTCGGACAGCTGAGGATGCTGTATGTAGATCTTGTTCAGCGGGGCGGACCACAGATCCGCCGGGTCCGTGAACGGAGTCGCGGGCAGCTCGCCGGTGAGCGCGTAGCCCTGCCCCACCAGCACCTCACCCTCCAGCCCGTCCCGGCTCGCCGCGAGGTACAGCGGCCCGACCTCCGCCTCGATCTTCGCGAGGGCGACCCCCGCCAGCTGCCGGTCCAGGGTCACGGACGTCAGCAGGCGGTGCTCGCCGGCGTGGTAGACCTGCGCGCCCTGTCCGCAGACCGCGAGGCCGTCGTAGCCGAGGTCGTCGAGGATGTGCCGCGTCCACGGCACCGCGCGGCCGGTGACGACGATGTGCGCCGCACCGGCCTCGGTCGCCGCCGCGAGGGCGTCACGGGTGCGCTGCGAGACCGACTCGTCGGAGCGCAGCAGCGTTCCGTCGAGGTCGGTCGCGATCAGCCGGTAGGGGAAGGGCGCGGTCACTTGGCGACCGGCTCGAGCACGTCCCGCCCGCCCAGGTACGGACGCAGCACCGGCGGCACGTACACGGTGCCGTCGGCCTGCTGGTGGTTCTCAAGGAGCGCCACGATCGTGCGCGGTACGGCGCACAGCGTGCCGTTCAGCGTCGCGAGCGGCTGGACCTTCTTGCCGTCGCGCTGGCGCACCGACAGGCGGCGGGCCTGGAAGCTGTCGCAGTTGGAGGCCGAGGTCAGCTCGCGGTACTTGCCCTGGGTCGGGATCCACGCCTCGCAGTCGTACTTGCGGGAGGCGGAGGCGCCCAGGTCGCCCGAGGCCACGTCGATGACCTGGAAGGGCAGCTCCAGGCCGGTCAGCCACTGCTTCTCCCAGTCCAGGAGCCGCTTGTGCTCGTTCTCGGCGTCCTCGGGGGCGACGTACGAGAACATCTCGACCTTGTCGAACTGGTGCACGCGGAAGATGCCGCGCGTGTCCTTGCCGTAGGTACCGGCCTCGCGGCGGAAGCACGGCGAGAAGCCGGCGTAGCGCAGCGGCAGCTTGTCGGCCTCGATGATCTCGTCCATGTGGTACGCGGCGAGCGGGACCTCGGAGGTGCCGACCAGGTAGTAGTCGTCCTTCTCCAGGTGGTACACGTTCTCCGCGGCCTGGCCGAGGAAGCCGGTGCCCTCCATGGCGCGCGGGCGGACCAGCGCGGGGGTGAGCATCGGGATGAAGCCGGCCTCGGTGGCCTGGGCGATCGCCGCGTTGACCAGGGCGAGCTCCAGGAGCGCGCCGACGCCGGTGAGGTAGTAGAAGCGCGAGCCGGAGACCTTCGCGCCGCGCTCGACGTCGATGGCGCCCAGCGCCTCGCCGAGCTCCAGGTGGTCCTTGGGCTCGAAGCCCTCGGCGCCGAAGTCGCGGATGGTGCCGTGCGTCTCCAGGACGACGAAGTCCTCCTCGCCGCCGACGGGGACGTCGGGGTGGACGAGGTTGCCGAGCTGGAGGGCGAGGCGCTTGGTCTCCTCGTCGGCGTCGTTCTGCGCGGCCTCGGCGGCCTTGACGTCGGCCTTGAGCTGCTCCGCCTTCTGGAGCAGCTCGGCGCGCTCCTCCGGAGTGGCCTTGGGGATGAGCTTGCCGAGCGCCTTCTGCTCGGAACGCAGCTCGTCGAAGCGGACGCCGGACGACCTGCGCCGCTCGTCGGCAGACAGGAGGGCGTCGACGAGCGCGACGTCCTCTCCACGGGCGCGCTGCGAGGCGCGCACTCGGTCGGGGTCCTCACGGAGCAGGCGAAGGTCAATCACGCGGCCAAGGCTACCGGTGCCTGGTGAGGGCCCACGACTCACTATTCCGAACTACGCCTTACATACCGTTATGGGGGAATTGCGTGCCGTGTCAATATGGGGCGGTCCACTCCCTGGAACGGATCAGGTTCCGGGCGCCGCGTTGACCGGAATCCCTTGCGGAGAACGGGACTTGGAGACGTCTCCATCCACAGCAATCCACAACCCGAATGAGTTATCCACAGCCTGTGCGAAAGATCTGTGGACGCCGGAGTCGATCATTCCGATTCGGGTGTGCGGGACGAGAAATTCCCCGGCCAAACCCTCTCTGCGCCCACTTTCGGGTGGAAATGGGTCGCTCCAAAGGATTGATCGAGGGAAACAGGTGGACGAAGGGTGACCTGTGGGGCTGTGGACGAGGTTGGGTGCTGTAGGCCGATTTGTCGACTAGGTGGCACTTCCGTGTCGACTTGTCCCCAGGTCGAGATGCCAGCCTGTGGATAACTCCTGTGGATAACTAAAATATGCAGGTAGGAACGGACGGAAACGCTCCCCCACGACGTCGCGAACGCCGCCCGACCACGCCGGAAACGCCGCCCGACGATGCCGGAAACGCTCCCTGACGAGGGCGGCAACGCTCCCTGAACCGGGCGGGACGGGCTAGAAGCGTCCGTCCTGGCAGCGCGCCACCCAGTCCGCCGCCGCCACGAACTCCTCGTCCGAGGTCCCGCGCAGGGGCGCCCGCACATCGGCCGCGGTCACATCGGCACGCGGGTACGAACCGAGGAACCGCACATCGAGGCAGATCCGCTTGAGCCCCATCAGGGCCTCGGCGACCCGGCGGTCGGAGATATGGCCCTCGGCGTCGATGCAGAAGCAGTAGTTGCCGATGCCGGCACCGGTGGGCCGGGACTGGAGCACCGTCAGGTTGATGCCGCGGGTGGCGAACTCGCCGAGCAGGTCGCGCAGGCCACCGGGGTGGTCGTCACGCTGCCACAGCACCACGGAGGTCTTGTCGGCGCCGGTGGGGGCCGCGGGCCGGGCCGGCCTGCCGACCAGCACGAAACGGGTCTGCGCGTTCTCCGCGTCGTGGATCCCCGTCTCCAGCGCCTCCAGGCCGTACCGCGCGGCGGCGAACTCCCCGGCGAAGGCGGCGTCGTACTGGCCCTCCTGGACCAGTCGGGCGGCGTCCGCGTTGGAGGCGGCGGACTCCCAGTGGACGTCCGGGAGGTTCTTCTTCAGCCAGTTGCGCACCTGGGGCTGGGCGGCCGGGTGGGCGGAGACCGTCTTGATCTCCGACAGCGCGGTGCCGGGCCGGACGAGCAGGGCGAAGGTGATCGACAGCAGCACCTCGCGGTAGATCATCAGCGGGGTGCCCGCGACCAGCTCGTCGAGGGTGGTGGTGATGCCGCCCTCGACGGAGTTCTCGATCGGCACGAACGCGGCCTCGGCCTCACCCGCGCGGACCGCGTCGAGCGCGGACTGCACGGACACGTACGGGATCAGCTCCCGGGTGGCCGTCTCGGGAAGGGTGCGCAGGGCGACCTCGGTGAAGGTGCCCTCGGGGCCGAGATACGCGTAGCTCGCTGGCATGACCTCACCCTAATGGGCCTTGCCAAACCCGGGGCACGCGTCCTGTCACGGCCCCACCGCTGAGTGAACCGGCGTGACCCCGGGCGGCCCCGGACGTTCGCGTGAACGGGACAGGGGCGCGCCCTCCCGCCCTCGCTCTCGCGGCCCGCGCCGCCCGTACGCGCGGCTCTCGCGGCCCGCGCCGCCCGTACGCACCACCGCCGCGACCCCCGCCCCCCACCCGCCCTCACCCCTCCAGCAACCCCTGCCCCACGTACTCCCCCTCCGCCGCCCCGCCGGGCACCGCGAACAGGCCGCTCGACTCGTGCCGGATGAACCGGGACAGGGCGTCGCCGCGGTCGAGCTTGCGCTGCACGGTGACGAAGCCGCGCAGTGGGTCGGCCTGCCAGCAGACGAAGAGCAGCCCCGCGTCGGGCATCCCGTCGGGGTCGATGCCGTCGTGGAAGGAGAACGGGCGCCGCAGCATCGCCGCGCCACCGTTCTGGTCGGGCCGGGTGATCCGCGCGTGGGCGTTGATCGGGACCACCAGGTCGCCCCGGGAGTCCGTCTTCTCCAGGTCCATCTCGGCCGTCTCCGAACCCCCGGACAGCGGCGCCCCGTTCGCCTTGCGGCGCCCGATGACGTTCTCCTGCTCGGCGACCGACAGCTGCTCCCAGTCGTCGAGGAGCATGCGGATCCGGCGGACGACGGCGTAGGAACCGTTCGCCATCCACGCCGGGGTCCCGGAGGCGGGCACGAAGATCCGCTGGTCGAAGTCGGACTCGCTGGGCTTCGGGTTGCGCGTGCCGTCGATCTGGCCCATCAGGTTCCGGGCCGTCATGGGGTGGGCGGTGGCGCCCGGGGTGCGGTTGAAGCCGTTCATCTGCCAGCGGACCTTGGCCGCGCCGACGGCGTCCTTCTGGATCGCGCGCAGCGCGTGGAAGGCCACCAGGGCGTCGTTCGCGCCGATCTGCACCCACAGGTCGCCGTTGCTGCGCGCCTTGTCGAGGTGGTCGGAGGAGAAGTCGGGCAGCGGGTCCAGGGCGACCGGGCGCTGCTTCTCCAGACCGGTCCGGGCGAAGAAGCTGTGCCCGAAACCGAAGGTGATCGTCAGCGAGCAGGGCCCGGCGTCACGGGCGACGTCCGTGTCCCTCGAGGCCGTTGCCTCGCCGGCCATCAGTCGCCTGGCCGTCTCCGACCAGCGGCGCAGCAGCGCGGCAGCGCCCTTGCGGCCCGCGCCGGCCGCCAGGTCGAAGGCGACGAGGTGGCCGCGGGCCTGGAGGCCCTGGAGGATGCCGGGCTGATGTTTCCCGTGAAACATCACCTCGTCCGCGCCGACCGACGTCAGCGGGGTGGCCTCGGCGGGCCGGGCGGCGTACCCGACGGCCCCGCCGGCCGCGCCGAGGACGAGCCCGGCGGCACCGGCGGTCCCGAGCAGCCGGCGCCGCGAGACGCCCTCCTCACGGGGGGCCGTCTTCGAGGCGCCGTCATCACGTGGCGTCTCGGGAGTGAGGGCCTCCGGGGTGGACTGGTCAGCCATGGTGGTTCAGCCGATCTGCGCGTTCTTGGAGACGGTGGTCTGGTCGATGTCGGAGGTCCGCACGGTCACCGAGATCTTCCAGTCGCCCGCCATGGGGAGCTGGATGCCGCTCGCCGCCCAGTGACCGGTGGTGATGTGGTCGGGTGCGACGGGCAGCGGCCCGATGTCCTTGGACTCCAGGGTGAAGGAGACCTTCACCTCGGGTACGTCGAAGCCGCGCCCGTTGGGGCGTTCCACGTAGACGTGCATCTGGTTGGCGCCCACGCGCGCGGGGTCGATGTCGATGCGCGCGATGCCCTTGCCGTCCTCGCCGCCGGTGTCGAACGGCATGTCGAGCGTCAGGGCGCCCGAGGACGAGGTGTCGGCCGGGGAGGAGGACGACGACGTGGCCGCCTTGGCCTCCTCCTCGGTACGGCCCGGCTCGGTCTGGGTGAGCACGGTGGTGATGGCGAGAAGGACGACGGCGACGCTCGCCTCGGCGAGCACCGAGCGGCGCAGCCCGAACCGGCCGGGGTCGGCGTCCCGCTGCCGCTTCTGCCGTGCCGTGTCGACCGCGGCCCGCTGCCGGGCGAGCTGGGCGGCACGGGCGGGGTCCACACCCGCGGCCCCGGCGCCGACGCGCTCCTTCTCCCGCTCCAGCGCGGGCTCCCGCTCCAGCGCGGGCTCCCGCTCCAGCGCGGGCTCCCGCTCCAGCGCGGGCTCCCGCTCCAGCGCGGGCTCCCGCTCCAGCGCAGGCTCCCGCGCCGGCTCCGGCTCCCGCTCCTCGGCCCGCCGGGAGTCCCGTTCCTCCGCCCGCCGAGGCTCCGACGCCGAGCCCTTCCTCAGGTCCTCGGCGGACACCGCGTCGGTCACGTCCTCGGCGGACACCGCGTCCGCGTCCTGGGCGGACTCCGCGTCCGTCCCGTCCTCCGCGGACACCGCCTCCGCCCTTTCCTGGGCGGACTCCATATCCGTCCCGCCCTCGGCCGACCCCGTCTCCGCCAGCCGCGCGGTCCACCGTCGGGAGATCCACGCGATGCCCACCAACAGCGTCACGAGTCCGATCTTGACGAGCAGCAGCTGCCCGTACGTGGTGTCGGTGAAGGCCGACCAGGAGCCGAGCTGGCGCCAGGACTGGTAGACGCCGGTGGCGACGAGGGTGAGGACGCTGCTGAAGGCGAGGCGCGAGAAACGGCGTACGGCGGTGCGTTCGATCGGGGTGTCCGCCCGGTACAGACTCACCAGGAGCGCGGTGAGCCCGCCCAGCCAGGCGGCGACCGCCAGGAGGTGCACCACGTCGACGGGCATCGCGATCGCGGTCTGGAGCCCGGTCGAGGCGTGCTCGGCCATCGCCCAGCTCGCGGCGAGCCCGGCGGCCACGACGGTGCCGCCGATCGCGAGCCCGAAGGTGAGGTCCCGCTTCTCCTGGCCCTCGCGTTTGTCGTACGCCCCGAAGAGCACGGCGATGAACAGCGCGGCGGCGGCGAGCAGCAGCAGCCGGGAGACCAGGGAGGCGCCCGTCTTGGTCTGCAGGACCTGGCCGAGCAGGTCCAGGTCGAAGACGTCCGCGACCTTGCCGGTGCCGGTGTACGAGCCGCGCAGGAGCAGCAGCGCGAGCGTGGCGGAGGTGAGCGCGAGCCATCCGGCGACGACGAGCCGTTGCAGGGCCCGTACGCCGGAGCCGCGCTGCCAGCAGGCCAGGACGAAGGCGGCGCCGCCGACCATGACGATGAACCCGGCGTAGGAGACGTAGCGTCCGAGGCCGTAGAGCCAGCCGACGACCCCGCCGCCGGCGGTCGCGCCGGAGACCGAGACGGTCGTCTTCGACGGCGCGCCGACGGAGAAGGTGTAGGCCCCGGCGACCGGGTGGCTGTCCTCGGAGACGACCTGGTAGGTGACGGTGTAGGTGCCGTCGGGCAGTCCGCTGTGCAGTCCCACGGAGTACGTGGTGCCGCTGACGTTGGACGGCTTGCCGCTGTCGACGCGCTTGCCCTTGGGGTCGAGGATCCGCAGGGAGTCCTCGGACATCGCGACCTTCTCGGAGAAGGTGAGCGAGACCTGGGTCGGTGCCTTGTCGACCACCACCCCCTGCTGGGGGTCGCTGCCGGTGAGCGCGGCGTGCGCGGAGGCCGGTCCGGCACCGGCGAGAAGCAGTCCGGTGGCCGCCAGGAGCAGCAGTACCAGGATCCGGACGCGGGGGGCGATGGTCTGCGTCAAGGTGGTCCCTCCCTCAGTGCCCGGTCTTCGGGGTGTACGTGGCGGGCTTGACCGGCATCGCGACGGTGACCGGGTCGGACTGCGCGAAGTGCAGCTCCACGGAGACCGTCTCGCCCTGCTGCGGCTTCCGCTTCAGTTTCTCGAACATCAGGTGGCTGCCGCCGCTCTTGAACACGAGTCGACCGTGGGCGGGCACGGTGAGGCGCTTGACCTCACGCATCGCGGAGTCGACCGTCTCGTGGACGGTGACCTCGCCGAGGTCGCTGGTGACGGAGGTCAGTTCGGCCTTCGTGCCGCCCCTGTTGGTGAGGGTGAGGAAGCCCGCGGCCATGTCGTCGGAGACCGGCTGGGGCATGTAGGCGGCGCTGACGGACAGTTCGGCGTGGGCGTCGCCCGGGTCGGCGGAGTCCGAGCAGCCGGCCAGGGCCAGGGCGCCGGCCAGGGTCAGGGCGGGGAGCGCCGGGGACCTCACGGGTTCTCTCCCTTGATGAGCTTGGGGAGGTCCTTGGTGTAGTCGTCGACGGTGGCGTCCTCGCCGTAGAGGACGTATCCGCCGTCGTTCTTCGGGGAGAACGCCACGACCTGGGTGCCGTGGGTCGAGACGATCTTGCCGTTCTTGTCCTTGTGCGGCGGCTCGATGGAGATGCCGAGGGTGCGGGCGCCGGCCTGGATGGTGGCGAAGTCGCCGGTCAGGCCGACGATCTGGGGGTCGATGCCCTTGAGCCAGGTGCCGAGTTCCTTCGCGGTGTCCCGCTCGGGGTCGGTGGTGACGAACACGACGCGCAGCTTGTCCTGCTGGGCCTTGTCGAGCTGCTTCTTGGCGACGGCGATGTTGTTCATCGTCAGCGGGCAGACGTCGGGGCAGTTGGTGTAGCCGAAGTAGATCAGCGTCGGGCGGCCCTTGGTCCGCTCGCGCAGGTCGTACTTCTTGCCGGTGGTGTCGGTGAGGACGAGGTCCGGCTTCTCGAACGGCTTGTCGAGGATGGTGGCGGCCTTGTCGGGGCCGCTGTCCTCGGAGACCACGGCGACGGGCGAGTCGCTGTCGTCACCGCTGCCGCAGGCGGTCAGGGTCAGGGAGGCGGCGGCGAGCAGCGCGGCCGCGGCGAACGTCTTCTTGCGCATAGAGAAATGTCCCAGATGTGAGGGCTCCGGGGTGCACCGGGGGCGTACGGGCAGGGTGTGCGCCCCCGGTGCACCGCGCGGACGGGGTGGACCTCAGGCGTCGGCGCCGGTGCGGCGACGGCCGGCGAGGACGCCGTACCCGACGCCGAGCACGCCGAGGGCGATGCCGACGACGCCGAGCACGCGCGCGGTGGTGTCGCTGCTGTCGGCGGGGGCGGCCGTCTCGGTGGCGGCCTTGTCGGTGTCGTCCTTGTCGTCGGAGGCCTCGTCGGCCGCCGCGCCGCCGTGGTGGCCGTCCTCGGAGGCGGCCGAGAGCGCCAGCACGGGGGCCGGGTTCTCGGGCTCCTCCTGGCCCTCCTGTTCGACCTCGATCCAGCGGACGACCTCCTTGTTGGAGTACGTCTGGATCGCCTTGAAGGTGAGTTCGTCCGTGTCCTCGGGCAGCGTGCCCACCGAGACGGGGAACTTCTCGAAGAAGCCCGGCTGGATGCCCTTGCCGTCGGCGGTCCAGGTGATCTTGGAGACGGCCTCGGAGATCTTCTTGCCGTGCAGCTCGATGGGCTTGGTCAGCGTGGACTTGGTGACCTTGATGTCCCAGCCGTTCACCGGCTCGGGCATGGCGGAGGCCAGCGGGTGGTCGGTGGGGAAGGTGACCTCGAGCTTGGTCGTCGAGGCGTTGTCGCGCTCGTTGGGCACCTTGAAGTCGATGACCGCGTAACCGCCCTTGGCGGCGGTGCCCTCGGGCTGCACGGTGACGTGCGCGAACGCGGGGGAGGACACGACGACGACAGCGGCCGCGGCGAGGGCGCCGGTGGCGGCGAGACGAGAAGCCTTCATGAAAGGGAGCACTCCTGCTTCGTTTGGGTTTCCGGAGGTGAAGAGGGGCACGCGCGCGTGGAGGTGCCCGATCGGTCGGAACACGGGCACGCGCGTGTGTGGCCGCACGACGGCGGCGCCTCTTCCTCGGTGTCCCGGGGAAGCGGGGGCTCGCGTCGTGTCAGGCGGCGAGGACGAGACCGTCGGCGGCCGGCGGGCCGCGCCGGATCACCGCGTGCCGGAGCGCGGCGGTGCGGGGCGCGGGCGGCGCGAGCAGGCCGGTGCGCGGCGGACGCGGGCCGGCGGCCGGGGCGCCCGGCAGTCCGGCTCGCAGGGCGCGCACCAGGGCGAGCGCTGCGCGCAGGGACCGGACGAGCGCCGCTTCGGCCACCCCGTGCGCCGACAGTTCGCTCAGGCGCAGCAGGGCCAGGTCGCCGTGGCGCAGCAGCCATCCGGCGGCGAGGGCCGCCAGAACGTGGCCGAGCAGCATCGGCAGGGACGGCAGCAGCGCGGTGGACGAGCCGGTGGTCACGGTGTCGGCCACGTGGCGCGTGTGCGGTGCCGGGTCCGGGTAGAGGCGTGCCTCGGTGAGGATCCGGGTCGCCTGGGCCGGGCTGATCGCGGCCGCGGTGGTCCCGCAGACCAGCCGAGCGGCCTGCTCCACCAGGGAGGCGTCGGAGACCGTGGCCGCCATGGACGGCATCCCCGACGTCGGCGACACGGAGGACTGCGCCGTCGTGCCGTGCTGTCCCAGGCCGAACAGGGCGTGCAGCACGGTCTGTCCGACCGTCAGCAGCGCCGCGGTCCCCGGCAGCGAGCGCACCCGCCCGGCGAGCGGTGCCACGACCGCGAGGACCCCGAGGAACCCGGCGCCCAGCGTCCACAGCGGGACGGCGGCGCAGGCGGCCATCGTGTGCCCGGCCGCGGCCAGCACGACACAGACCGCGGCGAAGACCGCGGCCCGCGGGAGCCGGAGATCGGCTCCGGTGCGCTGGTGGGGGGCAGACATGGCGGGCTCATCATCGCACTGGCCCTACGGCGGCCATACGGCAGGTCCACTAGATGACGTACGAGTTGTACGACCGAAAGATCACCCTCTGATCCGAAACGCACCCACATACCCCATGGGCGGCCCGATACGCATCGCCCATATGGGCGGTGTCACGTCAACCGTGTGCTTACACACGACCACGGGCGGCAATACGTAACGGTATGTCGAGCCGCGGCCGGGAGGCTGGAGCATGAGCATCTGGTGGTCACTCCATCTGCGCCGCGAAGCCGCGAGCGTTCCGCTCGCCCGACGGCTGCTGCTCGGCACGATGGAGACCGCGGGCGTCGACCCCGACGTCTCCTACGACCTCTCCGTCGCCCTCAGCGAGGCCTGCGCGAACGCCGTCGAGCACGGCGGGGACGCCGGGCACGAGGGCACCTCCGAGGCGTATCGCGTCACCGCCTACCTGGACGGCGAGAAGTGCCGTATCGAGGTGGCCGACTCCGGCCCGGGCTTCGGCCGGCCCTCCCCGGCGGTGCGGCCCGCGCCCAGCGAGGCGGAGAACGGCCGCGGGCTCTGTCTGATCCGGGAACTCGCCGACCACGTCCACATCGGCAACAAGCCGGGCCGGGGCGGCGCCGTGGTGAGCTTCGACAAGATCCTCAAGTGGAAGAAGGACGCTCCACTGATGGCGGTCTGAACGGGGGCGAACGGCACGGAATTCCAGCTTCCGCAGTATTCACAGCCGGCTCCCAGCCTCCCCCCACCTCCCTGACGGACGGCGTCCCTACGTTCCCGTTCATGACGGGAAACCACAGGGACAAGACGATCACCAGGCGCCGAGCGATCGCCGTGACCGGCGGCACGGTCGCCGCCGGCGGCCTCGCGTTCGCCGGTTACCAGTCGGCCTTCGCCGACACCGGGACCACCGCCGACGCGGCCACCGCCTCGGCCACGAGCACCGACAGCGCGTGCATGACGCTGATGACGAGCGTCACCGAGGGGCCGTACTACCTCGACGGGGCGCTGGTCAGGAAGGACATCACCGAGGGCAAGAGCGGCGTCCCGCTGACCCTGCGCCTGACCGTCGTCGACGCCACCGACGGCTGCACCCCGGTGCCGGGCGCGGCCGTGGAGATCTGGCACTGCGACGCCTGGGGCTACTACTCCGGCTACACCACCGCCAACCCCGGCGGCTCGGCCCCCGCCGAGAGCGAGGACGGCTCGACCGCCGACGACCAGACGTACCTGCGCGGGTACCAGGTCGCCAACGCCCACGGCGTCGTGAAGTTCGAGACGATCTTCCCCGGCTGGTACACCCCGCGCACCTGCCACATCCACGTCAAGGTCCACACCGGCGGCGAGAAGGAGGACGGCACCTACGAGGGCGGCAAGGTCAACTACACCGGCCAGTTCTTCTTCGACGACGCCATAGCCGAGGAGATCTTCACGCTGGAGCCCTACGCGCGGCACTCCGGCAGCTACACCACCCTGGACGACGACATGGTCTACGACGGTGGCGGCGCCGCCAGTGGCCTGCTCACCCTCAAGGCCGTCCACAAGAAGGACCCGTCCAAGGGCTACAAGGGGTTCCTCACCCTCGGCATCGACCCGGACGCCGAGAACACGGGAGCCGGCAGCGGGGGCGGCGGCGCGGGCGGGACCCCGCCGAGCGGTGCCCCGACGGGTGAACCGCCGACCGGCGGCGCCTCCCCCTCGGCCTCGGCGTCCTCGTAGGGTACGGGGCCATGAGCAGCCGCCAGGACGAAGCGCTGGCGCAGGCCGCCGTGACCGCGCTGACCGGGCAACTGGCCCTGGCCCCCAAGCCGGGGCTGCCCGATCCGCGTGACCTCGACGCCCGCGTCACCCGCCGGGACCACTGCTCGCTGCGCTGGTCGGCCAAGGCCCTCGTGCCCGGCCTCGCCGCGATGGCCGCCGCCGCCCGCCGAACCGGCGAACCCACCCCGGAACTGCGCGCCGAACTGGGCGCGATCGGCCGCTGCACCGAGCACTCGGTCGCTCTCGCGGGCGGCGGACACCGGGGCGCCACCTGGACGCTCGGCCTGCTGGTCGCCGCGGCCGCCCAGCACCCGGGGGCCGGGGCCGCCGACATCGCCCACGCCGCCAAGGGCATCGCCCGGCACACCGACAGACGTGCCCCGCGCAGGCCCTCCCACGGCTCGTCGGTGTCGGCGAAGTACGGCGCCGCCGGGGCCCGCGGCGAGGCACGCGCCGGATTCCCGCACGTACGCCGCGCGTTGGACGCCCTGGCCGCCGCCCGCGCGGCCGGCGCCGACGAGACCGAGGCCCGCCTCGACGCCCTGCTCACCGTGATGTCCACCCTCCAGGACACCGAACTGCTGTACGCCGCGGGCCCGCTGGGCCTGCGCCACGTCCAGGCGGGCGCCCGCGGGGTCCTGGAGGCGGGCGGCACCTCCACCGAGGCGGGCGCCGCGGCCCTGGTCGCCTTCGACGAGGACCTCCACACGCGCGCGTGGAGCCCCCGTGGCAGCGCCGGGCTGCTCGCGGGGGCCCTGTTCCTGGACTCGCTCCCGGTGGAGGTCAGTTCACGAGCACCGGTCGCGGCCTGACCTCCGGCTGGGAGGCGGTGCCGCGGCGCGCCACCGGACCCATGGCGTACGACGCCGCCAGCGTCACCCCTCCCAGCAGCAGCCAGCCCGCCGTCCCCCACCCGATGAGCAGCGTGGTCACCACGAGCGGGCCGAGCGTCCGCGCCACGGTCACGCCCGTTCCGAAGAACCCCTGGTACTCGCCGACCCGGTCGGCCGGTGCCAGGTCGAAGGAGAGCTGCCACGATCCGGCCGACTGCCCCATCTCCGCGACGGCCTGGAGGACGGCCCCGGCCACCAGCACCCCGGCGGCGACCCACGGCGGCGCGCCCGCCGACAGCGCGAACACCGCGCACGCCGCCAGCATCACCCACCCCGACCTCCGCACCGCGCGCGTGGCCGACGCCGGGCCCGTGACCCCGCGCGCCATCCGCACCTGGAACACCATCACCGCCCCGGTGTTGAGCACGAACAGCGCGGACACCAGCCAGGTCGGCGCCTGCGTCCGCTCGGCGATCCACAGCGGCAGCCCGAGGCTGAGCAGCGGCATCCGCAGCAGCAGCACGGTGTTGAGAAGCGTGACGGCGACAAAGCGGCGGTCCCGCACGACCCCGAGCCGCCGAACCTCGCGCGCCTCTCCCGAGGACACCGGCACCGACGCCCCCGCGACCGACGGCAGCCGTCCAGGCACCCCCGCCACCGACGGCAGCCGCCCAGCCACTCCCGCCACCGACGGCAGCCGCCACAGCACCCCCGCGCACGCCACGAACGTCACCGCGTCCATCGCGAACACCGCCAGATACGCCTCTCGCGTCCCCGCCTGGATCGCCAGCCCGCCCAGCCCCGCACCCACCGCCAGACCGGCGTTGAAGGCCGACTGGAGGTACGCCAGCGCCCCCGTCCGCTGCCCGGCGGGCACCAGGGACGCCAGCAGCGTCTGCCGGGCCGCCGACAGTCCCGACTGCGCGGCGGCGTACGCGCACGCGATGACGACGAACGGCAGGAAGGCGCGAACGAAGAGGAACCCCGTCACCGCGAGCCCCGCGGCCAGCGCCAGCAGCACGGCCGTACCGCGCGCCCCGCGCCGGTCCGCGAGCCGTCCCAGCGGCACCCCGGCCACCGACCCGAGCGCCCAGCCGAGGGTCAGTCCGAGCCCCACGCGCGCGGGCGAGAGCCCGACGACGTCTGTGAAGTAGAACGCGGAGGTCACCAGGTAGGCGCCGTCACCGACGGCATTGGTCAACTGGGCCAGGGCCAGGACGCGTCGCGGACCCGCGGGCGGGACGAGGGAGTTCGTCATGACTACGACGGTAGAAGCGAACTGGACCCCGCCACAGACCCAATGACCGCCCACTTCAGTGGCCCAATCACCGGCCTGATCCGTCCAGGACCTTCCCCAGCGCCTCCAGCGCCTCCGGATACACCCGCTCCCGTGGCGTCCCGTAGCCCACCACGAGCCCCTGAGGCCGCCCCTGGGCGTCCGGCGCGTGCCAGTGGTCCCCGAGGTGCCCGACGGCGAGTCCCTCCGCCCCAGCGCGCGCCAGGGCCTCCTTCTCGTCGGCGACCTCCACCAGCGCGTGCAGCCCGGCCGCGATCCCGCGCACCGGCCGCCGTGCCCCGAGCCGGTGCAGCAACTGGTCCCGGCGGCGCCGGTAGCGCAGCCGGCAGGCCCGCACATGACGGTCGTAGGCGTGGCTGCCGATGAGGTCGGCGAGCGCCAACTGTCCGATGGACTCGGTGTGGTGGTCGCTGTGCAGCTTGGCGTCGGCGACCGCGTCGACCAGCTGCGGCGGCAGCACCATCCAGCCGAGCCGCAGCGCGGGACCCAGCGTCTTGGAGGCGGTGCCCAGGTACACGACGTGCCCCGGAGCCATCCCCTGGAGCGCGCCGACCGGCTGCCGGTCGTACCGGAACTCCCCGTCGTAGTCGTCCTCGACGATCAGCCCGCCCCGCGCGCGTGCCCAGTCGGTGAACGCCCGGCGCCGCTCGGGATGCAGCGTCACACCCGTCGGGTACTGGTGGGCGGGTGTGAGCACGACCGCCGCGGGCTCCCCCAACTCCTCGGCGCGGGCCCCTCGTTCGTCCACCCGCACAGGCACCACGGTCCCGCCGCCGCGCCGTACGACCTCCCGGTGGAAGGGCAGCCCCGGGTCCTCCATGGCGATCTCGCCGCCGTCCAGCACGCGCGTGAGCAGCGCGAGCCCCTGGACGTATCCGGAGGTGATCACGATCCGCTCGGGCGGCGCCACCACCCCGCGGGCCCGGCCCAGATACCCCGACAACGCGGTGCGCAGCTCGATGCGCCCGCGCGGATCGCCGTAGTCGTACGCCAGGGAGGGCGCCGTCGCGATCGCCCGGCGCAGCGACCGCAACCAGGCCGCCGCCGGGAAGGACCCGACGTCCGGGCTGCCGGGCCGCAGGTCGAAACGCGGGGCACGCGTGCGTGCGGACGCCTCCGGTGGCTGCTCGTGGACCGACGGCAGGGAGGCGACCTGGGTGCCGGAGCCCTGCCGGGCGGTCAGGTACCCCTCGGCGACGAGCTGGTCGTAGGCCGACTTCACGGTCCCGCGCGAGACGCCGAGTTCGGCCGCCAGCCGCCGGGTGGCGGGCAGCCGGGCCCCGGGCGCGAGCCGCCCCTCCCGCACGGCATCCCGCAGGGCGCGCTCGAGCCCGGCGCGCCGCCCCTCGACAGAACCGAGCTCGATATGCAGGTCCACATCCACTCCCAGGAGGCACGGGGCCGTGCCGATGTGCGGCTACCGCCGCGTGGGCGCGACCAGCCCCCCACCGCCCCGCCGACCGCAGCGAAAGGCCGGGCACCCCGCTGGTACCCGGCCGTCGGTCCCCACGTCAGCCCTTGAGCGACGCCATCCACGCCTCGACCTCGTCCGACCGCCGGGGAAGCCCCGCCGACAGATTCCGGTTCCCGTCCTCCGTCACGAGGATGTCGTCCTCGATGCGCACACCGATGCCCCGGTACTCCTCCGGCACGGTCAGGTCGTCGGCCTGGAAGTACAGTCCGGGCTCGACGGTGAGGACCATGCCCGGCTCCAGGGTGCCCTCGACATACGTCTCGGTGCGCGCGGCGGCGCAGTCGTGGACGTCCATGCCGAGCATGTGGCCGGTGCCGTGCAGCGTCCAGCGGCGTTGCAGCCCCAGCTCCAGCACCCGCTCGACGGGCCCTTCGACCAGGCCCCACGCCACGAGCTTCTCGGCCAGCACACGCTGCGCGGCGTCGTGGAAGTCGCGGTACTTGGCGCCGGGCCGCACCGCCGCGATACCGGCCTCCTGGGCCTCGTAGACGGCGTCGTAGATCTTCTTCTGGATCTCGGTGTACGTGCCGTTGATCGGCAGCGTGCGGGTGACGTCCGCGGTGTAGAGCGTGTGCGTCTCCACGCCGGCGTCGAGCAGCAGCAGGTCCCCGGAGCGCACCGGGCCGTCGTTGCGCACCCAGTGCAGTGTGCAGGCGTGCGGGCCGGCGGCGCAGATGGAGCCGTAGCCGATGTCGTTGCCCTCGACACGCGCGCGGAGGAAGAAGGTGCCCTCGATGTACCGCTCGGAGGTCGCCTCGGCCTTGTCCAGGACCTTCACGACGTCCTCGAAGCCGCGGACCGTGGAGTCGACGGCCTTCTGCAGCTCGCCGATCTCGAAGTCGTCCTTGACCAGCCGGGCCTCGGAGAGGAAGACCCGCAGCTCCTCGTCGCGCTCGGCGGTGACCTTGTCGGTGAGCGCGGCCTCGATGCCGGCGTCGTGACCGCGCACGACGCGCACCGGACCGGTCGCCTCGCGCAGCGCGTCCGCCAGTTCGCGCACGTCGGAGGCGGGGATGCCGTACAGCGCCTCGGACTCCGCCAGGGAGTGCCGGCGGCCCACCCACAGCTCGCCCTGCCCGGAGAGCCAGAACTCGCCGTTCTCCCGGTCGGAGCGCGGCAGCAGGTAGATCGTCGCCTTGTGGCCGTCGGCGACCGGCTCCAGCACGAGCACGCCGTCCTCGGTCTGGTTGCCGGTGAGGTACGCGTACTCCACGGAGGCCCGGAAGGGGTACTCGGTGTCGTTCGAGCGGGTCTTCAGGTTGCCCGCGGGGATCACCAGCCGCTCGCCCGGGAAACGCGCCGAGAGCGCGGCACGGCGGGCCGCCGTCCGGTCGGCCTGGGGGATCGGCCGCAGGTCGTGCAGCTCGGTGTCGGCCCAGCCGGACCTCATGCTCTCGGCCAGCTCGTCGGACACACCCGGGTACAGCCCGTTCTTCCGCTGCTTGATCGGCTCCTCGGACTCGGTCTCCGGGCCCGCTGCGGTAGCAGCGATCGGCTCGGCCGGATTGAGCTCGTCGGCCACGGTCATCCTCCTAGATACGGCACTGGACCCCGTCCATCGTACGGTCGTACGGAAGGGGGCCCAGGGCCGTTGGACCTGTTACCGAGAGGTACCGGGGCACGACGGGACGTGCCGCTCGAAGACCTACTCGAATTGTGCGGCGAGCAGCACGACGTCGTCCGCGGAGTCCGCCTCGTCGAGCCCGTCCGGCAGCACGGTGCGCAGCACATGGTCGGCGATCGCGTCGGGGTCGTGCCGCAGCGCCCTCGGCACCCCGGCCGCGGCCGCGTGCAGCCGCGCGAAGGCCCGGTCCGTGGGGTCGCCGGTACGGTGCAGCAGCCCGTCGGTGTAGAGCAGAACCGTCTCTCCCGGCTCGGCCGTGAACTCCACGCCGGGCGCCTCCCAGCAGGCGAGCATCCCGAGCGGCGCCGACACGGACGTCTCCACGAACTCCGTGCGCCGCTCCCCGATCAGCAGCGGCGGGCTGTGCCCCGCTCCGGCCAGCGTGATCTTGCGCAGCGCGGGCTCGCAGTAGGCGAACAGGGCGGTCGCGGAGCGCGCCGGTTCGGTCAGCCGCAGCAGCAGCTCCAGGTCGGACAGGACGGCGACGGGGTCCTCGCCCTCCATCACGGCGTACGCCCGCAAGGAGGCTCTCAGGCGTCCCATCGCGGCGACCGCGCTCGGTCCGGAGCCGGTCACCGCGCCCACCGCGAGCCCCAGTGCCGCGTCCGGCAGCGGCAGCGCGTCGTACCAGTCGCCGCCACCGCGTGGTCCGGTGCGGTGCCGGGCGGCCAGGCGCATGCCGGGGACCCGGGGGAGCCGGGACGGCAGCAGCTCCTCCGACATCGTCGCCATGCACGCGCGCGTGCGCTCGACCTCGAGGAGCCGCGCGAGGTGCTCGGTGGCGTAGCGCGCGTACAGGCCGACCAGATGGCGTCGGCGCTCGGCCGGTTCGGCGGGCTCGTCGTACAGCCACACCGCGGCGCCGAGGCGGCCCGCGGCCTCGGAGGCGAGAGGCAGCGCGTAGCACGCGGCGTAGCCGAGGCGGGCGGCCACCTCGCGATGGCGGGGGTCGAGGCCGTCCTCGGCGAACAGGTCCGGCTGGGCGATCTCCCCGTCGGCGCCCGGCAGTCCGTCCAGGATCCGGCCGTACGACATGGCACTGCGCGGCACGGTCTCGATGTGACCGAGATCGGCCCGGGCGAGGCCCAGGCCGATCGTGGTGTCGGGTCCGAGTCCGTCGGCCGGCTCCAGGACGACGAGACCGCGCCGGGCGCCCACCAGGGCGGCTCCGGCGCGCAGCACTTCCTGGAGGGCTTCCTGAAGTGCCTCGGTCCGGGCGAGGCGTTCGGTGAGTTCGTGGAGCGTGGTGAGGTCCGAGACCCAGCCTGCGAGCCGGTCCTGGAGCAGGGCGCTCGCCGGGACGTCTGCCGCGACCGGTACGCCCGGGGTGCTCGGCGGGGGGACCGGTGCGGTGTCGGGGGCGGCGGGCGCGGGCGCGACAGTGTGTGTGGGCGAGGGAACCGTTGAATCGATTCCGGCCACTTTCGGAGGGTGCGGGGCGTTCATGGCGTCCGGCTTTCCGACCGGTGCGTATTGCTCAAAAGCATCGCAAACCCCCATGTCATTCTGCGCCGCTAGCAGTGTCTCCACATGTACACGCACTCGTGAGGGGATGTCCAGCATTGTCCTGCTGGGATTCCTGGTGTCCGTGCGTCACGGGCGCACCTCTTGCGGAAAAGCAAAGTTGGCTTAAAACTGACTCGGGCAACGGCCTATTGCGGTCGACTGGCCTTGCTCCACTGAGCGTCACAGCGGTCGTGATGGGTACGTACTCGGAGAAGACCAGGGGTGGTTGACAATCACCCGGAACCTGGTGACGGACCCGGGCGTCTTAACCACCGACGACCGTGCCCCATCCTCCGTGGCGGAGGCGAGAAGAAACACGCGGGACGGCAAAACGCCAGACTTCGCCACCCCCACGCCACGCCCATGCTTTTGATAGACGCAGTGCGGGTCGGGCTGCCATGGCCGCAGCCAACGCTCGACCCAGAGGGGTTCCCCTTGTCTCGGACAGGGGTGTGATGCGCCAAAAGGTACGCACAGTGCAGTGATCGACACATGGTGTGATGTGGCCCACGGTGTTGCCAGCGGTGCAACGGAAAGGAACGAGCGCTCATGCGCGAGATCCTCGGAAAGGCACGCAGGCTCCTGTCCAAGCGGAACGACGGGGGGCCTGAGTTGATCAGCGCGGCCCTGACCTTCGCGACGGAATGGCAGTGGCCCGTACTCCCGGGAGCGGCGCCGGACCCGCAGGGGCGGGCCCGTTGCAGCTGCCCCGACCCCGAGTGCACGGTTCCCGGCGCCCACCCGTTCGACCCCGGGCTCCTCGCGGCCACCACCGACGAGCGCATGGTGCGCTGGTGGTGGACCAACCGGCCCGCCGCGCCGATCGTCCTGGCCACCGGCGGCACGGCCCCCTGCGCGGTCTCCCTGCCGGCCCTCGCCGCCTCGCGGGCGCTGGCCGCCCTCGACCGGCAGGGCATGCGGCTCGGCCCGGTGGTCGCCGCGCCCAACCGCTGGGCGATCCTCGTCAAGCCGTACTCCATGGAGCAGTTGGGCGAACTGCTGTACGCCAAGGACTTCGTCCCCGGCTCCCTGCGCTTCCACGGCGAGGGCGGCTACCTCGCCCTGCCCCCGTCCGGGACCGGCCACGGCACCATCCGCTGGGAGCGCGCCCCGCTGCCCGGCTCGGCCTCCCCGTGGGTGCCCGACGTCGAGGCCGTGGTGGACGCGGTGGTGGACGCCCTCACTCGTACGGGTGTGAGCGCTCCCGAGTTGTAGGGGTGTCGGGCGCGCGCGGAACGGACCGCCCGTGCCCGGTCGTTATCGTCCCCTTTCATGAACCTTCGTCTGCTCGCCCTCGCGGGCGTCGTGGCATGCGCCGTCGTGCTTCCTCTGGCCGTGGCGTCCGCGGGGCAGGTCGGCGAGGGCGGACACGCGGCCGCGCCCGACGAGAGCGCCGTACGGGGAGAGTCGGCCGCACGTGACGGATCCGCGGCCCGCGCGGAGGCCGCCGCGGGTGACGGCGCGGTCGCAAAGGACGGGTCTGTCTCGGAGGACGGGTCTGTCTCGGAGGGCGGGGCGGCGCGTGCCGATGACAAGGCCGGCGGTCCGGACGGTGCTCCGTGGCCGCTCGGCCCCGGTCTGGCCACGTCCGCCCGCTGCGGCCCCGAACTCACCTCCCCCGAGGGCATCGAGGCGCAGACATGCGTGCTGACGCAGGGCGAGGACACCTGGGCGCGCACCTACTACCGCAACGTCACCGGAGACGCGCTGGACGCCGTCCTCAGCCTCATGGGACCCGCCGGGCGGACCGTGCAGATGCGCTGTGCCGTGGGCGGGGACGACGAGCCGGGGACCTGCGAGACGCCCAGGGAGCGCAGCCAGGGCGAGCCGGACACGTACACGGCGGTCGCGGAGTTCGCGCGGCGCGGCGGTCAGGGGCCGCTCCTGCTGCGCTCCGGAAGCAACACCGCGAGCGATGTCGCGAGCAACTCGGGTTCACCTACCGGCAGTTGACGCCCGGCGGCGTTCCGTAAACGGAATCGGACACGCAAAGACCCGGTTGCTGGCGACGGGGGATGCACCAGCAACCGGGCTACTGGAACGGTAACAAGAGATCGGCTGTTCGCAAATTCGATCTCACTCCGCCATCGGCTTTCCGGACACCGACTCACCTGTAACTGACGGGAGTTGTGAACCGGCCCCTGCGTCCCCCGGGCCCCGGGAACCGCTGACCGACCGGTCAGCAGCTCCCGGGTGTCGAACCTGTGTGTCAGCTGAGCGTGACCTGCCGGTTGGTCAGCCCGCCCCGCGCGCGCCGCTCGTCCGCGGTGAGCGGAGCGTCCGAGGCCAGCGCCGCGGTGAGCCGCTCGGCGAACTCGGCCGCGGGCTTCTCCACGTCCTCCGCGGTGACCCCGCTCGGCAGGTCCCAGACCGGCACGGTGAGTCCGTGCGCACGGAAGGAACCCACGAGCCGGGTGCCCTCGCCGAGGCCCGACTTTCCGGCCGCGTGCAACCGCGCGAGCGCGTCCAGAAGCTGCTCCTCGGGATGGGGCATGACCCACCGCAGGTGGTTCTTGTCCGGCGTCTCGCACCAGTAGGCGGCGTCCACGCCCTGGAGCTTGGCGGTCGGGATGGCCGCGGCGTTGGCCCGCTCCAGGGAGGCGGTCACCTCCGGTGTGGCGTTCTCCGCGTCCGGCACCCAGAACTCGAAGCCCGCGTGCACGACTGGCTCGAACGCGCCTTCGGGGTCGAGCAGGTCCTGGAGACGCGGGCCCTCGGCCGGTGCACGGCGGCCCTGGACCGGGGTGCCCGGCTCGGCCTCCAGCGCGCGCCGGAGGGTGTCGGCGAGGTCGCGGCTGATGTCGCCGGACGCCGTGTCGTTCTGCAGGCCGAGCAGGACCGAGCCGTCGTCGCGGCGCAGGGCCGGCCAGGCCATCGGCAGCACGGTGGCCAGCGAGACCGAGGGGACGCCCTCGGGCAGGCCGCCCTTGAGGGTCAGTTCGACGGTGGCGGCCGGCACCAGCTCGCGCAGGGCCACCCAGTCGCCCTCGCCCGGCAGCCCCTCGAAGGGGCGCTGCACCAGCTCGGTCACCGCGTGCGCGGCGGCCCGGCCGTGGCAGGCCTTGTAGCGGCGGCCGCTGCCGCAGGGGCAGGGCTCGCGGGCACCGACGACCGGGATCTCACCGTCCGTGATCTGAGGGCGCCTGGCCTTCGTCTGGGGTCGCTTCTTGGCCATCGTGAGGTCTCCCGGTTACGGCTGGTCTCGTACGGCGGGAGCCTAGCCGTTCAGGCGATGGCCGACGGAAGGCTGTGGACAACGTGCCGGTCGGCTGAGCGGGGTTGGGGTGTCCGCCGGGGTGGGGGTTGGGGGCGGGGTCGGGGGTGCCTGCGGGGTCGGGTGCCCGCGGGGTCGGGGTCGGGGTCGGCTGAGCGGGTCGCGGGAACCCGCGGGGTCGGGGTCGTGGTCGGCGCCCGGCTCAGTGGGCCTCGGGTGTTCGCCAGGGGTGCCCGCCCTGGCCGGGGTCGGCTGAGCGGGTCGTGGGTGCCCGCGGGATCGGGATCGGGTCGGGGTCGGCTGCGTGTGCCGGCGTCCCGGCGGGCCTCGGGATCGGCTTGGCCCGCCGGGGCGGCTGAGCGGGGTCGGGGTTTGCCCCGCGGTCCTGGGGCGTCCGACCGGGCCGTCAGTCCAGGTCGGTGAACGCGTCCGCGAAGTCCAGGTCCGCGATCGCCGAGACCGACGGGGCCGTCACGCGCGTGGCGAAGTCGTCGCGCCGGTGACCGGCGTCCGGGTCGTGGACGTCGTCGTGCACGACCACCCACACCGTGACCTCGCCGCAGGCGTCGTCCCGGACGCCCCAGTCGTCGGAGAGCGCGGTGATGATGTTCAGCCCGCGGCCGCCGTGCGCGGTGACCGAGGGCGTGGCCGGAGCAGGGCGGGTGGGCCCACCGCCGTCCGTCACCTCGACCGTGAGTCTGCCGCCGGTGTCCACGCGCCAGGCGGCCCGGACATCCCCGTCCCCGGCCAGGGCGTCGCCCAGTGGCCGGCCGTGCTTGCACGCATTGCTCAAGAGTTCGGAAAGAATCAGTACGGCGTCGTCGATGACCGTCTCCGACACACCACCCCTGCGCAGTTGAGAACGCATCCGGTGTCGTGCTTCGCCCACGCCCGCAGGGCCATGGGGTACGGCCATGCTCGACGACGTGGGCACCTCCTGTGCCACCACCAACGCCACCCCCGAGACCTCCTTTGCCCCACGCCACGGTGTGGATGCCCCATTGGCCTGTACCGGAAACCGGCCAATCAAGGTCCGCTGACGCATTCGTCACGATCGAATACGGTCCGAACGCGCCGGAGCACTCCCTGTCATCATGTGGCCGGAATTCGCCGTCATGGCCGATGGGGAGAATGCGGGTGCCCGGGGGGCGGGGTCAAGATGTCGTCACAGGTCTTTACCAGTCGGTGCCGTTCTGGCTATCGCCCCAGCTGGCGCAGGACCGCGCGCGGCCGGTTGGTGATGATCGCGTCGATGCCGAGCCCGACGCAGAGAGCCACGTCCTCCGGCTCGTTCACCGTCCAGACGTGCACCTGGTGACCGGCTCGTTTCAACCGCTCGATGTACGCCGGGTGATTGCGCACGATCCGGATCGAGGGCCCCGCGACGTGGACCCCCGCCGGAAGCCGACCGTCCCTCAGCCGGGGCGAGACGAACTGCATCAGGTAGACCGTGGGCAGCGCCGGCGACGCGGCACGCACGCGTTGCAGCGAGCGGGCCGAGAAGCTCATGATCCGCACCGGGGAGTCGGCGGCCGTGGCGGGCGCGTCCAGTCCGAACCGCTTGAGCAGGACCAGCAGGCGTTCCTCCACCTGGCCCGCCCACCGCGTGGGGTGCTTGGTCTCGATGGCCAGTTCCACCCGCCGCCCCGCGTCGGCGACGAGTTCGAGGAGCCGCTCCAGGGTCAGTACGGAGGTGGCCTCGCGGTCCTCGGGACGGTGCTCCCAGTCGGGCTCCTCGTCCCGGCTCATCCAGGAGCCGAAGTCCAGCGCGGCCAGATCGGCCAGCTCCAGGGCGGAGACCGCCCCGCGCCCGTTGGACGTACGGTTGACGCGTCGGTCGTGGACACAGACGAGATGGCCGTCGGCGGTCAGGCGCACATCGCACTCTAGGGCGTCGGCGCCGTCCTCGATCGCCTTCCTGTACGCGGCCAAGGTGTGCTCAGGGGCCTCTTCGGAGGCTCCGCGGTGGGCGACGACCTGAATGCTGGGCTGTCGTGCGTGGGTCACCGCGTCATGGTGCCACCGCACCGGGGTACGCGTCGCACGAGGGCGTCGACACGGCGCCATATGCGACAGCCGTCGAGATGCGCCCTTTTTGTCTAACAGGTCCCATATAAAGAATGGCCGTGGACCCACAGCCACCGCTTATGGTGCTCTGACGGCCTGTGGGAAAAGCTGACGGCATACAAAAGCACATGCACAGCTGCATCGCGCCGGACCGTCGGCAAGCGTGAACGAGCGTGACCGAGTGCGACCGAGGACAACAGCCGTGGATCGAGGAGACAAGCTGTGAGCACCGAGAACGAGGGCACTGCGGTACCCCCGGCCCCGTCCGCACCTCCCGTGCCGGTGGATTCCCCCGCAGCCTCCCCGCAGACCACCGCGCCCGGCAGTGGCGCCCCGACGACCCCGCTCCCCGCGACGCCCCCGAGCGCCCCCGGCGCACCGGAGCAGGACCTGGTCCACGCGGGCCAGGCACCGGCGTACGCGTCGGCGGGCGCGGGCGCTCCGCAGGGCGGCGGTGCGGCGGGTGCGAGCGGCGCACCGGGACAGCCGGCCCAGCCGGGCCACCAGCACCCGGACGCCTCCTGGCCGCCCCCGCCCCCCGCCACCCCGACGTACGCCGACAGCGGCTCGGGCGGCGCGGGCGCCGGCGGCTGGGGCGCCACCTACCCGTCCCCCGCGCCGAAGTCCGGCCGTGGCCGCGGCGGTCTGATGGCGGCGGTCCTGATCGCCGCCCTGGTCGCGGGCGGCCTGGGCGGCGGCCTCGGCTACGCGCTGGCCAAGAACGACGACAACGGCTCGTCCACCACCGTCTCCGCCTCCGACAGCGGCGGCTCCGTCAAGCGTGACGCCGGCACCGTCGCGGGCGTGGCCCAGCGGGCGCTGCCGAGCACCGTCACCATCCAGGCCGAGTCCAGCAGCGGCGAGGGCGGCACGGGCACCGGGTTCGTCTTCGACACCCAGGGGCACATCGTCACCAACAACCACGTGGTGGCCGACGCGGTGGACGGCGGCAAGCTGACCGCCACGTTCCCGACCGGCAAGAAGTACGACGCCGAGGTCGTGGGCCACGCCCAGGGCTACGACGTGGCGGTGATCAAGCTCAAGAACGCGCCGGGCGACCTGAAGCCACTGCCGCTGGGCGACTCCGACAAGGTCGCGGTGGGCGACTCGACGATCGCCATCGGCGCCCCCTTCGGGCTGTCGAACACGGTGACGACGGGCATCATCAGCGCGAAGAACCGCCCGGTGGCCTCCAGTGACGGCAGCGGTTCGAACGCGTCGTACATGAGCGCCCTCCAGACGGACGCCTCGATCAACCCGGGCAACTCCGGAGGCCCCCTCCTCGACGCCCGGGGCAATGTGATCGGCATCAACTCCGCGATCCAGTCCACCAGCAGCGGCGGCCTGGGCGGCACCAGCCAGTCCGGTTCCATCGGCCTCGGCTTCGCCATCCCGATCAACCAGGCCAAGTACGTCGCCCAGCAGCTGATCAAGACCGGCAAGCCGGTGTACGCCAAGATCGGCGCGTCGGTGTCCTTGGAGGAGTCCACGGGCGGCGCCAAGATCACCGAGCAGGGCGCCAGTGGCTCGGACGCGGTGGAGGCGGGCGGCCCGGCGGCCAAGGCCGGCCTGAAGCCCGGCGACGTCATCACCAAGCTCGACGACAGGGTCATCGACTCCGGCCCGACCCTCATCGGCGAGATCTGGACCCACCAGCCCGGCGACAAGGTCCAGATCACCTATGAGCGCGACGGCAAGACCAACACCGTCGAACTCACCCTGGCCTCCCGGGAGGGCGACAGCTGACACCACGCGCGCGTGCCGGGACGGCAGTCCATGATCATGAACGCGGCCGGTAGGCTGTACCCCGCTCCACCCCGGGTGGCGCGAAGGTGGGTTGCCCGAGCGGCCTAAGGGAACGGTCTTGAAAACCGTCGTGGCGCGAGTCACCGTGGGTTCAAATCCCACACCCACCGCGTGTGTTGACGGCCCCCTGACCAGGTAATCGGTCGGGGGGCCGTCGTGCTGCGTGCCTCGGTCGGGAGTCGGCCCCGGTCGGGAGCCGGGGCCCGGGGATGGCTCGGGGAAACGGGTCTACAGCTCGTAGTCGCGGGCCAGTTCGTCCCACCTCACGTCCCGCAGCCCCGCTTCCGCGTCGCAGCCCGAGGGGAGCCGGGGGGTGGGTTGGAACCAGATCACCGTGAGGGCCGACCGGTACAGGACCGGGTCGTGGGACGGGTCGAGGGCCGTCGATCGGAACGTGCCGACGCAGGCCACGGAGGGCAGCAGCTCCACCGGTCCGAGCGCCCCCGCGTACTGGTCCGGGTACTCCCGCGCGGGCGGGACCAGATGGACCGGCGTATGCGGGGACGTCTGTTCGGCCGTGCGCAGCACATCCTTGATGCGGGTCTCGTTGAGCGGCTTGCAGGGGTAGGCCTCAGGCGTTCCTCCGTACGTCGAGGAGAGCCGCAGATCGCAGAGGTCGACGCTGCGGCCCGAGGCCAACAGGACGCGGGCCAGCGACATCGTCGGCGCTGTGGGGCGGTGGTGCATCGAGCTCCCTGGATCTCACGGCCGACGCCGTTGGTGCCTTGCCGCGTCCCGCGTGTGCTGCCGCGGGAGCGTTCTACGGTCGGTGCCCGGTCATCCGTGCCGCCGACGCGATCGTCGCGCGGGCCTCACGTTCGGTCAGTCCGGTGTTGAGGGCCGCGTCGACGAGGGGGTCGACCAGGGCGGGGCCGATGCCGTCCTCGTAGGCGCGGCAGGCGGCCCAGAACAGGCGGGTGTTGCGCTGCCCCTCGTGCGCGGCGAGGACGAACTGGACCAGCCCCTGGCCGTGGTCGCCGACCGACGGGGGCGTGGGGTGCTGGGTGCTGCGGGGCGGCGGGAGCAGCAGGCGGAGCAGGGCGGGCGGGCAGGCCGCGGGTGCCAGGTGGGCCGTACCGGGGGCTGTCGCGTACACGCCGTGGTCGGTGCGGGAGCCGGGTCCGACCAGGTAGCCGCCGGCGCCGCGGATGTCGATGCCGGGGGCGAGGCGGCCGGCCGAGTTGGGGACGACGACGTCGGGCGGGCCGCTCAGCCAGAGGTGGCGGCCGCCGCTGGGGGTCAGGACGACGACCGTGGCGGGGATCGTGAACAGGTGGCGCAGGGCCAGTTCGCGCAGGGCGGCCGAGGAGTCCGTACCGGACTTGGTGTCGAGATCGATGCCGATGAGGTGGTGGGGCGACAGACCGCAGGCGATGCCGTAGCCCGTCGCCCAGGGGGCCGCGGCGAAGAGTTCGCGGATGCGGGCGGGGTCGGTGGCGGCGTCGTACACCCCGTGGCCGAAGCGGCCGCACTCGCCGTGGCAGGGCGGCGCCTCGGGGTCGTCGCGATGGGGGGAGCGCAGGGCCGGGAGCTTGGAGCGGGACAGGGGGATGACGGCCAGACCGCGTTCGGCGGCTGACAGTGCGTGGGCTAGGGCCAGCGTCGTGGCCTGCCGGTCTGTGGTGGCCATGGCTCTATGCTCGTACACCTGTTCGAAAAAGGGAAGCGTATTCGGGGGCGACTCGCCAGGCGGTGCGGGTTGGCCGGAAAACTGCCGGAACGCTTCGCCTCTTGCGGCGCTTGGGCAGGTTCGGCCCGTGCCGCCCCGACCCGATGCTCAACGTCGTGAAAGGGGTTTATCGACTTGTCCTCACGCTTCAGGGGGAATGGTCGGTTCCGGGCTGGTTCGCCGGGGATTCGGTGGGCAACTCTGATCTCGCGACGTCGTGAACGACTCCGAGGCGGTCGGCCAACTGCCTTGGAAACAGCACCACTTGACGTACTTGACGTACTTCCGGCTGGAAGGCCGGGTTCTGGAGGAACAACATGGCAAGCATCCGTACCGCCCGCGTCATCGCCGCCGTCTCCGCCCTCCCGCTCGCCGCCGCACTCTTCACCGGCGTCGCGACGGCGGACAACGGCGGCTTCGCGGACGACGGATCGAACGCGGGTGTCGCGAGCATCGTCGGCAGCGGAGTCGGTGGCACCAACAACGGCAACTCCTCGACCACACAGCAGAACGCGGTCGGCTCCGGTGCCTCGAACCAGAGCAACACCGCACAGGTCAACGGCTCCGCGTTCACGGCCATCAACCAGGGGAACGACAACACGGCCGTCTACTTCACCCCCCTGTGGTGGTGACCTAGGGGGCCTGTGCACGGCGGTTCCGGCCGCCCGGCACCGGCCCCGGGCTCCGAGGGTGTGTGTTCCGTGGGGTGCGGTACGTCTGCGCGGCGGTGCTTCGGCATCGCCGCGTAGGCGTTGGGGGGTGAGGGGGCTGCCCGGGGGCTGCTCGGGGGGTGCGGCGCCGGGGCCGGTTGGGGTGTCGGTGGCGGGGGGCGGGGTCGGTGGGTCGGGGGCCGCGGTTGAGGGGGGTCGGGCGGTGGGCGTCCGCCTTGACAGTGCACGCGATCTGACGGACAGTCAGAAATCTTCGTGGAGCCGGTGGGAACCTCGGCGCTGGCAGCGGTGTACCAGAAGTGTCATGACGAGACGGGCGGGGCGAACGGGCTACGAGACGAGGGGGAGGCCATGACCGACGAACTGGAGCAGCGGGACCGACTGGAGCCGCGACTTAAGGCGTACGAGGGCCGGGCTGCCGCCGTCGCCGGCACCGGCAAGGACCCGGTCAACGCGCCCATGATCCGGCACTGGTGCGAGGCCATGGGCGACACCAACCCGGCCTACGTCGGCCCCAACGCCATCGCCCCGCCCACCATGCTCCAGGCCTGGACGATGGGCGGCCTCTCCGGCCATACGGGACGCTCGTCGGCCTACGACGAACTCCTCACCCTTCTCGACGAGGCCGGCTGCACCTCGGTCGTCGCCACCGACTGCGAGCAGGAGTACGTCCGTCCCCTGCGCCCCGGCGACGAGATCACCTTCGACGCGGTGATCGAGTCGGTGTCCTCCCGCAAGACGACCAAGCTCGGCACCGGGTACTTCGTCACCTCCCGTATGGACATCCGCGTCGGCCCCGAACTCGTGGGCACCCACCGCTTCCGCATCCTCAAATACGCGCCCAGCCGTCCGCAGGGGCGGGGCCAGTCGGAACGGCCAGGCCCATCAGGCCAGTTGAATCGAGCGGATCAGCGAGGTCAGTCGGATCGCCCAGGTCGGCCCGAGCGGTTCGAGCAGCCGGGTCGGACGGACGGGCAGGGGCAGCCGGGGCCGTCAGGAGAGGCCTCCCGCCGCCCCCGCCCGGTCATCAACCGCGACAACGCCGGCTTCTGGGAAGGCGTCCGCTCCCACCGTCTCCTCATCCAGCGCTGCACCGCCTGCCGCACCCTGCGCCACCCCTGGCTCCCGGGCTGCAACACCTGCGGGCACCCCGAGTGGGACACCGTCGAGGCGAGTGGCACCGGCACGGTCCACTCCTACGTCGTCATGCACCACCCGCCCTTCCCCGCCTTCGACCCCCCGTACGCGGTCGGCCTGATAGAGCTCACGGAAGGGGTGCGGCTGATCAGCAACGTGATCGGGGTGCCCTACGACAAGGTGCGGATCGGCATGCCGGTGCGGCTCGAATTCGAGGAGTACGACGACGAGTTGGTGCTCCCGGTCTTCCGGGCCGAGGAGGGCGTGCCCGGGGAGAGCGGGACCCTGGGCGCCCGGGAGGAGGCCTCCCATGCAGGTCGGTGAGCAGCTCCCGTCGCTGGAGATCCCGATCACCCGCACCCTGATCGTCGCCGGTGCCCTCGCCTCCCGCGACTACCAGGACGTCCACCACGACGCGGAACTGGCCCGGCAGAAGGGCTCCCCCGACATCTTCATGAACATCCTGACCACCAACGGCCTGGTGGGCCGCTACATCACGGACCACTTCGGCCCGACAGCCGTGCTCCGCCGCGTCGCCATCCGCCTGGGAGCCCCCAACTACCCCGGAGACACCATGGTGTTGAGAGGCGAGGTCGAGATGGTCGAAGGCGACACGGCGACCGTCCGCGTGGTCGGGGAGAACGGCGTCGGCCGACATGTCACCGGCACGGTCGTGGTCACCCTCCCGGAGACCACCGGCGCCGCGCAGGGAGGCCCGGCATGAGCGTGCGCACGCGGGACACCCTCGGCGGGCGGGCGGCGATCGTCGGTGTCGGGGCCACCGAGTTCTCCAAGGACTCGGGGCGCAGCGAGCTGACGCTGGCCGTGGAGGCGGTGCGGGCGGCGCTGGACGACGCGGGGCTGACGCCGGGTGACGTGGACGGGATGGTGACGTTCACGATGGACACCAACCCGGAGATCACCGTGGCCCAGGCCTGCGGGATGGGCGAGCTGTCCTTCTTCGCCCGTGTCCACTACGGCGGCGGCGCGGCCTGTGCGACGGTCCAGCAGGCGGCGTTGGCCGTGGCGACCGGCGTGGCCGAGGTGGTGGTCTGCTACCGCGCCTTCAACGAGCGCTCGGGGCGCCGCTTCGGCTCCGGGGTGCAGCACCGGGAGCCCTCCGCGGAGGGGGTGGCGCTCGGCTGGTCGCTGCCGTTCGGTCTGCTCACCCCGGCCTCCTGGGTGGCGATGGCGGCCCAGCGCTATCTGCACACCCACGGCCTGACCCCGGAGGCGTTCGGGCAGGTGGCCGTCACCGCCCGCAGACACGCGGCGACCAACCCGGCGGCGTACTTCCACGGGCGTCCGATCACTCTCGCCGACCATGCCGCCTCGCGCTGGATCGTCGAACCGCTCCGACTCCTGGACTGCTGCCAGGAGACGGACGGCGCCCAGGCCCTGGTCGTCACATCGGTCGAGCGGGCCCGAGACCTGCCGAACCCGCCGGCGGTCGTGGCCGCGGCGGCGCAGGGAGCGGGCCGCGCCCAGGAACAGATGACCAGCTTCTACCGCGACGACCTCACCGGACTGCCCGAGATGGGCGTCGTGGCCCGCCAGCTGTGGCGCACCTCGGGGCTCGCTCCGGCCGACATCGACGTGGGGATCCTCTACGACCACTTCACCCCGTTCGTCCTGATGCAGCTGGAGGAGTTCGGGTTCTGCGGAAGGGGGGAGGCGGCGGACTTCGTGGCCGAGGACCGGCTGCCGCTCAACACCCACGGCGGGCAGTTGGGAGAGGCGTATCTGCATGGGATGAACGGCATCGCGGAGGGGGTGCGCCAGATCAGGGGGACGGCGGTGAACCCCATACCCGACGCGCACCGCGTCCTGGTGACGGCGGGAACGGGGGTACCCACCTCGGGACTACTGCTCTCGACAGACGGCTGAGCCCCGGACCCCGGTCCCTGCCCCCTCGGGGGTGCCCGGCCCCAGCCCTCTCGGGGGTGCCCGGCCGCGGCTCCGGTGATCGGGGAGGGGCGGCACGCCGGTCACGGTCCCGGGCGATTGCGGAGGGGCGGCACCCTTGTCATGGCCCCGGCCGATCGGGCAGGGGCGGCACACCGGTCACGGTCCCGGGCGATCGCGGAGGGGCGGCACCCCGATCATGGTTCCGGCCGATCGGGTAGGGCTGCACGCCGGTCACAGCCCAGGTCTGCGCGAGACAGCCGGGCCCCGGCACGGGCCCCGGCCCCCGGTACGGGTCCCCGGCCCCCGGTACGGGTCCCCGCCCCCTCCGGGACAGCCGCGCCCCCCGCACCGGCTCTGGCTGCGGGGAGTGCCCGCCCCTCAGGGGTCATCCCGCAGTACCGCGGGGCTCGCGCTCCACCCTCAGGAGGTGTAGCCACCCCCACCCCTACAACCTGAGGCGGACTCGTCTTCGGGACCTGCGGCCGATCCGCCGCGGGTGTCCTCGCTCCTAGCGTGGAGCCATGACCACACCCGTCTGCACGAGCGTTTCGGACGCCGCAGTACCGGCGAGGCGGCCCCGCCCGCACGTGACGTATCCCTCGTTCTCGTCGTACGTGAAGGCCCGCCAGCCGGTGCTGCTGCGTACCGCACGGTCGTTGACGGCGAACCCGTGCGACGCCGAGGACCTGTTGCAGACCGCGCTCACCAAGACGTACGTGGCCTGGGAGCGGATCGAGGACCACCGGGCGCTGGACGGGTATGTGCGCCGGGCGCTGCTGAACACGCGGACCTCGCAGTGGCGCAAGCGCAAGGTGGACGAGTTCGCGACGGACGAGATCCCGGAGCCCGAGCCGGTACCCGGTCGGGACGACCCCGCCGAGCAGCAGGCGCTGCATGACGCGATGTGGCGGGCGATCATGAAGTTGCCGGCCCGGCAGCGGGCGATGGTCGTCCTCAGGTATTACGAGGACCTCAGCGAGGTGCAGACGGCCGAGGTGCTCGGGGTGTCGGTGGGCACCGTGAAGTCGGCGGTGTCGCGGGCGCTCGGGAAGCTCCGCGAGGACCCCGAGTTGGGGCTCGTACGCTGACGGCGGTCCTACGGCCGGTGGCTCAGGCCCTTCCCGTCCCGCCTGCCGTGCGTACAGGGGCGAACGACGCGAATGTGACGAACTGACCTCACCTCACCTCACCTCACCTGGCCCGGCCTCACATGCCTAGGCCGCGAGTCCGGCCGACCGCGGAGGGTGACGGTGCACCCGCCGTGATGTGATCGATCACCGCCCCCTAGTGACATACCGCGCGGTATGTGAGCAGAATCAGCGCAACCCTTACCACCGCGTAGGCAATGTCGCCCCGGGAGGACGCCGTGCTGAGCACGATGCAGGACGTACCGCTGCTGATCTCGAGGATCCTGGCCCACGGGTCCAGCATCCACGGCACATCGCAGGTGACCACCTGGACCGGTGAGAGCGAGCCGCACCGGCGTTCCTTCGCCGACATCGGCACGCGCGCGGCCCAGCTGGCGCACGCGCTGCGCGAGGACCTCGCG
The DNA here is from genome assembly GCF_044386545.1 of Streptomyces sp. NPDC020489. Taxonomy (NCBI): domain Bacteria; kingdom Bacillati; phylum Actinomycetota; class Actinomycetes; order Kitasatosporales; family Streptomycetaceae; genus Streptomyces; species Streptomyces sp. NPDC020489. Next base: position 406,778 of record NZ_JBIRUZ010000007.1, read on the forward strand.
GTCACGGACGACGAGCGCGTGGCGACCCTGATGTGGAACAACGCCGAGCACGTCGAGGCCTACTTCGCGATCCCGTCCATGGGCGCGGTCCTGCACACCCTCAACCTCCGGCTCCCGGCCGAACAGCTGGCGTGGATCGTGCAGCACGCGGCCGACCGCGTCGTGATCGCCAACGGCTCGCTGCTGCCGCTGCTCGCCCCGCTGCTCCCGCATCTGAAGACGGTCGAGCATGTGGTGGTGTCGGGGCCGGGCGACCGTTCCGGGCTCGCGGGCGCGGACGTCCAGGTGCACGAGTACGAGGACCTGATCGCCGGCAAGCCGACCACGTACGACTGGCCGGAGCTGGACGAACGGCAGGCCGCCGCCATGTGCTACACCTCCGGCACGACGGGCGACCCCAAGGGCGTGGTGTACAGCCATCGTTCGATCTACCTGCACTCCATGCAGGTCAACATGGCGCAGTCGATGGGTCTGACCGACGAGGACACCTCGCTGGTGGTGGTGCCGCAGTTCCACGTCAACGCCTGGGGTCTGCCGCACGCGACGTTCATGACCGGCGTCAACATGCTGATGCCGGACCGGTTCCTCCAGCCCGCGCCCCTCGCCGAGATGATCGAGCGGGAGAGGCCGACCCATGCGGCCGCCGTCCCGACCATCTGGCAGGGACTGCTCGCCGAGCTGACCGCCAAGCCGCGCGACGTCTCCTCCCTCACCCAGGTCACGATCGGCGGCTCCGCCTGTCCGCCCTCCCTCATGGAGGCCTTCGACAAGCTGGGCATGCGGGTCTGTCACGCCTGGGGCATGACGGAGACCTCGCCGCTCGGCACCATCGCCCGCCCGCCGGCCCATGTGGTGGGCACCGAGGCGGAGTTCGGCTACCGCCTCACCCAGGGACGCTTCCCGGCCGGCGTCGAGGCCCGCCTCACCGGTCCCGGCGGCGAGCGCCTGCCCTGGGACGGCGAGTCCGCGGGCGAGCTGGAGGTCCGCGGCCCTTGGATCGCCGGTGCCTACTACAACGGCCCCGACGCCGAACCGCTGCGCCCCGCCGACAAGTTCAGCGAGGACGGCTGGCTGAAGACCGGCGACGTCGGCACCATCTCCGCCGACGGTTTCCTCACCCTCACCGACCGCGCCAAGGACGTCATCAAGTCCGGCGGCGAGTGGATCTCCTCGGTGGAGCTGGAGAACGCCCTCATGTCCCACCCCGACGTCACCGAGGCCGCCGTCGTCGCCGTCCCCGACGACAAGTGGGGCGAGCGCCCGTTGGCCACGGTCGTCCTCCGCGAGGGCTCCACCGCCGACTTCGAGTCCCTGCGTGCCTTCCTCGCCCAGGAGGGCCACATCGCCAAGTGGCAGCTCCCGGAGCGCTGGACGCTCATCGAGGCGGTGCCGAAGACGAGCGTGGGCAAGTTCGACAAGAAGGTGCTGCGCAAGCAGTACGCCGAGGGCGCGCTGGACGTCACCAAGCTCTGACACCCACCAGATGCCGGGCAGGGAGCCACCCCCTACCCGGCATCACCGCCCCACAGGCGGGTGCCTCAGGCACCGCCAACCCTCAGTTGGTCCCGATCCGCGCCAGCAGATCCACGATCCGGGCCTGCACCTCGGCGCTCGTCGACCGTTCGGCGAGGAAGAGAACCGTCTCGCCGGACGCCAGCCGGGGCAGGTCCGCCTGGTCGACGGCGGCGGTGTACACGACGAGCGGGGTGCGGTTGAGCTGCCCGTTCGCCCGCAGCCAGTCCACGATGCCGGCCTGCCGCCGGTGCACCTGGAGCAGGTCCATCACGACCAGGTTCGGCCGGAACTGCCCCGCCAGCGCCACCGCGTCCGCGTCACTCGCGGCCCGCGCCACCTGCATCCCGCGCCGCTCCAGCGTTGCCGTCAGCGCCAGCGCGATCTCCGCGTGCTCCTCGATCAGCAGCACCCGCGGCGGGTGCTGCTCGCTGTCCCGCGGCGCGAGGGCCTTCAGCAGGACGGCCGGGTCGGCACCGTAGGCCGCCTCACGCGTCGCCTGTCCGAGCCCCGCGGTCACCATCACCGGCACGGAGGCCGCGACCGCCGCCTGCCGCAGCGACTGGAGCGCGGTCCGGGTGATCGGCCCGGTCAGCGGGTCCACGAACAGCGCGGCCGGGAACGCCGCGATCTGCGCGTCGACCTCCTCGCGCGAGTGCACGATGACGGGCCGGTAGCCGCGGTCGCTGAGCGCCTGCTGGGTGGTGACGTCCGGCGCCGGCCACACCAGCAGCCGCCGCGGGTTGTCCAGCGGCTCCGGGGGCAGCTCGTCGTCCATGGGCTGCGGACGCGGGGTGTCGGCGACCTCGACGGCCCCACCGGGACCGTCCAGCGGCTCGGGACCCTCGGCGGCGTTCTCGTCCGGTGCGCCTATGGCGTACGACCGTCCGGTGCCCTCGGTCATCTGCGCGAGCCGGGACTGCCCGGCCAGGGAGGGCTGCTGCTGCGCGGCGGACTGCTCCGCCGTCGGATGCGGGCGCCCGGCGGCCGGGTCGGGCGGCGTGCCGAGCTTGCGGCGGCGACCGGAACCGCCCGGCTGGTGCGGCGCGGGCGTCCCCGTCGGCTGCGGTTGAGGCTGCTGCACCTGGGCCGCCTGCCGGGTGAACGGCACGCCCTGCCCCAGCGTCCGCACGCTGATGGCCCGGCCCTGCGTGGAGTTCGGGTCGACGTGCGCCGCCGCCTCCGCGGGCAACGGCTGTGCCGCCCGGGCCTGCGCGACCGCCTCGGCGGGCAGCGGAGTGCCGGGCGCGGGCGTGCCGGCGGGCTGCGGCGCGGTCGGCGGTACGACGCCGGCCGCACCGGTCGGCGTCACGGCGGGGTCGTCGGCGGGCCACGGCCCGGGGCCCTGAGCGGCGGCCTCGGCGGGCAGCGGGAGCGGCTGCCCCGCGGGGGCCTGCACGGGCGGCACGGTCTGACCGGTGGCGTGCTGCGGGGCGGCCTGCGCGGGCACCTGCTGCGCGGTCTGCTGCGCCGGGACCCCCTGCGCGGGCGTCGCACCGGCCTCCGCCGGCGGAGTCACGGCCCGCCGGCGCCTGCCAGTGGGCGCGGTCGTGGGATGCGGCTGCGGAGGGGTGTGGTCCCCGGACTGATCGAGCGGTACGGCGTCATGCCGCCCGTCCTCGACGAGCCCCGCGGCGGACACGGCCTGCCCCGGGACGTCGTGCACGGCCACCTGAGCGCCGGGGGCCTGAGCGTGGGCACCGGGGGCCTGGGAGAGGTGCGGGGCCGATGGATTCTCCGGGGCTTGCGGGACCTGCGCGGGTACGGCGACGGCACCGGGCGCCTGCCCGGGAAGCCCGCTCTGCACAGGAAGCTGCGCGGGGACCCCGACCTGGGCACCGGGCCCCTGAGCGGGTACGGCGACCTGCCCGGGGACACCGGGAGCACCGGGGACACCGGGAACCCCCGGGGCACCGGGAACACCCGGGACACCGCCCTGCGCCGGTACCTGTCCGGGCGCAGGGGCTTGCCCGGGCACGGCGACCTGCCCCGGAGCACCGGGAACCCCCGGGGCACCACCCTGCGCCGGTACCTGCCCAGGCACAGCGGCCACACCCGGCACACCACCCTGCCCCGGCACAGCAGCTACACCCGGGACGCCACCCTGCCCATGCACCTGCCCAGCCACACCGGCCGCCTGCCCGGCCACAACCCCGGGCTGTCCCGCCGTAACTCCCGGCTGTCCGGCCACAACCCCCGGCTGCCCGGCGACCGCAGACTGCCCCGCGCCCCCCGAACCCGCCGGACCCACCGCCGGACCCACCGGACCCCCACCCTCGCCCCGGTCCGCATCCGCGTCCGCGGGCGGGAGGGCGAAGACCGCGCGGGGGGCGGCCTCCTGTGCGGCGGCCCGCTCGTTGGCGGCGGCCAGGGCGCGGCGCCGGCGTCCGGTCGGCTGGGCCGCGCCGTTCTCCGCGCCGGGCTCGGCGGACGCGACCGCGGGCAACGCCGGCGGCAACGCATGCTGCTCACCCGAGCCCGAGCCGGAGCCCGCGCCCGCGCCCCCGCCCGGACCCTGACCGCCACCGGCGTCCGGCAGAGCCCGGTGTCCTCCCGCGGGCACGGGCACGCCCTGCGGCGGCACCGTCCCGCCCAGTCCACTCCCCGCCGCAGCGGTGCCCGCCGCATGCTCGGCGGCGGTGACGACCGCACCCTCGGCGACCCCGGCGACCCCGGCGACACCGCCGGCCCCCTCCGCAGGCCTCCCCCGCCGACGCCCGGTCCCACCGGACCCCGACCCGGCCCCGGACTCCGCACCGCCCGCCGCAGGAAGGGCAGGCGCCTCCCCCGTACGCCTCCTGCGACGCCCGGTGGGCTCACCGTCGGTCCCGTCGGTCCCGTCGGCGACGTCGGCCCCGTCGGCGGCACCGCCGTCGACGCCGGTGTCGGCACCGGGCACCCCCGGCCCCTCGCTCTCCAGGAACGCGTCGACGGAGGACCGCCGCGCCCGCCGCCGCCCGCCGCCCTCGGCCCCGCCCTCGGCTCCCGGGGCGGCCTCGAGCGCGGCCGGAGCAGCCGCCGCGACGGCCCCCGCGCCACCGCCGATGGGCACTTCGAGGACGTAGGCGTTCCCGCTCATCCCCGGCACTTCATGTGTCTGGAGCACGCCTCCGTGGGCGCGCACGATCCCGCGCACGATCGGCTCGTGCACCGGGTCGCCCCCGGCGTACGGCCCGCGTACCTCGATGCGTACGACCTCGCCGCGCTGCGCCGCCGCCACGACGACGGTGTTGTCGAGGTAACCGCCCGCGGAGACGGGCGAGTTGCCGGTCGCGTCGACGCCGGCGACGTCCGCGACGAGGTGTGCGAGGGCGCGGGCCAGCAGCGGCGGGTCGACCTCGGCCTCGATGGGCGGCGCGTGCACGGCGAACTGCACCCGCCCGGGCCCGATGAGCTCCACCGCCCCGTCGACACCGGCGGCGACGACGGCGTCGAGCATCACCTTCGTCCGCGTGATGGTGTCGGTGCCCGCGTCGAGCCGCTGGTAGGCGAGGACGTTGTCGATGAGCTGGGTGATCCGCGAGTACCCGGCGGACAGGTGGTGCAGCACCTGGTTGGCCTCGGGCCACAGCTGGCCGGCGTCGTCCGCGGCGAGCTTGGCCAGTTCGTGGCGCAGCTCGTCGAGCGGGCCGCGCAGCGAGGCGCCGAGCAGGGTGAGGAGCTGCTCGTGCCGCCCGGCGAGGGCTTCGTAGCGGTCCTTCTCGCGCTCCCCGAGGGAGGCGTACCGCTCCTCACCGGCGGCGAGTTCCTCCTCGTGCTGTTCCTGGAGTTCCTCGACCTCGGTGACGTGCTTCTGGCGCAGGGCGGTCAGCTCGGAGGCGTGCTCCTCGGCGAGCCGCTCCAGCTCCTGCGCGTGCCGCTGCTCGGCGGCTTCCTTCTCCTCGGCGAGCTGGTCGTAGGACCGCCGGTCGGTGAAGGTCATGACGGCGCCGACGAGCTGGTCGCCGTCGCGTACGGGCGCGGTCGTCAGGTCGACGGAGACCTTCTCGCCCTTCTTCGACCACACGACCTGCCCGCGCACCCGGTGCTTGCGCCCGGAGCGCAGGGTGTCGGCGAGCGGGGACTCCTCGTACGGGAACGGGGTGCCGTCCGCGCGTGAGTGCAGCATCAGCGTGTGGAGCTCGCGGCCGCCGAGGTCGCTGGCCCGGTAGCCGAGTATCTGTGCGGCGGCGGGGTTGACGAGCACGATCCGGCCGTCGGTGTCGGTGCCCACCACGCCCTCGGAGGCGGCCCGCAGGATCATCTCGGTCTGCCGCTGCGAGCGCGCGAGCTCCGCCTCGGTGTCGACGGTCCCGGTGAGGTCGCGCACGACGAGCATCAGCAGCTCGTCGCCGCCGTAGCCGTAGCCGTCGTAGGCCTGCTGGCCGTTCTCGAGGTTGGCGCTGGTGACCTCGACGGGGAACTCGGCCCCGTCGGTCCGGCGCGCGACCATCCGCGTGGGCTTCGTCCGCCCCACCGGGTCCATGTGGTCCGGCCGTCGCATGGAGCCGGGGATCAGCTTGGAGTCGAACTCGGGCAGCAGATCGAGCAGCCCGCGCCCGACCAGAGCCGTCCCCGGCGCCTCGAAGGCCTCGAGGGCGATGGTGTTGGCGTTCACGACGGTTCCGTTGGCGTTGACCAGGACCAACGCGTCGGGCAGCGCGTCGAGTATGGCTGCGAGGCGAGCAGCGCCTCGGGATGGCCTGCTGCTCACGAGACGCTTCCTCCCTGTTACCGCACCTTGCCGACCACTCGGGCCATCTTGCCAACCGGCCCGCGACGTGTCACGCGAGGGAGTCTAAGGGCAGCGGTTGTGCCGGGGGCGCCGGATGAGAGGGAGGTCGCACGACGAAGTGACGTAGAACGTGTGACCGCGGGTGCGACCACCCGCACACGCTCGGGCTTCTTCTCCGGAAGCACTCCGCCTCCCCCTCCATGAGACTTTCGCGGCACCTTTACGGACGCCCTGTTTCCGCCGTGAAACACCAGTGCGAGGTACTTCCGTCCTACGGCCCCCTACTGCCCCATGTCGGGCAGAACCGGGACGAGCCGGTCCCAGCGAGCGATCTGGCACCCGTCGCTCCGGTCGAACCGCGCGTCGACCGGCCGTCCGGCCCAGGTCCCGGTGACATGCGCGGTGGCGGGCCCGCCGTACTGAAGGGTGCAGAGGCTGTCCCTCGGTACGGGGGCGAAGGTGTCCGTGCCCCAGCGCGCACCGCGGTCGAGCGCGGCGCAGGCGCTGTCGGCGTCGGGGTGGGTGCCGCCGCCGGGGTGGCAGTACAGCTCGAAGGTCCCGTCCTTGCCGGTACCGGCGTCGCGGACGGTGACCGTGAGGTGGTCGCCGGTGCGGTCTTCGTCGCGGGCGGGCGGCGGCATGAGGGAGTGCGCGGAGGCGGGTACGGCGGTGACGGAGCCGGCGGCGGCCAGAGTGGAGGCGCCGAGGACGAGGAGCCGGGCGAGCCGGGGGGACTGGAACATGACCTGACTAACGCGCCGCGCGCGCCCCGGTTGCGCACCCCCACCCCGCACACCCACCCCGCACCCCCACCCTCACCGCCGCCGTCGTCGTCGCGGTGCCGCGTCGCGTCCGGAAGGGCTTTGCCCTGCGGCCTGCCCGCCTAGTACCGTGGGAGGCGATTGGTGACACCGCGCTCGACTGTGTCATCATCTGCACGCACCACTCGCGCTCGCGCGGGAGGTTGTGCTGGAGGCGTCGCCTAGTCCGGTCTATGGCGCCGCACTGCTAATGCGGTTTGGGACTTACATCCCATCGAGGGTTCAAATCCCTCCGCCTCCGCGCGTGATCACGAAGCCCCGGTCCCACGGACCGGGGCTTCGGCGTGTCGCAAGGGGTCGGATGCGTCGTTTCCGCAGGTCACAAGGGGTGCGGCTAACGGATTTCACATGGCGGCGGCAGTCATGTAATGTTCTTCCTGTCGCCGCGAGCGGCCCGGAAGGGCAAGGAACGGCGGGAAAACAAAACAAGCACTCGTAGCTTAACGGATAGAGCATCTGACTACGGATCAGAAGGTTGCAGGTTCGAATCCTGCCGAGTGCACACAGATCGAAGGCCCCGGAGAAATCCGGGGCCTTCGGCGTTTCAAGGACGACGCGGGTGTTCGGACGGGATGATCACCTGGTTCTGTACATCTGCTCGGCTTCTGAGCACACTTCGGGGGACCACATGTACCGCTTCACCCGTCACACCGGCAGTGCTCTGACTGCCGTCGTACTGATCACCGGCATGGCATCCGCCTGTTCCGACGCGACTCCCACGGCCAAGGCCCCGCAGTCCCGGAAGGCGGCGAGTTCCACCGCGGTTCCAACGGCGCAGCCGTCCTCCCCGTCCGGCCGGGAGCAGCTGAACAAGGAAGCCCGCGACCTGCTCGACATGACGGATCGCCTGAAGTCGGACGACGAGGGACTGGTCTCGGCCGGCTCTCTCGCGGTGCCGGGGCAGAACCTGGACGAGACCGTCAAGCCCGGCACCGACCTGCGGGTGGAGGTGGCCTGCGCGGGGGAGGGCACGGTCACCTTCACGGTCGTCTCGGGCACCGCCAAGACTGCCAGGCGCGTCGACTGTGCACAGCCGATGCCGAACGGGTTCGACTTCACCACCGCCGGGCAGGGTCTCGCCATTCAGGCGGACTCACCCCAGGAGGACAGGGTGGGCACCGCCTACATGGTGAGCCACAGCTCCTGATCGTCCCGGCCGACGGCCCTGACGCTCGAAGGCCCCGGAGAGATCCGGGGCCTTCGGTGTTTCGCGGGGTGTGGGGGGTGGGGGTGGGGTGGTGAAAGAGGGGGTGGGGTTCAAGCTGTGGCTCCCGCCAGGCGGTGGAAGGCCTCCGTGGTGTGGGGATGGGCCAGCTCGTCCAGGAGGTGACGCCACTCCGGGTCGGCGGTGGCCGGGTGGGCCTGGTCCCAGGCGGTGAGGAGGGGGGCGAGTTCGCTCTCGTGGGAAGAGGGGTTCGGCTGGGGAGACGGTAGGGAGTTCATGGGATCTTCCTTCCGGGAAGGGGCCTGTGCCGCTCGGATCCTCTGCTCTCCACGATGCCCCCGCCGACCTGTCGCCGCCATGGAGTGACCTACCGGACAGGGGTGGGGCCAGCCGTATTCCAGCGGGCCGCCAGCACCCCTTGAGCGGAACGCGAGTTCGGGCCGCCGTAGCCCTCTCTGGTCCCGGCGGTCGACGTGTGTGATCTCCTGCGCCGACAAGTGATGCTCTGCGGGCGGGCGTTCGCGCGTGTCGGTGCGAACAATTGTGCTTGTGCTGCTTGTTCGAATCCGCCTAGTTTCTCGCGTCATGACCATGACGCGCAGAACGATCATCAAGGGCATGGCCGCCGCACCGTTCGTCGGTGCCGCCGGCAGCCTGCTCGCCCCCACCGCCGCGCACGCCGCGACCATCAACGCCGGGCAGTACTGCCTGACCAGCCGTTCCTCCAACAGCCACGGTGAATTCGCCGCCCTGGCAGCCGGGTTGGCGGCCGGCCTGACCAAGGTGAATGCCAGCACCGTCCTGGCCGACACCAACCGCGACGCCGACGTCCTCGCCGGCGCCCCCTCCACGGCCGAGGCCTTCCAGGCCGGTTTCGCCTGGGACACCGACGACCAGGAGGTGCCGTACTGGATACCCCAGGGCGTCACCACCAGCGCCGACGCCTATGGCAACGGGCTCTACCCGGAGGGTGGCAGCAACAAGGTCATCCTGGTCTCCTGGTACTTCGAGACCGATCCCGACCAGGACGGCGACGACGACTACGCGCTCGACAAGGGCATGCGGCTCACCTTCGTCGACTACAACAACCCCTCCGCACCCACCTATCGGCACGTACTGCTGGTCGAACCGGTGAGGACCGGCACGGGCGCGTACTCCTTCAACCCCGTCCGCAAACACGCCGGCGGCATCATGTGGTACGGCAACCTGCTGTACGTCGTCGACACGTACAAGGGCCTGCGGATCTTCGACCTCAACACCCTCTTCACCGTCCCCACCACGGAGAAGGACGTGTGCGGTCTGCACACCGACGGTCAGTACTACGGCTACGGCTACAAGTACGTTCTCCCGCAGAGCCACGCCTACGACAACGCGGGGACCTGGCTGCGCTACTCGGCGATAGGCCTCGACCGTGCCAGCACCCCCGACAGCCTGGTGATAGGCGAGTACTCCCTCTCCGGTGTCGTCGACTACGACGAGCCGGGCGACCCCTTCCTCGGCTCGACCAGGCCCACCAACACCGTGCCCAAGGTGGTCCGCTGGCCGCTCGACTACACCGACCGCCACCCGGGTTCGCTCACCGCGACCGAGGCGGTCACCGTCGCCCAGAAGAAGATCCAGGGAGTCGTCTCCCGCACCAGCAAGCACTACCTGTCGGTGAGCGACGGCCCCTCCGGCGCGGGCGCGCTGCGCACCTTCAACTCCGGCGCGAACAGCGCGAGCACCGTCGCCGACCTCGCCGTCGGCTGCGAGGACCTCAGCTTCCACAGCAGCGGGGCCTCGGGCTGGTCGTACAGCGAGTCGGTGATCTGGAACGCCAGCGAGTACGTGAACAAGCGGTACGTGTACGCGATCCGGGCCGACGGCTCCTGAGCGCACGAGCGGGGGCCCCGGGCGTTCCCGGGGCCCCGATGGCGAGGGGTTCAGCGGGCGAGCAGCAGGTCGCCGTGGTGGACGAGGCCGCCGCGCACGGGGCGTACCGCCACGGCCTTGGGCTCCTTGCGACCGGCGAAGACGAACAGTCGCAGCACCAGGAACCGGCCGATGCCGGCGAGGCCGGAGGCCCCGAGGTAGACCGCCTGCTCCCAGGCCAGGCTCGGCGAGGACTGCACCGAGTGCAGGACGACCATCGCGGCGCAGGTCACGACGTAGGCGGCGGTCGCCGAACCGGCCGACTGGAGGTGGCGGCGCAGACCCGCGCGGCCGCCGGTGCCGAAGGTGAACAGGGCGTGCAGCTCGGTGCACAGGATCGTCGACGCGACGGTGATCACCGCGTTCGCCGCCGCCCAGGGCATCAGCAGCGCCAGCAGCGGGACCGCCCCGCTGGACAGGACCCCGACCCCGCCGCCGCACACCACGAACCGTACGAAGGAGGCGAGCGGGCCCACCGGCTCGGCCTCTGGGCGCTGCGTCTCCATGACGGTTCCTTCCGGGCGGGCGACTGACGGGACACCACCGCCGACCTCCGTCGACCGTGGCGGGGTTTCCCCCGGCGTCGGCCCGGATCAGCGTGGTTCCACGATCTCGTCGCGCGCCCTTCGAAACGAGGGTGTGCGCTACCGGACCCGGGGTGGAGCCAGCCCTACCCCCGCCCCCCGAGCGGCCCTACTCCCCGTCCTGGACCCGCAGTTCCCGGATGTACTCCAGCGCCAGGCCCGCGGTCCGGGTGAACCAGTCGTTCAGTACGGCGATCTCGTGCGCGGAGTAGTCGGCGAAGAGGTCGTGCAGTCGGGCGTAGTACGGGCCGTAGAGGGCCTCCACGCGCGCGACGGCGGCGGGGACGGCGGCGACGCGCACCCGGCGGCGGTCCTTCGGGTCGGGCACGCGCGTGATGAAACCGCCGCGTTCCAGGCGGTTGAGGATGCCGGTCATCGCGCCCGTCGTGACATGGGCGTGCTCCGCGAGGTCGCCCGCGGTGAGCAGGTCCTCGCCGGCCTTGAGCACACAGCCGAAGCAGAGGAGGTCGGTGACGTTCAGGCCCAGCCGCTGGGCCATCTCCTGCTGGCCGAGCAGATGCGTCGCGATGAGCGAGTCCATCGACGTCAGCGCCTCGGCCGGGGTGGTGGCGGGGCGGGGCTTGGCTGCCATCCTGATGATTACCTTAGTCCGTGAGAGGTTTTGATGCTAAATTTCTTACGACGTGAGAGATTCAGTGGTGAGCGGGAGGCGGACACGTGAGCGCACATCAGTATGACGAGGGGCACACGGTCGCGGGCTGGACCGGATGCGCCGTGGCCGTCATCGGGACCACGGTGCTGGGGCTGGGGGTGGTCATGGTGTCGGCGGCCGTGCTGGCGGCCGGGCTCGTCCTCGTCCTGGCGAGCGTCCTCGTGACCTGGGCCCTGCACCTCACCGGCTGGGGCAAGCCGCCGGGCGTCCGGCCCCGGGAGGAGTGGGGGATGCGGGTGCGGGACAGCTTCGCGCGCGACGGGCACCCGGGGTGCCTGGGGTGCCGGCTGGCGGGACGGGGCCGGGTCAGGCGTACGGCGGTGGAGTCGGTGCCCGGGCCGGGGGCGGGGTCGGTCGTGGTGACGGGCGAGCCGGGGCCCGTGGAGGCGGAGGCCGCCGCTCGCTGACCGCTGTTTCCGCTGCTCACCGCCTGTTGTCAGTGGCGCCCCCTACGCTCGTCGGTGATGGCACACGCATGGAAGTGCTCGGGGCTGCGGTGGGCGGCCGACGGTCCCGCGCTGGCATGGGAAGGCGGGCGGCGCAGCGCGCTGACCTGGGGAAAACGGGTGGCCTTCGGAGTCGCGGACGGGGGTGTACGGACATGTGTGGGAGCGCGGGGACACGCGTGCCCGGCGCGGGCGGCCGTACCGGCGCGGAGCACGGGGGCGCGGTGCGAGGAGTGCGCGCGGCTGGACCGGGCGCACTCGGTGGCCGCGGACACCGCCGCGGACGATCCACGGCCGTACCACGTGTATCTGGCCTGGTTCGGCCCCGGCATGACCAAGGTCGGGATCACCGCCGAAGAACGGGGCTCGGCGCGCCTGCTCGAACAGGGCGCGGTCTGCTTCAGCTGGCTCGGCGTCGGCCCGCTCATGGCGGCCCGGCGCACGGAGGAGTTGTTGCGGGCGGCCCTCGGAGTGCCTGACCGCATTCCCTACGCCGACAAGCGGGCGGTGCGGTCCACGCTGCCCGGCACGGCCGCCGAGCGGGCCGCCGAGGTGGTCGCACTGCACGCGCGGGCCGTGGCGCTCGGCGGGTGGCCGGAGTCGCTGCGGGCCGAGCCCTGCCAACCCGTCGACCACGTGGGGGTGTTCGGGCTGGCGGACCTGCCGGCCCCCACCGGGACGGTCGCCGAACTCGTCGCCGGGGGTGCGGTCGGCGGACGGCTGGTCGCGGCCGCCGGGCCCGATCTGCATCTGGAGACCGGGGCCGGGGTGGTCGTGCTGGACACGCGGTTGATGACGGGGTGGGGGCTGATCCCGGCGGACACCGAGGAACTCACGGTGCCGGTCCGGGAGTTCAGGAGGGAGACGGGCGTGCAGGACGGCTTGTTCTGACGGCCGCGCACGAGCAGCCGACGACGGACCGACCGGAGGGGGACAGCAGGCCACGGCCCCGAGCGGACCGGTGCGTGAGAGGGCGAGGAGCCTCCAGGGCGTTCCCTGAGAGGTCCCTGTGTGTTTCTCAGGAAAATCACAGGTTCCCGAAAGCGCGCTCTCAGAGGATCCCGACAGTGTGGCCACATGACCACGACCTCGCCCCAGGGGCGCACCGAACTGCTGAGGCCGGACGGGAGCCCCGTCCGAGTGCTTGTGGTGGACGACGAGCTGTCGATCACCGAGCTGCTGTCCATGGCCCTGCGCTACGAGGGATGGCAGATCCGGAGCGCGGGGGACGGCACGGCCGCCCTCCAGACCGCGCGGGAGTTCCGGCCCGACGCCGTCGTCCTCGACATGATGCTGCCCGACATGGACGGGCTGGCCGTCCTGGGGCGCCTGCGCCGTGATCTGCCGGACGTTCCCGTCCTCTTCCTCACCGCGAAGGACGCCGTCGAGGACCGTATCGCCGGGCTCACCGCCGGGGGCGACGACTACGTCACCAAGCCGTTCAGCCTCGAAGAGGTCGTCGCCCGGCTGCGCGGCCTCATCCGCCGCTCCGGTGCCGCCGACCGCCGCTCCGAGTCCGTGCTGGTCGTCGGCGACCTCACCCTCGACGAGGACAGCCACGAGGTGTCGCGGGCGGGTGAGTCCATCCACCTCACCGCGACCGAGTTCGAGCTGCTGCGCTTCCTGATGCGCAACCCGCGGCGCGTGCTCAGCAAGGCGCAGATCCTCGACCGTGTGTGGTCCTACGACTTCGGCGGCCAGGCCAACGTGGTCGAGCTCTACATCTCGTACCTCCGCCGCAAGATCGACGCCGGCCGCGAGCCCATGATCCACACCCGGCGTGGCGCCGGTTACCTGATCAAGCCCGCCGCGTCATGAGCGGACGGCGACGGCCGCGTACGCAGAAGAAGCGACTGGTCAAGCCGCGGACCCTGCGGGCGCGTCTCGTCGTCGCGTCCGTGGTGCTGATCGCGGTGGTGTGCGCGGTGATCGGCACGGTGACGACGCTGGCGTTGCGGTCGCATCTGTACGAGCAGCTGGACAAGCAGTTGGGCGATGTCTCGGCGCGCGTGTACATAGGCAGCAAGCCGCCCGGCGACAGGGGCGGGGCGGCCCTTCCGCAGGACACGCCGGAGAACAAACCCCTCAGCCTCGACGACTTCGTCACGCGCGGCCCGCAGCCGGAGGGCACGATCATCGCCAAGGTCGTGAACGGCAGCATCACCGACGCCAGGGTCGGGGAGAAGGACGAGGACAAAGCCGACATCAGCGGGATGAAGGCCGAGAACGTCAGCGAGGCCGCACAGACCGCGCTGAACGAGGTCTCCCAGAGCAAGGGGGAGCACACAGTCGACCTCCCGGGCCTCGGCGAGTACCGCGTCGTCTTCAAGACCACCGACACCGGCGACAGTTACTACGTCGCCATCCCGACCGACGGGGTCAACAACACCCTCAACACCCTCATAGCCGTAGAAGCCAGCGTCACCGCCGCCGGTCTCATCGCCGCCGGTATCGCCGGCACCGTCATCGTCGGCGTGGCCACCCGCCCCCTCCGACGGGTCGCCGCGACAGCGACCCGCGTCTCCGAACTCCCCCTGCACACCGGCGAGGTGAACCTCAGCGAGCGGGTCCCGGAGTCGGAGTGCGACCCGGACACCGAGGTCGGCAAGGTCGGCGCCGCGCTCAACCGGATGCTCGACCATGTGCACGGCGCGCTCCAGGCCCGCCAGCAGAGCGAGACGCGGGTACGGCAGTTCGTCGCCGACGCCAGTCACGAGCTGAGGACCCCGCTCTCCTCCATCCGCGGCTACGCCGAGCTGACCAGACGCGGCAGGGAGCAGATCGGCCCCGACACCCGGCACGCCCTCGGCCGTATCGAGTCCGAGGCGGGCCGGATGACGCTGCTCGTCGAGGACCTCCTCCTGCTGGCCCGGCTCGACGCCGGCCGACCCCTCCAGTTCGAGCAGACGGACCTCATCCCGCTCGTCGTGGACACCGTCAGCGACTCCCGCGCCGCCGGTATGGGGCACAACTGGCGCCTGAACCTGCCCGACGAACCGGCCCTGGTGTCGGCGGACGCGGCGCGTGTCCAGCAGGTGCTGGTCAATCTGCTGGGCAACGCCCGCAAGCACACCGCCCCCGGGACCACGATCACCGCCCGCGTCCAGCGGCGCGGACCGTGGATGTGCGTGGACGTCGAGGACAACGGCCAGGGCATCCCGCCCGATCTGCTGCCGCACGTCTTCGAACGGTTCGCGCGCGGTGACACGTCGCGTTCGCGCGCCTCCGGCTCCACCGGACTCGGCCTGGCCATCGTGCAGGCCGTCGCGACCGCGCACGGCGGTGCCGTGACCGTGGACAGCGTGCCGGGGCGGACCGTGTTCACCGTGCATCTGCCCGCGCTCGCCCCGGTGGCCCCCCGCCCGGCCCCCGAGACGAACTGGCAGACGCACTCACAGGTACACCACAGTGCCAGCACATGGGTGCAACAGGGCACCTGACCAGAGTCGTCGCCATGCGAACCGACTCTTCTCCCGGCACTCTGCCGGCGCGGGAGCACCTCCCGGCCACGGATGCCGGTACGCCTGTCCTGGACGTAGTGATCCCCGTCTACAACGAGGAGAAGGACCTCCAGCCGTGTGTGCGGAGACTGCACGAGCACCTCGAGCGCACCTTCCCCTACGCGTTCCGCATCACGATCGCGGACAACGCGTCGACGGACACCACCCCCCAGGTGGCGGCACGGCTGGAGGCGGAGATCGCCGAGGTCAGCACCTTCCGCCTGGAGCAGAAGGGCCGCGGTCGCGCCCTGCGCACCGTGTGGTCCGCCTCGGACGCCCCGATCCTCGCCTACATGGACGTGGACCTGTCCACCGACCTCAACGCCCTGCTCCCGCTGGTGGCCCCGCTCATCTCGGGCCACTCCGACCTGGCGATCGGATCGAGGCTCGCCCGCTCCTCCCGAGTGGTGCGCGGCCCCAAGCGGGAGTTCATCAGCCGCTCGTACAACCTCATCCTGCGCGGCTCGCTCCAGGCCCGCTTCTCGGACGCGCAGTGCGGGTTCAAGGCGATCCGGCGTGACGTGGCCCAGGCGCTGCTGCCGATGGTCGAGGACACCGGCTGGTTCTTCGACACCGAGATGCTCGTCATCGCCGAGCGCGCGGGACTCCGTATCCACGAGGTGCCCGTCGACTGGGTCGACGATCCCGACTCCACCGTCCACATCGTCAGGACGGCGACCGAGGACCTGAAGGGCGTGTGGCGGGTGGGCAGGGCCCTGGCCACCGGGTCCCTGCCGCTGGACCGGATCGCGCGTCCCTTCGGCGACGACCCGCGCGACCGCGAGATCCAGGACGTGCCGAAGGGGCTGACCCGCCAGCTCGTCGGGTTCT
Organism: Streptomyces sp. NPDC020489; assembly: GCF_044386545.1. Lineage (NCBI taxonomy): Bacteria > Bacillati > Actinomycetota > Actinomycetes > Kitasatosporales > Streptomycetaceae > Streptomyces > Streptomyces sp. NPDC020489. The sequence goes on from NZ_JBIRUZ010000007.1 coordinate 422,935, forward strand.
GTGTGGTCGGCGGCCTCTCGACCCTGTTCTATCTGCTGCTCTACAGCGTCTTCCGGCAGTTCGGCGGCTCGCAGGTCGCCAACGCGCTCGCGTTGCTGGTCTCGGCCGTCGCCAACACGGCGGCCAACCGCCGCCTGACCTTCGGGGTGCGCGGCACCGGTGGCGCCGTCCGGCACCAGGCGCAGGGTCTGGTCGTCTTCGGCATCGGCCTCGCGCTGACCAGCGGCTCCCTCGCCGCCCTCGACACGGCCAGCAGCGACCCGGCGCACTCCACCGAGCTGGCGGTCCTGATCGCCGCCAACCTCGCGGCGACGGTGCTGCGCTTCCTGCTCTTCCGCGCCTGGGTCTTCCCCGAGCGCCGCGAGTCGACGGTGGTGGCCTCGCACCAGCCGACGCCCACCCCCACCCCCTCCTCGCCCTCCCACGCCCCGCAGTACCCCACCCGGCCGCTGCCCCACGCGCCGCTGCCACAGCGCCCGACGGCGCCCCAGTACGCGTACGACACCCAGATCCGCGCCGGTGAAGCCGCGGACCAGACCTGGCGGGACGCCACCGTGCAGCTTCAGCCGGTGCGCCCCTCCGACAACACCCCGGGGGCCTCCCGATGACCATCACCCCTACGGCCGCACAGGAACCCATGGCTTCCGCGGCCCCGCCCGCCCCGCAGGCGGGTGAGCCCGCGTCGCCCTTCGTCAGGAGACTGTGGCGCGGCCGCCCCGAGGACCCCCGCTGGGCACGCCCCGCGTTCTGGGGCCTGCTGCTGGCCACCGCGGCGCTCTACTTCTACAACCTCAGCTCCTCCGGTTACGCCAACTCCTTCTACTCCGCGGCCGTCCAGGCCGGCAGCCAGTCCTGGAAGGCGTTCTTCTTCGGCTCGCTGGACGCGGGCAACGCCATCACCGTCGACAAGCCCCCGGCCTCGCTGTGGCCGATGGCCCTGTCGGTGCGGGTCTTCGGGCTCAGCTCCTTCGCGATCCTGATGCCCGAGGTCCTCATGGGCATCGGCACGGTCGCCGTCGTGTACGCCTCCGTGCGCCGCCGCTTCAGCCCCGCCGCCGGTCTGATCGCGGGCGCCGTGCTGGCGCTCACCCCCGTCGCGGCGCTGATGTTCCGGTTCAACAACCCGGACGCCATGCTGGCCCTGCTGATGGCCGTGGCCTGCTACTTCGTGATCCGCGCCCTGGAGGACGGCCGGACGAAGTGGCTGTTGTGGGCCGGTGTCGCGATCGGCTTCGCGTTCCTCGCCAAGACCCTCCAGGCCTTCCTGATCCTGCCGCCGCTGGCGATCGTCTACGCGGTCTGCGCGCCGGTGTCGGTGAAGAAGCGGTTCGGACAGCTGGCCGCGGCGACGGCGGCCCTGGTCGTCTCCGGCGGCTGGTGGGTCGCGATCGTCGAGCTGTGGCCCGCCTCCTCGCGCCCCTACATCGGCGGCTCCCAGAACAACTCCTTCCTGGAGCTGACCTTCGGCTACAACGGCCTCGGCCGCCTGAACGGCGAGGAGACCGGCTCGGTCGGCGGTGGCGGTGGCGGCGGCAACACCGGCCAGTGGGGCGAGACCGGCTGGGACCGGATGTTCAACTCCGAGATCGGCGGCCAGATCTCCTGGCTGCTCCCGGCCGCGCTGATCCTGCTGGTCGCGGGCCTGGTGGCGACGCGCAAGCTCAGGCGGACGTCCGTCACCCGCGGTTCGTTCCTCGTCTGGGGCGGCTCGCTGCTCATCACCATGGTCGTCTTCAGCTACATGGCGGGCATCTTCCACCAGTACTACACGGTCGCCCTCGCGCCCTACCTGGCCGCCGTGATCGGCATGGGCTCGACCCTGCTGTGGGAGAAGCGCCAGGACATCCGGGCCTCGCTCACCCTCGCGGCCGCGGTCGTGGCCAGTGCCGCCTGGGGGTACGTCCTGCTCAACCGCACCTCCGACTACCTGCCCTGGCTGAAGTGGCTGGTCCTGATCGGCGGCCTGGTCGCCGCGCTCGGCCTGATCTTCGCGGGCCGCCTCACCCGGCGGCTCGCCCTCGCGGCGGCCTCGCTCGGACTGCTGGCCTCGCTCGCCGGCCCGACCGCGTACACCCTCAGCACCCTCCAGCAGGGCCACACCGGCTCCATCGTGACGGCCGGTCCCGCCGGCGCCGGCATGATGGGTGGCCGCGGCGGCGGCCCCGGTGGCGGCGACGGCGGCATGGGCGGCGGCATGCCGGGCCAGAACCAGCGGGGCGGCAACGGCACCACCCAGGGCGGCAACGGCTTCCCCGGCGGTGGCAACGGCGGCTTCGGCGGCGGCATGCCGGGCCAGAACGGCAACGGCACCGGCAACTCCCAGAACCAGCAGGGCCAGAACGGCGGCCCCACCGGAGAAGGCGGCGGCATGGCGGGCGGCGGCGGTGCCGGCGGCCTCCTCAACGGCGCGACCGTCTCCGCCGAGGCCAAGAAGCTCCTGGAGGCCGACTCAGGCGACTACATCTGGGCCGCGGCGGCCATCGGCTCCCAGAACGCGGCGAGTTACCAGCTCTCCACCGGCGAACCGGTCATGGCGATCGGCGGCTTCAACGGCACCGACCCGTCCCCGACGCTGGCGCAGTTCAAGCAGTACGTCGCGGACGGGAGGATCCACTACTTCATCTCCTCCGGATCCGGCGGCGGCATGGGCGGCAGCGGCAATGGCACGTCCTCGCAGATCACCAGTTGGGTCGAGGCCAACTTCAAGAAGGTGACGGTGGGTTCGGCCACCTTCTACGACCTCACCCAGAAGGCGAGCAGCTGACCCGCAGCCCGACCCGCGCCTGGCCCGAGGGCGGTGGCCGCACCCGGCCGCCGCCCTCTCCCACATCTCTCTTGTACGCCGTACAAGAACTGTTCTACGGTGTAGAACATGTCCGCTCCCGGCCCCGGCCCCACTCCCGGCCCCGCCTCCCCGCCCGCACCCCCGTCCGCCTCCGCCGAAGCCCCCCACGGGCACCCCCGGCGCTGGCTCATCCTCGGTGTCATCTGCCTCGCCCAGCTCACCGTCGTCCTCGACAACACCGTCCTGAACGTGGCGATCCCCTCCCTCACCGAGGAGTTGGACGCCGCGACCTCGGACATCCAGTGGATGATCAACGCGTACTCCCTGGTCCAGTCCGGCCTGCTGCTCACCGCGGGCAGCGCCGCCGACCGCTACGGCCGCAAGAAGATGCTGATCGCCGGTCTGACCCTGTTCGGGGCGGGCTCGCTCACGGCCGGACTGGCCGACAGCACAAGCCAGTTGATCGCCGCGCGGGCCGGTATGGGCATCGGCGGCGCGCTGCTGCTGACGACCACGCTCGCCGTGGTGATGCAGATCTTCGCGCCCGCGGAGCACGCCAAGGCGATCGGCATCTGGGCGGCCGTCAACGCGCTCGGCTTCGCCTGCGGCCCGCTGCTCGGCGGGTTCATGCTGGACCACTTCTGGTGGGGCGCGATCTTCCTGATCAACCTCCCGGTGGCGGCGATCGGACTGGTGGCCGCCGTCACCCTGGTCCCCGAGTCCAAGAACCCGCGCGGCGACCGCCCCGACCTCCTCGGCGCCCTGCTCTCGACGATCGGCATGGCCGCACTGGTCTTCGCGATCATCTCGGGTCCCGGGCACGGCTGGACCTCGGGCCGCGTCCTGGTCTCGGCGGCCGTTGCCGTCTCGGTGCTGGCCGGGTTCGGGTACTGGGAGAGCCGGATCGAACACCCCATGCTCGACCTGCACTTCTTCACCGACCGCCGCTTCACCGGCGCCATCGCGGGCGCGGTCCTGATCACCTTCGGCATGGGCGGCTCGCTCTTCCTGCTCACCCAGCACATGCAGTTCGTCCTCGGCTACGGCCCCCTGGAAGCCGGTCTGCGCACGGCACCGCTCGCGCTCACCATCGTGGCGCTCAACTTCTCCGGCGTGGCCGCGAAGTGGGCGACCGCCCTGGGGAACCCGGCCGCCATCGCCCTCGGCATGGTGCTGATGTCGGGCGGACTGGTCTCCATCGCGACGGTCGCCTCCGGCGGTTACGCCGGGACCCTGCTGGGGCTGCTGCTCATCGGTGCCGGCGCCGCGATCGCCAACCCGGCGATGGCACACGCGATCATGAGCTCCATTCCGCCGGAGAAGGCGGGGATCGGGGCGGGGATCAACGGCACGGTGGCGGAGTTCGGGCAAGGGCTCGGGGTCGCGGTGCTGGGAGCTGTGCTGAACTCCCGCTTCGCCGCGCTGGTCTCCGTGGCGGCGAGTTCTCTCCCGGCGGCGCTGGCGGAAGCAGGCTCCGCGCGGGAACGGGCACGTGTCACCGACGCGTACGCCTCCGGCCTGGAGACCAGCCTGCTGGTCGGGGCGGCGGCCGTCCTGCTGGGCGGACTGCTCGCGGGGACGCTGCTGCGACGCGCTGAGCGGGGAGGGGTTGCCTAGACGCCGGGGGTGCAGGGCTGGGGTGGCCTGGGCGTCGGGTGGTGCGGGGATGGGGTGGCCTGGGCGTCTGGTGGTGCGGGAAGAAGTGGCCTCGACGTCCGGTGGTGTGGGAAGAGGCGGCCTCGACGTCCGGTGGTGTGGGAAGAGGCGGCCTCGACGTCCGGTGGTGCGGGGAAGGGGTCGCCTGTGCTCTCGGTGGTGCGGGAAAGGGTTGGTCTGTGCGCCCGTGGTGCTGGGAGCCGTGTTGGACCCCCGCTTCGCCGCGCTGGCCTCCGTGGCGGCGAGTTCTCTCCCGGCGGCACAGGAAAGGGGTCGCCTGTGCGCCCGGCGGGGCGGGAAGGCGTCGCCTAGGCGCCCGGTCGTGCGGGATGAGGTGGCCTGTGCACCCCGTGGTGCGGGAAGGGGTCGCCTAGACGCCCGGTCGTGCGGGATGAGGTGGCCTGTGCACCCCGTGGTGCGGGAAGGGGTCGCCTAGACGCCCGGTCGTGCGGGATGAGGTGGCCTGTGCACC